>NZ_JBXYJH010000015.1:0-93142 GCF_057396215.1 Psychrobacter sp. CX18 | reverse complement strand
TGTAGCCCAAGGCTTTAACGTTGGCGATGGTGATACCGACAACAACTACCAGCTTGGTGATACCGTTAATTTCACCGAAGCAGATGGCAATGTCATCACCACAACCACCGCAGATGGGGTCGAGTTTGGTTTAGCCGATCAGATTACAGTTGGCACAGCCAACCCAGTTACTATTAATGGTGATCAAGGTACAGTGAACGGTTTAACCAACACCACCTACGATCCCAATAACATCGTAACCGGACAAGCCGCCACAGAAGATCAGTTGCAACAAGCGGCTGCTGCTTCACAAGAAGAGGTCACCTCTGATGACGGGTCTATCACGGTTGATAGCTCAGCTACCAACGCAGATGGTGCGACCATCTTCGATGTATCCGTCAACACCGATGACACCACCATCACCAAAGATGCTGATGGTAAGATTACTGCAAACACCACGATCCTCAACACTAACACTGATGGTTCAGTATTCACCCCAACTGATGGCGATGAAAACAGCCTAGTGACTGCAGGCAGTGTGGCTGACGCTATTAACCAATCCGGCTTTAATGTTATCGCCGCAGGTAATGAGACGGGCGCCAGCACCACTTTAGTAACACCAGGGGATACAGTGACCTATGCTGCAGGCGACAACTTAACTGTTGTACAAGATGGCAGCAAGTTTACCTTTGCCACCGCTAAAGATGTTACCTTTGACAGTGTGACGGTTGGTCCTGTCACCATCGATAATACAGATGGTATCGATGCAGGCGACACTGCAATCACGGGTGTTGCTGCAGGCACTAACCCGAATGACGCGGTCAATGTCAGTCAATTAGAGCAGTCTATCGCTGCATCAAGAACGGAAGTTGAAGCAGGTACCAATATCGCCTCTGTTGAAATGTCAACTGGCGATAATGGTCAGACTATCTATGAGGTGAATGCTGAAGGGTCTAAAGTGACAGCAAATCCTGGTTCTGGATTGGCAGTAACACCGGTAGAGGGAGAAAATAACGTCACTGATTATCAAGTCAGTTTGAATGACGAGACTAAAGATAGCTTAGATAAAGCGGACAGTGCTTTGCAAGCAGTCGTTACGCAAATTGACGGGCAGCAGGTTAAGACTGTCGATCAAAGTAATAATACTGCAAACTTCGTAACCGGCAATAATATCAACCTTGAAGATGATGGTAATGGCGGTATTAAGGTATCAACAAACGAAGAGGTCACCTTTACCACTGTAAATGCAGGAGATGTTAATGCAGATACTATGACGGTACAAAATGTTGGCGACGATCCTAATTCAGTTACCAATAAGGATTATGTTGACTCGGGTAGAACCAAGGTTGGTTCAGAAGATGGCACGGTAACCGTGGTGAAGACAGACAATGGTAATGATGGCTTTAATTATGATTTATCTATTGACACTTCTGCCATCGAAGCTGAAGCCGCTAAGCATACTTCGGTGTCAGGTGAAGGGCCAATCACAGTAACTAAGTCTGATTCGCCTAACGATAATGGTGGAGATAATTATGTCGTTTCAGTTGACACTGACGATACCATCCTTACTGATAATGGTCAGCTTAGTGTGAATACTGGTTCTATTGCCACGGCGCCAAATGGCATAGCTTCAGCGGAAAATCCAGGTTCTATTGCAACAACACAAAGTGTTGCTGATGCCATTAACAAATCTGGATTTACAGTTAAAGCCAATGGGGATGATGGCGAAATGGTGAACCCGGGTGATACTGTTGACTTAATTGATGGTAAGAATGTTGAGATTACGCGAGACGGAACGAACGTTACGGTTGCGACTAAAGATGATGTTACCTTTACCAATGTGACGTCAGATACTATTACAGTCAAAAATGCTGATAGTATCGCTCAAGGTGGTGATGTTGATTATATCAGCGAAGGCAATCAATCCGTCGTCAATGGTGGCGATGTTTATGAAGCCATTTCCAATACTATTGAGGCAACAGAACAGCAGTATACTGCGGATAATGGACAAGTCGTAACTCGAAATCCTAATCAAGTATTAACCATTCAAGGCGGCGCAACCACATCGACAGAAGACAATATTCAAACAGTTGCTAACACCAATGGTAGCATTGATGTTAAGTTAGCTCAGAATATTGATTTGGGAGATGCAGGTTCTGTTCAAATGGGCGATACGGTGGTTGATGGCAATGGAATTGTTATTAGTAATCCGAATGAGCCTAATACGTCAGTAAGCGTCACCAACCAAGGTTTGAATAATGGCGGCAATACCATTACTAACGTTGGCGCTGGCGTCGACGGTACTGACGCTGTAAATCTTAATCAGCTCAAAGACCTTGGTTATAGCATGAATAGTAAAATTAACAAAGTAGGTGACGAAGCCAATGCTGGTATCTCATCTGCGATGGCAATGGCATCGTTACCACAAGCTTATATACCCGGAAAGAGTATGGTGACAGGTGGTTTGTCTACATACAATGGTGAAGGCGCAGTAGCGGTCGGAGTGTCAAAGTTATCTGATAATGGTCGCTGGGTACTTAAAATTAGTGGTAGTGCAGATACTGAAGGTAATGCTGGTGGCGCTGTGGGTGCAGGCTTCCACTTCTAAACTTATATTAACGTATTCTAGGTGTCGCATCTCTATTTTTGAGGTATGACGCCTATGCATTATCAATAACAACTATTATGTATTTTACACAGTGTAATATCGTCATATTTTATTACTGATAACCAAGGGTAACTCATGAAAAATAACCGCTTAAAAAGATTGTTAGGAATAGGTGCGATTTCCCTTAGTCTGTTAACAATGACAGGATGTATGGGTACTAAGTACCTAAGCGAAGGAATCACGCAGGAAGGGCATGTTGAACATGAAAATATCGTTTTTCCACAATTGGAAGATGCATGGCAACGTGAAGGTCAGTTTCCAAACAGTGAAAACCTTCAAAAAATCAAACCAGGTGTTGCAAAAGATGAACTCTATCAACTGATTGGTCGACCGCACTTTAGCGAAGCACAACACGCTCGAGAATGGGACTACATTATGAAGTTTTATATGCCAGACGAGGCTGTCAAAATCTGTCAATATAAAGTTATCTTTGATGCCGATTATAGAGCTCAAGAGTTTTATTGGAAGCCTGTTGATTGTCCTCCTAGTGCTCCAACAGCTACCCCTGCACAAATTAAAGAGCGTATAAATCTAGGGGCAGATGCTTTATTTAAATTCGATAAATGGCAACCTGAAAATATGCTGCCGCAAGGCCGTCGTGAACTAGATGAATTAGCGAATAAGTTGAAAAGATACCAAGATAGTGGGGATACTCGCATCATAATTACAGGACATACGGACTATAAAGGGGATGATATTTATAATATGAATCTATCACAATTACGCGCTCAAACCGTCCGTACCTATTTAGTAAATAGCGGTGTAAAACCAGCTTCCATGATGGCTGTTGGCGCTGGAGAGTCACAACCTGTCAAGCATTGTCCAAGCAATCTATCTCGCCAGCAAGAGATCGAATGTTTACAGCCTAATCGCCGAGTTACGCTTGACGTGACGGTGACACAATAACGCTTTAAAGTGTTAGATAAAGCTTCATTAACCGTAGCGACCTATATAAATATTGATTAGCTTTTATATACAATAACCCCCCCATAAGATAATTAATTATGGGGGTTTCGCAATTTGGGTTGTTAAGTTAACTTGGTGCTTTTACTTAAAAGGTGACTTAAACTATTTACCCCGCTTTTATGCCACAACCACGACAGTTGTATCATTACGAAAGTGCGAAGAGGGTCTTATCTTTTAATTTAAACATGGTATAACTTAATAAATAGTTGTCAGAAGAATTATAATTAATAGAATGTTAGTTAATTATGTGCTCTTAAGTATGCGTGGCAATGATATAAAGTTCAATTTCTTATATATTGTCAAAGAGGTCTAAAATGGTTACAAGGCAACCGAGTGCAAGTACTAATGGATTAGGCTCAATGAGGTTAACGCCGTAACCGTTTAGTAGTTCTCTGACTATATTAGTGATATAGACTATAATACAGACGATAAGACTTCATCTGGCGGTTATTCTATTCGAAATTTTGCTGACGAATGTAAGCAATAAATATCAAAATAGTTTTAGTTAAACATTATAGTGCCACTGTAATTAGACGTGCCCATGTGAGAGTAGGTCATCGTCAGCTCCCTATACTTAAAAGCCCCCGCAACTTACGTTGTGGGGGCTTTTTTTAGGTCGGTATTTTAATATAGAAGTGGGTCTTTTATTAAGCTATTATAATCAGTAGAATTTTATAAAATATATTATTGATGAAGACGGTTGCTATGGGCTTTTATTTTTGCGATATTAATACTGGTAGATAGCTGATAGTAAACAATGGAATGGGATGCGATAATATTGACACCTATTGATAAGTTCACTCTACAAGAACACAGAGGTAAATATGAGGATTGGCCATTAAAAACTTCGTTGTTATATGGCGGAGAGGCCACTGGAACTAAAGTTCTGGGGTATTTTATTGAGAAACAATTCGAACTAACGCATTATTTCCTTTTATTAACAAGTTGGGACTGTCCATTTGAGGAAGCATGTGAGGTTGTTGTATTGAATAAACTTTTTAAAATTGTGGGTCGGTATAGTTTCAGTGCAGCTTATTGTAGTTATCTTTTACGTGATTTTGTTGAGATATCTAAAGATCGCTATGAGTTAACTTTTTATGGAACCTGTAAATATGAGTTAATTATAAATTATCCAAAAAGGTATTTTTTTACTAAAGTTATTAAAGTAAATTCTATTGATTCAGATTTATAATTTATTTATAAGTTTTGCATTGCTTAATAACGTTTTAAACTCAATATTAAATGCGCTTAAAGTTATCTACAACCTTCAAAACATAAAAGCCTTCTACATCAATTTTGTAGGAGGCTTTTTACTTATAAGACTCTAATTTTAAAGGGTTACTTAGCTCTATTGAACTTGCTTAACCTTACGATCATGTATAGGTTGTACTGGTCTATTATTATGACTATAAAGCTGTTGCATAATTTGAATTTCAGCAGGAGTGACAGATAAAGGCTGAGCGTTGACAAACCATTTCACTTGTTCTGAACACGGTGGTGTCGTTAGTGACCCTGTGTAATTATAATAAATGCTACTTTGTGGTAATAACGTCGCTATTTCAACTGCTGGAACGAAAGCTGATTTATGTTCATTTGTCGCCGCTAAACTATTATTAAGAAGCTTGGTTAAGATAGTATCAGTGGTAGCAGTTGGATTAAGCATTACACCAATAACCGCCAATTCTCCTGCGGCATTGGCGTGAACGAAGTGTAGCTCACCTGGATAGTTGGTTCCAGAGATTTGATGTTCACTTGGGGTGTGGTAGTGAAACTGCACAAGATTATAAAGTTTCACATCTATAGTGATCGTATTAACGCTACTTTTTGGGGTAAACACTATAGTATGACCATTGTTAACAATTTCAATATCCGAACGAAGGTAGGTTGGTATTGGTGCAGTATCGTTCGTTTTTAAGACTTTTTTAATATTAATAGGGGATTGCTCAGGGCCACTCTTACATAGTTCATTACCTTCAATATCTCCCCAGAAATCTGCTCCTGTATCGCCAGAATATGACCAGCTAGGATAGCTATTATTCGTGGGAATTGACTTAGCGTCGATTGTAGTACTAGACTTTGTAGACTCTAAAGGCTGTATATTATTACAAGCAGTCAATGAAAGTGCTATGGCTAGAGTGAGTGATAGCTTTTTGAATGTTAAAGATGTCATGAAGTTAAGACCTATGAGTTTAGAGTTTAAATATTAATATTATTTAAATCAACTAATTAGTTGATTATATTGAATAAATTCCGTGTTCAATATAACCTTTTAAATCAAATTATGCTAATAATCTTATGAATATAAAATTAAAATCCGTCTTAACATCGCAATTTGACGAGCTATTTACGAGTGTTAAACAGGGTATCTACCCCTATGTAGAGAGAGTGTATGGTTGGGATGATGAATACCAAAGACGACGGCTAAAACAGGAATATGACTTTAGTTGGTTCTATTGGATTTATATTGATGATGTTCGTGTCGGTATGCTGTGTTATAAGCCTTATGAAAATAGCTTACATATTCACTTTTTAATCATATCACCCGAGTTTCAAAACCAGCGGATTGGTGAGATAGTTATGAAGAATATACATAATTTGGCAAAGATTGAGAATCGTGATTATATTACTTTATCTAGTTTTATTTTAAATATTGGTGCTATAAAATTTTATAAAAGATTGGGGTACGAATTGGCTAAAACGGAAGATGATTTCCAATCATTTATGTTCAGAGTCTCTTAATCTGCCGCTTTTTATTAAATTACCTTTTAACATATCATTACAGGGTTATTTTTATAATAGTCCAGGGTAGAAAAAGGATCATATAATTTATCATTATGTCCAAATAAGCTAGTATGATGGCTATAAACTTCTAACTTCCACAAGCTTCAACTAGAGAGAGTTCGTATGACTACTTCAACCGTAGTATATCAAGGTAATCTACGTACCCAAGCTTTACATCTTCAATCAAACAATGAAATTATCACCGATGCGCCAACGGATAATCATGGCAAAGGAGAAGCGTTTTCTCCTACTGATTTATTAGCGACCAGCTTGGCCAGTTGTATGTTAACCATTATTGGGATTAAAGCCGCTGCTATGGATCTGGACGTTGTCGGCACGAAAGCTGAAGTAACTAAAATAATGGCTGCTGACCCTCGCCGTGTGAGTGAGGTGCAAGTCACCATTGAGTTTAAACAGCATTTTGATGAGCGTACTCGTAAGGTGCTAGAAGCGGCAGCTTTGACTTGTCCAGTAGCAAAGAGCTTACACCCTGATATCCATCAAGATATCACGTTTAGTTATCTGAATAATTAATGCAATGGGCAGTAGAACTTGACGTACTAACAGGCTTTAATAGTGTCATTTATTCAGACGATTAAGCTATAAAGCTTTAAACCTACAATCAATAACCTAATGAATGGGCATAAGCAACTTATAAGGGTGGCAACCTACAAACCAGAATGCTTGATGCGTAATTCCTTTAAAGTATGCTGAGTGAGTTAATAGGTTTCAAATTAGGTTATAAATGACTTATCCATACAGTTTGATAAGGTTGTAGAGTTAAAAAGTCATTCGATAACTCGATTTTCTTATTTTTGATAAGATCTACCCAAACTTCCGTATCAAGCAAATTTATATCTGATACCAGTAGGGTTTGGTCTTGATCACTAATATTACTAATACAGAAGATGCTTTGCTTACCTTGCAAGCATTGACGCCAATATCCAAATACTTGTTGTCCTAATTGTAAGGTATATTGCGACGCATTAGGATGAAATGCGGGCTGAGCTTTCCTTATTTTCAAAAGCCTAGTTAGCGTGTTTATTACGATGTAATTGTTAGATTCTGGGTTCTCGAGTAAAGATTCTAACTCACCATAATCCCAGCAGTGACGATTAATAGAGCGATTGTGTCCCGTAAGCGCTACTTTATCGTAATCATTAGAAGTGGCTAGTAAACTATGAATATATATGCCAGGTATGCCCTCCATACCTAGCATAATGGTTTGAGCACATATAAACCGCTCGATCTGATAGTTATCAGGGCCCTTAAAAGTACCTAGTAGCGCATCAAACAGAGTAATGTTTATCTCATAAGGTTTCTGATTCCCATTTTCTAAAGTGCGGCATGAAACCTCCCCGCCAAACTCTTTCATCTTATTGACAAGCTTATCAATCTCTTCCTCCTCTAGTAATCCTTCAGCAGGGCGCAGCCCGATACCATCATGAGAGGCGATAAAATTAAAATAAAACGTACCATTTTGAGTGGGTGGCATGCTGAGCAACCAACTATTTAAATAGGTGCAGTCTCCTGAGGCTAATGTATATAGTAATAAGGGCGGTAATGAGAAATTATAGATGCCATGCGCTTCGTTGGCATTACCAAAATAGGTCAGGTTCTCATGGTTCGGTATGTTGGTTTCAGTAATGATAATAATAGACGGATCGATATGTTCAATTAAAGTCCGAATTAAACGAACCACTTCATGGGTTTGTGGTAAGTTAATACATTTTGTTCCTATCACTTTCCATAAAAATGCGACGGCATCGATTCGGAATAATTTAGCTTCTTTATCAATATAAAATCGAATGATCTCAATAAACTTAAGCAGAACTTTTGGGTTTCTAAAATCAAAGTCTACTTGATCGTGGCTGAATGTACACCACACATACTTAGTTCCCTTTGCTGTTTGGGTATTCCGTAGCAAAGGCGACACTCTGGGACGCGTGACATTGGATAAATCATTGGTGGGGTTTGCTGTAAAGAAAAAGTCAGAGCCATCACCTTTACCCGCGATAAAGTTCTGAAACCAATGGCTCTGCACTGAGCAGTGGTTAATGACCAAGTCGACCATTAGTCCATAATCCTTGCCCAAGCAAACGATATCATCCCAAGTGCCTAATTCAGGGTTAACAGCTGCGTAGTCAATAACCGAAAATCCGTCGTCAGAGCTATAGGGGTAAAAGGGTAGGATGTGAACAGTGGTAATAGTGTCTTGAAAGTAACTATCTAAAAGCTTATGCAAGGTAACTAAAGGCTTTTCACCTTTCTTAACCACACTATTGCCATAGGTAATCATAACAATATCGCTTTGATCCCAGTAGTTGTGATGAGATTGCGGAGAGACGATATCAGCTTCTGACTCGATGCCGATGGTTGCAAGCAAGTCAGTGGCTAAGGAGCGGTAATTTATGTCGCTATTATCGTCACTATTAACATCTGTATAGATATTTTCTAAATGGTGAATGACTTTTTCATGGAGCGTTTGCCATACCATATTGATTACTCCATAAACTCTTTTGTATCGGCTTCGACGGCCGCCAGTAAACGCTGTTGAATATCAGGTATGGCACTAGTCACTCGGTTCCAACTAGGAATAAACGGGGTTTCCATAGGGTTATCAAGGAAGCTTTCACCGGCTTTCATAATATTGCTAGCGAACATTTCGACAGCCTTTTCTTCTACGTGAATATCCAAAGTCAGACCATTCATAACCGCATCATTATGATAAGTCTCAATAAAATCTAAGGCAATCCGGTAGTAAGTGGCTTTGATAGATCGGAAGGTTTCGGTGCTAAATATGTGACCTTGTGTCGCCAATTTCCTAAATAGTGCTTTGGTGATATCGATCGACATTTTAGATAAGCCTCCTTGGTCATTATGTAGCGATAAATCCTGGTGCTTATGGTCGTAATTGTCACAAATATCTACCTGACATAGGCGGTTACGGGAGTAGTTACGATGCATTTCAGATAGAACACCAATCTCCAAACCCCAGTCACTAGGAATGCGAATATCGTTTAACACATCCCGTCTAAACGAAAATTCCCCCGCCAAAGGATAACGGAAACTGTCCATAAATTCTAAGTAGTCATTGTCTCCCAAAATTCGCTTTAAAGCACGAATCAGAGGCGTAACCAATAGACGAGACACTCGGCCATTTATTTTGCCATTAGCGACACGGGCGTAGTAGCCTTTGGAGAACTCATAGTTAAACATAGGATTAGCGACGGGGTAAATCAGCTTGGCGAGCAAATCTTTTTCATAGGTAGTAATATCACAATCATGCAGGGCAATAGACTCCGAACGTTCTGATGCTAAGATATAACCCATGCAATACCAGACGTTACGACCTTTACCCAATTCTTTGGGTGCGAGACCTTTCGCCTCAAGCTCTTGATCAAGTGCTTTTAATCGCGGACCATCATTCCATAACACTCGGTGATGTTGTGGCAGTTTGCTAAAAAACGTCAAAGCGTGGCGATATTGATCTTCAGTAGCTCTATCTAAACCTATAACGATTTCAGATAAATAAGGTACAGTTTCAAGCTCACTCACGATATGAGGCAGTGCTTCGCCTTCAAGCTCTGAAAATAAAGAGGGCAGTATAAGCCCCATAGGACGTTTTTTAGAAAATTGTACCAGCTCAGCTTCAATCTCATCGCTAGGACGGCGCGTTAAGTTATGCAAGGTTGTTACCACACCATTTTGGAAAAAGTCGGCCATTAGTCTTCCTAATTAATTATTGTTAAGTTATTGTTATTAAAGTGATTAATATTAAGTGCTTAGTTTTAAAGTGGCTATTATAGTTTCATTATTATGTTTCAAAGCAATTAATGATAAAGCGATTAGTATTAAAGCCAATAATGTTAAGTCAGTAGGGAACGCTAGTATTTAGAGTTCTAACAGTTTCGTTAACATCTCGCTCCAGCCTTCAGGACCCATAAGTGTACTGGTATAGACCGCTTCTTTTTGCAAGATAGGAGGTGGATTAGCAGGCGATAAAATTCTTATTGACACATCAGCGGCCTCTAACATCGCAATATCATTTTTACCATCACCAAGGGCGATCGTTTTAACATCGGTTTTATATTGATTTTGATATTCATTGGCAAGCCACTGTAGCGCTTGTCCCTTATCGCAGTTGCCAGATACATGGATGAAGCGGCCACCCTCTAAGGGAGTTGCGCCTTTTTCTTTTAAGGACACAATAAACCTCGCTTTATCTTCCTCGCTCCCTAACCATAAAACAGGCTCACCAAACTGACGTCTAGCAGCCAGTGAGGCAGATTGTTCATCTAACCCTGTGCAATCTTGAATGTCTGAAACACTCATTTTGGAAAACTGTTGGTATTGTCCCGCATAGTCATCGCCTATTTGTGCAAGTAGGTCAATCCAGTGGTCTTTTTTTGCACTAAAGGTTTTACACCAAAAGCCATTTACTGTAACCGTGTCGATGGGCTTATGCTTTAAAAAGCTAGGCGGTATAAATACACCAGCACCATTTTCAATAATAAAGGGGCCGCCAAGACCGATTTTCTCACGAAGGAGTTGCATCTCAGCATAGGTTTTACTGGTGGTTGGTATGACAGGAATATCTTGGTTAGCAAGTTTTGCCAGAGTTGGTTTTGCGGCTGTAAAAGAATAAGTATTATGATCGAGCAGTGTTGCGTCCATGTCAGTGAAAATAAGTGTTTTAGTCATGTTTTTAAATCAGTTTTTTAAGTTATTTAGCCACTTTTTGATGAGTTATGGTTCGTGTTTCGTCGAGAAAAAATACCGTGTCGGATACATTAGGAAGGGTTTCTAAAGCGTGTTCTGTCAGTCTTTGATAATGCTGAATAAATATAACTATCTGACTCTTCGTCATAATGGCGTTTTGTTTACTGTCGTTACGAGAAGCCGCCGCTGCTTTGGCTAACTTCTGCTCTTGCTCCAAGCGCCAATTAAAAACGCAATCGAATGACGGCGCTTTTAACATTACTTGGTAGTCAATCCTATCAAATAGGGTTTGGTACTCACCAGCTAGCCTTGTATTAATATATGACCGCCAAATCCTTCGAGAGTCATGCGATTTTTCCAAAGCATTGATAGGGAGCTGTAATGCTTCTTCTGACTGAGGCTTCAAGCCAACACACCAGCCTTCTAAAATAATAAAGTCAGGTGAATAATCAATGGTTTGCCATTGATCTATAGGGTAGGGGTTATCGGTCGCTTTGTCAAAGCGGGGGAGCTTTGAACAAGTTCCATTTTGTAATTGGCGAATGGTTTTGAGGGCTAACTCCATATCATGCGTACCGGGTACACCACGCGTCTTGAATAAGGGATGTATCCTGTTCGCCAAAGCCAATCTAGCAGTTTGATCCAGATAGAAGTCATCTATCGATAGCGAGACGACGGTTTTACCATGCACTGATGTTAAATAGGTGTCGATAAAGCTGCTTAGGGTAGTTTTACCAGAGCCTTGACACCCTGTAATGCCAATGATGAACGGTTTAGATGAATTTCGTTGATGCTCTAATACTCGTTCACATAAGGGTTCGAACCATTGTTGTGCTATAGTTTTATAGCTATCTGGGAGTTGGTGGGTCGATAAAAAGTGCTGCATATTCATAGTATCGTCCATAGCATTATTCCCATTGAGTCTATATAGCTACAATATCTGTGCCAGATTTTGCAACCTAGTCTAAATAATTATAAAACTTGCTAGCATGATATTTTAAATGCAATTTGACAGTAATAGTGCTTACGTTGTTTTCGTATTAGTCTATTGAAAATTTTTAAATTATACATAAATTCAAGCCGATTCTAACAAAATCAAACTCAGTCAAGATAGTAGCTAATCCCGCTTTTTACTCCTATCTTGGCTTGTGCGGCGGTGTGCGCTATAGCCAGTTCCGTTCCTGCGCCACGATAACGCCACTGGCCGAGCGCCCACAACGCCTTACTTCACCAAGTATATTCGCTACAATCGGGGCTAAACCTTTATTATTAGGACTCTTACCTCTAGTCATATCAAATTTAAATAGTCTGAAGTAGTAGAAATGTTAAATATATTCCTTTAAAGTAATAGATTATAAAGAATAACTATTTTGAATTAATTAAAGGATGGTTAGATGTCCAGAAATGGAATACTTAAAATTCATTTAGACGAATCTAAGGAAGCTGCTTTAAGACTTTTTAATGCTGCAACTTCCGTAGTACCAGATTCATGGAAGGAAGAATACTCGTTGATTCTTACTAAAGAGATATTAACTTTTGGATTCCATGCTCGCGCTGCAATTGAAATGTCTGACCTAAAGAATAGTGATTTAGCTGAGTCTATAGACCAATACCCAGTTGAATTCTCAATAAAGCCAGAAGGTGAAAGTGTGGTTTATTTAAGGAATGCTTTAAATTTTATTTTACACGCTCGTGATTTTAGTTTCGGTTGGGCACATTCTTGTCATCGAATTCAATTTGAGAAAAATCAAAATTTGATACCAACATATATTCATTTGTCTACTGATCGACGTAAATCAAAAATTATAAGTATTTATGGAATGACCTACGTCTATTTGAATACTGTGTTTAATAAAATTAAATAGAGTGGAATAATTGGATAATATATATCCTATCAAACATAGTTAGACTCTTTACTTCCCTTATGTAAAAATTATAAGAATACATATGCTAACAAAAACCCTACTCATCATCGCCCACGCCCCGTCACCGAACACCCAAAAGTTAGCACAAGCCGCTTTTAAAGGTGCTAATCATCCTGACATAGACATCAGTGTCATTCTTAAATCTCCTCAAGACACGCAACCTCAAGATGTGCTGGCGGCTGATGCCATTTTGATAGGGACGACTGAAAATTTAGCTTATATGGCAGGACTGACCAAAGACTTCTTTGATCGTTGTTATTATCCTGTGTTAGATAAAAAGCAAGGGCTACCATTGGCGATATATATCCGAGCTGGACAAGATGGCACGGGTACAAAACGAGCTTTAAAGACAATTACTACAGGTCTTCGTTGGGAGTGGGTGCAAGATGCGCTAATATTAAAAGGCGATTGGCAGGAAGCATTTACGGATCAAGTAGAAGAGCTTGCTATGACGTTGGCTGCTGGATTGGAAGCAGGTATCTATTAATTCAAAATTTTAATTGGTCGGAGAAATGGTGTAATGAGTCAAGCGAGTTTAGGAAACACAGATGTTAATAATTTGCATATGTCTAGACTGCCTTGTTCTCAGGCGTGTGAGAATAATAAAGACCCCATTTTAAAGGTGCTGCAAAACGAGCTGCAAGACTATTATCATGTGTTGGAGGTTGGGTCAGGTACTGGTCAACATAGTGTTTACTTCGCGCCAAGACTGCCATATCTGGACTGGCAGACTAGCGATGTCCGTCAGAACCATTCTGTGATTAAAGGCTGGCACGATCGTCATCCTGCACCGAACTTGCATGCGCCTTTAGCGTTTGATTTAACCACAGACTCAATACCACTAGCACTGTCTGGTAAACGGTATGATGCTGTGTTTACCGCCAATACATTACATATCATTGCTTGGGAATTGGTTGAGAGGCTGTTTGAGTTGGTGGGGGATGCGCTACCAGCAAACGGTAAGCTAATTATTTATGGGCCATTTAATGAAAATGGACATTTTACGAGTGACAGTAACCGACAGTTTGATAGGCATTTGCGTCAGCGCGATTCAAAAAGTGGTATTCGTAATAAAGAGGATGTTATTAGCCTAGCGTCAACCCATCATCTAACCTTACATTCGCAGTATCAGATGCCTGCAAACAATCAAATATTGGTTTTTAAAAAAGAACGCTAATTGTTGCTCAAGCTGTTCCAGTGAAGTTTATCCTAGGCTATGAGTCTATAGAAACCTGAATTCGGGATAAGAACTTTTGTAAGCCATTGTTTTTATTTGAGTTATAAAATCCATCCCCAACCCTTCCTTTGGAAAAGGAAGGGAGCTATAGTCAGCGAACTACTAAACGGTTACAGTGTTAACCTCGTTAAGCCTACTGCAGTAGTACTTGCACTCGGTTGCCTTGTAACCATTTTAGACTTCTTTGACTATAACCTTTCTAAAGATTGAATAATTGACACAACTGGGAATGATAGCGAAGTGTGAAAAGTGAAAGCGTTTTAGCCTCGATTGTAGTGGATATACTTGGTGACACACAGGGGTGCGGGCGCTTAACAAGAGGCGGTATCGAGATAACAGGAACGTCACTTGTTTTAGCGACCGCCCCTGTGTTAACCAAGATAGTAACGAAAGCGAGATTGGCTGCTTATCGCTACTTTTAGTATTATGATAATGTGCCTTAAGCGACTTTGTACCAGTCGATTTTTCGAGTCATTATCATGACACTGGCGAGTAGGGCAAAGCAGAAGACGGCGCCCAGTAACAGGTTTAAATCTTCCATGGTCAATATGCCGTAAAATGAGGCGTAGAGTCCGCCCAGTATAGCGGTAAACAGTACGGCGCGTTTGGCGCTACCAAGCAAATAGTATGAATACCAGCCGATTAAACCGACGCAGGCACAGGCGGCAATGGCATATGCTAACCAAAATGCGATTTGTTCGGCAAGTGGTAATAATAATACGTAGAAGACCAATAAGGCGCTGCCAACGAGCAAGTATTGGATGGGATGGATACGACTTGCTTTGATGATTTCAAACAAGAAGAAGGTTCCGAAAGATACGAGTATCAATAGTAGCGCATACTTCATGGTGCGTTCTGTTTGTAGGTAAACGTCGTTCGGTTCGGCAAAACTAACGCCAAAGCTGCTTAAACCAGAGCTATTAAAACCTAAGCCCTCATCTTCGCCCATTTCTAAAGACGACCTGTCATCATAATACTCATCGTATTGTGAGGCGTCTGTGCTTAAAGATGTCGTGTCATTGAAGGCACAAGAGCTGCTTGATTGGCTGAGACAGTCGTTCAGATACTGGTTATTTGCAATGGTTAGGTATTGGTTTTGCCAGTTTGCCTCAAAGCCTTCTTTGGAAAATGTTTTGGCATTGGGGAGTGCTTTGCCAATAAAATTGGGCGCATGCCAGTTGCTAGTCATGGCAAGCTCGAAGTTTTGTCCCGTTGGTACGGTGTTTAAGGTGCTGATGCCAGATAAGGGCAGAGTAACTAAGGCGTTAAAAGAGACAGTGGAGGTGGCTTTGGTGTTATCTATGTCAGTGGTGTTTGATTGAGAAGCCTGTTTTGTTGACTGGTTTGAGGCTGATGCTAATTGATTTGCTATAGAGCTAGGAAGGGGCGCCTCTACATAGCTCAGTTGCGATGAGTTACCGAGAGTGTTTGACTCAGGGTACGTGGCTTTGATGTGCTGTTTATTGATGGTAATGGTGGGAAGTGTATTGACACCACGTAGATCTGATACCGGTATTATGATGCGGGCTTTGTCCCATTGTAACGTTTTACGATAGGTCTGATCAGCTATTGAAGCATTGGCGGTAGAGGCATTAGTACTAGACGCGCTGGCATTAGGAGGGTTGACATTGGATGGAGCGGCTGTCAGTTCGGCTTGTTGAATGTCAGCTGAGGGTTCGATTTTAAACGTTTGATCAAATAATAAGTCTCCATTGAAACTGGTGGCATGATAGATGCCACGCTGGTAGGTATCGGTGCTGACATCAAGATCTTGAGTAGCCGTGGTTTGAGACGCGAAAAAAGTGTCTATCACGGTGTAGGGTTTGGTACATTTGACATTGAGATCCGTCGGTTTAGCGGAGCAGATTGGTGTGATGAGCGCTGGGACGGTGATAAACGGGGTGATGACTTGTTGTGGGTTGACATGTTGTTCAGCGATTTCTTTGATAACGGCTTCTGAATAGTGTTGCCGTTCAGAGATTAAAGCATTGATCATATTTAGACCAATCCCAAATATCATGCACAGTACGGCGATGATCGATAATTTGATAATGAGGGTTTTTTGCATAAGACATCCTTTATATTGATTGTTTGGGGTAGGCATAAAAACACGTTAAGGATATCTTAGGGATGCGATAAGGAAGGGTGATGCAACAAACATGAAAAGATAGTGGAATAAAAAAACGCGATAAGGTAACTTATCGCGTTTTAGTTTGAATAAAAGGGCAGTTTTCTCTTACTGTAAATGCCACCCTTAGGGTTACTGTTTAAAAGGGATTAATTACGGCCAATATAACCTTTCAAATAGTCCATTGGGTTTGTATTAAAGTCTGGGTTAAAGTGAAAGCTCCCAGAGTGTTGACTATTGGGCGCAAACGCTCCGTTTGTGTTGCTGCTACCACCGATCGTGAGTTGATCATAATCCCCATTAACGCCTGCTTTAATGCCGACAGGTGTCGTTTCGGTAGTCGTGGCATCGCTATGATCGATGTCAATATTGGCAATAGGCTTCACTCCAGCAATCGTGCCATTTTTAAGATCAGAGGCAAGCTGAGACGCTGCATTTTCAGGCGTATATTTAACCGGAGAGCCTTCTGTTCCTAATGCGATATCGACCTTAGTTTCATTACTATGGCTTTGTAATACCTCATTATTAACGTTGCCACTAACATTGCCTTGCAGGGTACCCGCATTGACACTGCTGCCTGATACATTGACATCACCACCAACGTTAACATTGGCATTTTGACTTATGTTCACGCTGGCAGGGGTATAAGACTGACTGTCTCCAGTGTCAACGCCGACATGGATATTGCCAGCTTTTGGCACAAGAGCGTCATTTTCTTTTTTGGTTTCAATATTGCCACCAAGATCTACTGAGGTGTGTTGACCATGGTTTGATCCTGCTGAAACATTAAAGTCGCCATCAGTATTAATAGTAGCATTGTCAGCTGTAACGTTGGCATGGCTCACATTGACGCCTTTATCGGCATTGATAGTTAGTTCGCCTGCGTTGACATCGCTGGTACCAGTACTTTGGCTTTGGCTAGTGCCTGCGCTGATATTACCGCCAAGATCTAAACTGCTGCCCCCTGAGCCCACATCAACCTTTATGCCTACAGAACCTGAACCACTATGCGCGGTACTGGTTGTACCAGCGATATTAGCAGTATTGGTATCAATGTTAAGCTTGTCAGTGGTAAGGTTAGTGCCTTGTACGTTGACCGTACCGTTAGTACCGCTTGTTGACAGGTTAACATTCCCTGCGGTAACGGTATTATTGACGCCCTCAACTGATGATCCGTTATGACCATTAGCCCCAACTGACACACCAACGGAAGGTTCAGGGGTTGGCTTATCAAGTGCAAGTCCACCAACATTGACGCTAACATCAAAGCCACCGCCAGTGGCGTTGCTGGTATTTTCAGATTGAACAAGGCTAACCTCTTTACCGGCATCTACATTTAAGCTACCAGACGTAGTGATATCGCTTTGAGAAACAACCGTATTATCACCATGGATGTTAACGTTTGCGCCTTCAATTGTGGCAGGTTTGGCAGTGGTGGTACCGGCTTGCTCATGCTGGAAATTGGCTGATACGCCAACTGAACCTGTAGGGCTAGCGCCTTCAAGACCGCCAAGTCCGAGATTAATGCTAGCTCCACCAGTGTTACTGGTGTCTTTTGTGCTGTCATAGCCTGAAGCAAGTGTTACATCTTTACCAGACAAGTTCACATCGCCTGTTGCCTTGTAATGGGTGCCTTCATCGTTAAGGGCGTTTGTAGCTTGTTCGTTGATAGTGCCTGCGGTAATGGTTGTGCCTGAACCTTGAGTTTGTACGTTATTGTTACCAGAACCACTTGCACCAATATTAAGGCCAGCACTTAACCCTCCTTTATAATCTGCAGAAGCTGAAAGACCAATATTGACATCAACATTTGTATCAGATTTGGTCTGAGTCGCATGGGCTTGGTCATGGGTAATATTGGTCGCCTGCTCATTGACGGTATCTTGGGCAGTAATATTTGTGCCTGAATGATGAATGTCACTGTCTGCTTTGATAGTAACGTTTTGGCCGCTTAATTGACTCGCCACTGGGGTAGTTGTTTGATCAGATTTCTTCTGATTATTAACATCTAGTCCTAATCCAACGGTCACACCAGACGTATTAACACTACCTTTAAGACCTAAAAATACATCGGTATAGTCACTAGCAACAGTATGACTGGCATCTTGAGCAGAGGTAGTGACGTTATTACCGCTAATATTAAGATCATTTACAGAGGTTACTTTACTGCCAGCAATATTAACATCACCGCCTTTTAGGGTAGTTGTTCCGCCAGAAACAAGAGAGCCTGATACGGTTTGAGTATTATCAGTATTTACATCATGGGTAATACCTAATCCTAAACGCCAGTCAACTGAAGCATCTTTTAAAGAAATCGCTTTTGATTCTTCTGGTTTTGAAGCATCAACTTTTAGGGTAGATCCATTAGGAGTAGCTTCTTTTAATGTACTTGCATCAGGTTGAGTTGCATATAATGCTGTAGTTATAGGCTGTGCAACCTGAGATAATTTTGGAGTAGGTTCAGAAGCTTTAGCGTCAGTCAGTTTAGCATCTGCCACTTTTGTATTAGCAGCATAGAGCGATGGCTTTGTGGTTATATCCGCAACGATACCAAGAGTGTCATGAACAGTAGTCACATCATGAACATCCTTAACACCCACAATATTAAGCTCTTTACCGGCTTCTAAATCAAGTAGTCCTGCTGCTTTCACTTGGCTACCGACAATATTGATGTTTTGGTCAGTGACTAAGGCTAAATTGGTATAGGATTCTAAGACTGATTCATGATTTGTCTTATCAGTAGTAGTCGTAGTGAGGACATCGATAGGAATATCAAAAATTGTACCAGTACGATGAAGGTCTACATTGGTAGTAGTTTCGGTTGCGCCTTTGATATTAAAATCACCATGCGGAGAATTTAAATAAGCATTTTTAATAGCTAGTACGCGGCTGCCAGTCAGGTTTAGCCCTTCGCCTGCATCAATGTATAACAAGTTGCTGGCTTGCACATCGGCACCGTTTTGAGTAATGATAGTGGTGTCATTATTGTCGGTTTGTGAGCCAAATAATCCGCCCCAGTAAGTTACTTTATGGTCGATATTATGGGTGGCCTTGCTGGTTTCGGCACTAAAAGATACGGTGCCTGGTGTTTTGAACCCCATATCTTTTGCGACAATTTGCGCCCCTGCATATTCTTGATCACCGCCGCTGGTCATCGCCGCTTTGTTCGCCAAAATAGCGGTTGGAATATAGTAATCTCTACTCGCTGATTCAGAATCAACAACGCGTTTTAATGCAATAGTACCTAGTCTATTTTCAAAGGTAATATCGTGGAATTCGTTGGCATTACCACCCGATAATGCAATCTCATCCCCCGCATTTAGACGTACGACAGGCGCCACTATTTGGGAAGAATTGCCGGAGATACTGCCGGTTTTAGCGTCTATATTGATATTATTACTGCGAATACTAGAACCATATAGTGCGGTTACTTTATCGGTATGAAATAACGTCTCTTCTTTAAGTCCGCCTTTTTGAGTATTGGTAGAGCGGTAAATCGTGTTTATCGTTTTCTCACCATTTAAAGCGATATTATCGCCTTCAAGGTTGACTTTATTACCCACGATTTGAGTACCGTTAAGCGATAGGTCGTTTGTGGTTTGAATGTCTACATTGTCCGCGTTGATACGGGTCGGTAGATAGTGCTGTCCGATTTGCAAGGTAGTCGAGGTAATCAGCGGAGAGTCTTTTTGACTGTATTGTTGTTCGAAGTTCTTAATGTTACCGTGCATATTAAGATTACCGGCACGGGCATTGAAATCTTTAGTATTAAACTCGACACCTTTCACATCCATAGTGGCACGATCGTCGGTACTATGCAGCGTGATACGCCCAGCTTGCATACTACCTAAAAGATTACCGTCTAGTACACGGTCGCTTTTTGCAGCGATAGAAGTTGCGCTTAAGCTACCGTCTGGATTAATACCGACTTTGTTGCGTCCCATCACGACATTGACATTATCTGCATTTTTTATCGTTGCATCGGCATAAATTTGTGGGGCGATTAAATCAATCACTTTGGTATCGTCAAACTGAACACCACCGTAAATACGTAATCCGCGATCGTTTTTGGTGTTATAGCCTGTCAGTTTACCATTGGTAATTTCAGGCTTAGCGACCGCTAGGCTCACTCTTGGAGCGTTGATAAAACCACAGCCTTCACAGCTGATGCCGTTGGGGTTGGCGAGTACATAGTCTGCTGCCATCCCAAAGACTTCTTGTTTACCCAGTAGCAAAGAGGGCTTACGGCTAACCACTTCGTTTAAAATGACAGTCGCGGCTTGATCTTTTAAATTTGAGTTGGCACCTAAGTTGCCCGCTAAAACAGATTGTCCGCTTTGAGTGGCATTATTAAGAACGGCACCAGATCTAGAAACGTTAAATTGATTATATTGGTTATGCGATAACCCTTGTGCATTTGGTGCGTTGATGTCCACCACTTCTACGCCTTTAGCCTGTTTCTGCACATTGACATTGCCCAGTGCTCGGATATCCGCCATTGCTGTACCTGACAGTGATGCGATTGCCATAAAAGCAGATATGCGCCCTACAACAGATAATTTCATTGATTTCATTCTTCGCCCCTAAAGAATTAATGTTCTAAAGAATGTGATATCTAAAGAATAGGTTTGCTTATAACATATTGTTATTGCAAAGAATATTATAAACGAAACGCTTTATTTACATATGAAACCTTTGTGACATATTTGCAAAATAGGTGAGCTTTAGGTAACGCTTCTTCTTTGGTCATTGAGTGCACAAATTATACAAAATCTAAAAATCAACCTATCGAGGAATAAAAAGTGTAAACGCCACAAATAATTGGTTTAGTAAACCGTAAAAAGATAGGTTTTTTAAAAGTGTGATGAAAAGTGTAATTAAAAAGGGGATAGCCGCTCTTCCATAAAATAATGATAAAAGTTTTAGTACGAATTAACTTGTAATAAATTTTATAGTAACGTGGGTCATTAATAAGATTTAAAACCTTAATAAGGTTAAACACTGAAGAGAGTATCGTTATGTGGAGGTACACCAATCTTTTATAGGTCTTACGACAATATAGGTCTTACGACAATATAGTCAAAGAACTTTAAAGTAGTCACAAGGCAACCGAGTGCAAGTAATACGGGAGTAGGCTTAACTAGGTTAACGCCGTGACTCTTTATAAGTTCGCCGACTATACAAGCTAAAAAACTTGCAATTTGTTATAATTCATCAATATTTTAAGCCATAAAATAGCGAATGATTATGCAAACCGATTTATCCAAACCGCAAGTTTTTAAACCAGTAGATATCAGCATAGATGCCATTGATAATAATACTGGAGACAATCTGTCTATCATATACAAGCCAAATAGTGAACAATCAGTAGATCATAAAGGCACTAAATCTGCCCGCTTTAAAAAGCTGCAAAAAAAGTTACGTAAGCAGGTATCCCATGCGATTCGTGACTTTAATATGATTGAGGACGGTGATGTGGTTATGGTCTGTGTGTCGGGTGGCAAGGACAGCTATACTTTATTGGATATATTATTGTTTTTGAAACGAATTGCGCCGATAACGTTTGATGTCGTTGCGGTGAATTTAGACCAAAAACAGCCTGGATATCCTGAAGATATCTTACCAAACTATCTTAAAGAGCAGGGCATCCCCCATTATATCTTAGAAAAAGACACTTACAGCGTGGTGAAAAGTGTGGTACCTGAGGGGAAGACGTACTGTTCAGCGTGTTCCCGACTGCGCCGTGGCTCATTGTATGGATTTGCCAAACAAATCGGAGCGACCAAGATTGCGCTAGGACATCATCGAGATGATATATTAGCAACGTTTTTCCTAAACTTATTTCATGGAGGCTCTCTTAAAGCTATGCCACCTAAGCTGCTCAGCGATGATAAACAAAATGTCTTAATTCGTCCACTGGCATATGTTGAAGAAAAGGACATCATAAAATATGCACGTTATAAAGAGTTCCCCATTATTCCTTGTAATCTTTGTGGGTCGCAGGTAAATCTGCAGCGCGCGATGATTAATGATATGTTACGAGAATGGGATGATGCCCACCCACAGCGACTTGCCTCAATCTTTAAGGCAATGCAAAATGTTGCTCCATCTCAATTGGCAGATAGAAGTTTGTTCGATTTCGAAAGCTTGAGCCTAGACCGTGATGACAGCGAACGTGCTTTTGAGGGAGTTAATATCCAGGTAGGAGGAGCATCAGAGTTGTCTGATATGGGATTACCGACTCAACCAGAAATGCAGCCTTTTGAAGGCTCTAACAAAAGTAGTAAAATACCTGTTATTAATCCAGTCATTGACTAATTTGATAGTTTTAAAAAAAGAGAGCCCTAAGGGCTCTCTTTTTTATTGTTCCACCTCAGCTAAGGGTAGGGTCTTACAAAAACTACTTTTCGTCAAATGAATGAAGGGGTTCAAACCTGATATGATCTTTAGGTAATAGTCCGACTTCTCGCAATCGCCAGTTTAGCTTACCTTCGTTACTCACTTGTACATAGTATTTAGACTCTAACGCATCAAGCTTAATATTGGCAGTATATTGATTGTCTTTAGAGTGTTTCAGCGTGGCATCCCGATCTTTGTTAATATCAGTCGCATGGGAAATAGACAGGGTTAACTCATCAGGATAGTATATTGGCGTCCCGTCATTAAGCTTACCAGATTGCAAGCTTGCCTCTGGATAATTAAGGGTGAAAACAATGTCACCGTTTTGTGAGAAGGTCATGTCACCTGTTAAACCTAAATCATGCGCCAGCTTATCGCGTGACACGTCTTGGTAGAGCGTTTTGCCATCCATATACCAGTCATCGCGAACAACCGTATCTTTGATTTGTACCGAATAGAAAACAAACCATAAACAAGCGATGACCACAAATAATGGCAGACCGATGACAAAGATTATGACCATATAATTTTTGTACCAAGGTTGGGTATCTTGATGCCCAAAATTAGTCCGTGACGTGGTCTTATTCATACGATAACCCTAATCTTAATGAAGTAGTAACTGACTAAAAAAAGCCAGTTTACATGAATTCGTGCACCTAAGCTGGCAATTTCAGACGTTGGTTTTTATTACTAACGATCTAGGTATTAACGACCCTGGGTATTAAAGATATTTGTCTTAGTCGCATGATATTTGCCATCTTTACTATCAACGTTAAAGTCAATTGATATTTCACCTTGATCAGCCAAACTAGGATCAGCAACCACACTGACAGGTAAGTCATAGCTTTGACCCGCAGGCAGTGGTAAGCTTTCGAAACGAGTTTGCAAAGTCAGTCCTTTTGGACCAGAAATAGACAACACATACTCATGACGCTGCTGAGTCTTATTGGTTACTTTAATAATGTAACTATTGACGATTTGACCTTCAGCATTAGTTGATGACAGCTGGTTACGATCTCCTCGAACATCAATTTGTAAAGGCACACGGTCAAATAACGCATAACCCACTATACTCACTAATACAGTTAAAAGTAGCAAATAGGCAAACAGTCTAGGCCGCAAATAGTGACTTTTCTCTTTTTCAACCAATTGACGCTCAGTAGTGTATCGAATAAGGCCACGAGGGTAGCCGACTTTATCCATAACCTCGTTACAAGCATCCAAACAAGCCGCACATTGAATACATTCAACTTGCAAACCATCTCGTATATCAATACCAGTTGGACATACTTGTACGCACATCGTACATTGGACACAGTCACCTAAATCTTCAGGATGCGTGCCTTTCTTACGTGGACCACGGGGTTCACCACGATTGTAATCATATGAGACAATCAGGGTATCTTTATCAAACATCACACTTTGGAATCTACCATAAGGACAGATGTGAATGCACATGAATTCACGCATATAAGCGGCATTAGCATAAGTGGCAAAGGTAAAAATAAACATAGATACCCATACCCAAGTCGGCCAATCAGGGATAGGTATTCCTGAGAGGCTTTGCCAACTGTTGTACATGAGCTCTGTACCCGCCACATAACTGACAAACGTAGTGGCTGTGATGATAGCCATTAATAGCCAAATAAACCAAATCAGTAGTCTCTTAGCAAACTTACCGGCTGAATTTGGCTCTTTATCAAACTTGATACGTTTGTTTCTATCGCCAATAACCCATTTTTCAACATGCTGGAATAAGTGTGTCCAGATAGTTTGAGGACAGGCGTACCCGCACCACACACGACCGGCATAAACTGTAACCATAAACAAAGTAAATGCGGCAATAATAAAAAAGGAGGCCACAAAGAAAAAGTCTTGAGGGAATAAGGTTAAGCCAAAGATATAATAATGCTGGCTGGGTACATCGAACCAAATTGCTTGTCGACCATCATATTTCAGCCAAGGTAAAATCAAAAATAAAGCTAAGAGAATATACATACTAAACAGACGGATGCGTTGATAAAAACCATCTGTAAATCGAGGGTGAATGCGCTTCTTAGTAGCATCTACCTCATGTACAGGAATTTGATTGGGGGAGGGGGCTGACATAAATGTACCTCTAAAAATTAGAACCATTATGCTGGCAGTAGAGTCAGTAAGGTGCTATTAACCGTTACTTATCATCCTATTTTAACATTGATTCCAGTTAGGAAGTGAAAGAGGATATAACTTTGTAGTTAGTTGAATGACCTAGGAGGGGTTGTAAAATATATTCGAGAGTAAGTCTGATCTTCATTAAATATATTATTATAGCCCCTAGTGGATGTGGTAGATAATATATGGGGTTAATACTAGGAAAAACAATGAGGTATAAGTTCAATTAACTCATTCAGCTTCACTATGATATAAGAAAGGGGCTGGTTGGACAGCCCCTTTTTATGAACTAAATAAGTTTTAAATGAGTGAGTTGTAAAAGCATAGTTCTAAGTTAAGAACTAATTATTGAGCAGTCACGTCATTAGCAGTACTTGATACAACATTATTGTGTGATAAGGAATATACATAAGAGGCTAACAGCATAATACGCTCATTACCCAGCTTAGTTTCCCACTCTGGCATCACACCACCACGTCCATGACGAATAGTCTCTTGCACAGTTTCGCGGTCGCCATCATATAACCAAATACCATCTGTTAAATTAGGCGCACCCGTAGCGATTTGACCTTTTGCGTCTTCACCATGACAGATAAAGCATTTTTCATTAAAGATGGCTTTACCTTGAGCGGCTAATTCGGTATCAATTTCTGGATTTGAAGGATGTTTAGAAATTGATAATACATATTCAGCAGCAGCGCGAACCCCTTGCTCTCCAATGTCATTACGTTGGGCAGGCATAGGCAGTGGATCTTCAGGGTTAAGATTGGTATGCCAACCATTATGTAACGTGACCAAAATATTTTCAGGCTTGCCACCATGTAACCAATCGTTATCGGTCAAATTAGGATAACCTTCAGCGCCCTGAGCGGTGGCACCATGGCATACTGCACAGTTCTGCAAGAATAAACGCTCTCCGGCCATTACCGCTTCTTGATTCTGTGACAAATCTTTAACATAAGGAGCAAGTGCCTGAATTTGGCTGTCAATTTGTTTATTCAGATCACTGGAGCGTTTAGATTTTGCAGGTTCTTGTGCTTGGAGTGAAGCTAAGGTCGCTAACTGTTTATTCGCTTCAGGACTCTTTAATAAGTTATTTTGAAAGTTTTCAATAAAGATCTTATTGTTACTTTCAAGGTCACTATAAAGCTCGTTTTTAGAAGACCAGGGTACAGTCTTACCATCCACTTCAACCGTAGCCAAACCTTTAAAGCTATGGGGGAACAATGCTGGGAATAGTATCCAGTAACCGATCGCCCAAACGATACTGCCAAAGAAGATAACTAACCACCACTTTGGTAATGGTTTATCGTACTCTTGAATAACGTCATCATAAGTATGACCCGTTGTACCGTCTTCGGCGAGATCTGGTTTTTTACGAAGTACGAATAGGAGCACGCCAAGAATGCCAAGCCAACAGGCCAAACTCAAGATGGTGATCCAGGAACTCCAAAATATACTCATCTTATATCCTTACTGCGTGAATTTACAGATGATGAGCTTTGCAACTCATCATCTAACGCAAGCTGTGCATCTTCTTCAAAGCGCTTCTTGTTTTTGGGAGAATACGCCCACCATGCAATACCAATGAAGGCCACTAGGGCTGCGACGGTAGCAATCACTTGTAAGTCACTAATACTCATTAGCGTTGCCCCTCCATCGCTGTACCAAGCTGCTGTAGATACGCAACGACCGCATCAAGCTCTGTCGCGCCTAAAACTTGGTCTGGAGCTTTTTCAATGTCCTCATCAGTATAAGGAACACCGAAGCGATCACGGAATAAGCGCATTTTTTCTTGCACTTTTATACCGTCAACTTCCTGCTCAGCTAACCAAGGGAAGCCTGGCATAACAGATTCTGGTACTAATGAGCGAGGTGCTATTAAATGCTTTCTCTGCCAATCATCAGAATAACGACCGCCCACGCGTGCTAAATCTGGACCAGTTCGTTTTGAGCCCCATAAGAAGGGGTGATCCCATACCGATTCAGCGGCGCGAGAATAGGGTCCATAGCGTTCAACTTCTGCACGCAGTGGACGAATCATTTGAGTATGGCACACATGACAACCTTCACGGATATATATATCACGTCCTTCAAACTCTAGCGCTGTCCATGGTTCCATAGTCGGAAGAGGTTGGTTAACACCACCTTCATCTCCAGGCTTGGTATCAAAAATCAATGGAACAATCTCTACTAATGTTGCAAAACTAATTGCAATCACAATAAAGATGACCAGCAAGCCTGTGTTTTTTTCAATTATTTCATGAGCTGTACCTGCCATGATATCTCCTTAAGCGATTGCTGGTTTACACGTTAACAGGCTGAGTGTCTTCGTCATCATTAACGATAGTGTGATGATTGGTTGGGTCTGCTTCATCGACTGGACGAGCACTTGGCATTTTAATAGTTTTTAGTACGTTATAGGCCATTACAAACATGCCGCTAACATATAACAAACCACCAAAGGCACGACCGATGTACGGATAGTGCGAGAATGCCACTGTTTCAATGAAGTTATAAGCAAGCGTACCGTCTGGATTCGTTTGACGCCACATCATGCCTTGACCAATACCTGAGATCCACATAGATACGATGTAGAAAATAGTACCAGCTGTCGCTAACCAGAAGTGAGTGGTAATCAAACTAATTGAATACATTTTAGGTTTATTATAGATACGTGGAATCAATACGTATAAAGAACCCATAGTAATCATACCTACCCAGCCTAATGCGCCTGAGTGAACGTGACCCACTGTCCAATCGGTATTATGAGATAATGCATTAACCGTTTTAATAGACATCATTGGGCCTTCAAAGGTTGACATCGCATAGAACGATAAGGCAACAATTAAGAAGCGAATAATGGGATCGGTACGTAATTTATCCCAGCTACCTGATAAGGTTAGAACACCGTTAATCATACCACCCCATGATGGAGCAAATAGGATAATTGAGAAGACCATACCTAGTGACTGTGCCCAATCTGGTAGAGCAGAGTAATGTAAATGGTGTCCACCAGCCCACATATAGGAAGCGATTAACGCCCAGAAATGCACGATGGAAAGGCGATATGAATAAATTGGACGTCCAATCTGTACCGGCACGAAGTAATACATCATACCTAAGAAGGCAGCGGTTAAGTAGAAACCAACCGCATTATGACCATACCACCACTGAACCATAGCATCTGTGGCACCGCCAAACAATGAGTAAGACTTAAATAAGCCTACAGGAATGGCGAGGCTGTTTACGATATGAAGCAGTGCAATCGTAATAATAAAAGCTGCAAAGAACCAGTTAGCCACGTATATGTGCGATGTTTTACGCTTAATCAACGTGCCGAAGAATACAATGGCATAAGACACCCATACAACGGCAATTAAAATGTCGATTGGCCATTCAAGCTCAGCATACTCTTTGGCTGAGGTAATACCCAGTGGCAGCGTGATAATGGCAGACAAAATAACTGCCTGCCATCCCCAAAAGGTAAACCAAGCTAAATAGGGTGCAAACAGTCGAGTCTTACAAGTACGTTGAACAATATAATAAGAGGTTGCAAATAATGCAGAGCCGCCAAAGGCGAAAATTACCGCATTTGTATGCAGTGGTCTTAATCGGCTAAACGTTAGCCATGGGATATCGAAGTTAAGAGCAGGCCAAGCAAGTTGAGAGGCAATAAATACCCCTACGGCCATGCCCACGATCCCCCAGATGATCGCCATTGTTGAGAAATATCTCACAAGTGTGATCTCATAATCACGATCGACCGGAGAGACTGCTGTGTTATTTATACTCATTGGAATATTTCCTTTACAGCCTTAAGTACAGGAGGGTATGCCAAATAAGAAGAACCAAAAGAACTTAATTCAGGAAAGTAAGGTGATATTGCGAACCTACCTTATCGTGGAGAGCATAAAATGAATAGAGTTAGATTGGCTCACTCTTGATAAGAAGGAGTTTTTTCTTATCAATTGTTTGGCTTATATACCTTATGTTATCTAAATATAGGGCTATTGTAACGCATAGGATACAAAATATCATCTGACGAAACAGTCAAAAATGAAAAAATCCGTAGAAAAATTAAGGATAAGCCTATTTTAGACGTTTAGATTAAGATTTGAAAACAAAAATAACTTATGTAGCCGCCTAAATCATGGGCTAAAATTTGATTGATAACAATATATGACTCATTAATCCAAAAATTTACTGTACATGAAGTGAATTTTGGTACAATCTATAATTGAAGCTAACTTGTTTTAACTAAATCTTTATTTTTAGCGACTATAAGTTATTTTTAGCCACTATAAGTCAGTTGTTAATAATCCTACAGGTTCAATTGAGCCACTAATCAAGTGTCGTAATAAATTATGGTGTTTGGTTTTTGAGTTTTATTTGAATGCGTAGTATTTTAACTCTATTTTTTACGTAACTCTATTTAAAATTTAACAGGGAATTCTTATGGCAGTTTTTTTAACAGACGAATGGTTTAATGAAGTTGATCGTTTAACTGAAGAAGCAGGTTCTTTAAACCTTCCTCCGTCGTTAGCTAGTATGAAGTTGAATCTAAATATCACCGATACTGCAAATGGTGATGTACAAGCCTACTTGGAAAATGGTGTATTAAAGAAAGGGGCGACAGCCGCTGATAGTACTATTCATATCGATGAAGATACTTTAAAAACAATTGCTTTTAAAGGTGATATGAATGAAGCAATGAATGCGTTTATGTCAGGTAAAATTCGCATTGACGGAGATATGAGTCAAATCATGGCACTTCAAACTGCCAAACCTTCTGCTGAGCAAAAAGAGTTATTTAAAAAGATTTATGCAATGACAGAGCAGGCTTAAACGGTTAATTAACCTTTGTAGCGTTTCAATAAAAAAAGGGCGTTTGGTTTAACCAAGCGTCCTTTTTTATATTTGATCAGACTCACCAATCTCTTATTATACCTTTTCTATAAAATATTGCGTTTCCTATAAACCAACTCATCGTTGTCAAGCTGGCTTAATGAGCCTAATACTTGTCACGTTTATACTCAAGTTGCTCGATAGGCTAATGTCTAGATTTGATAATAACTTAGACCATATTAAATCTTAGACCATATGAATCAGAAATATCATTAACATCATACCGCTTATAAAAAAACTAACAGACATGAAGTCTATAGAAGTCAGCTTTCTATTGTATATTGAAGCCATAAGGCTATCCATAAAGCCTTGATTATTATCTACAAAATCAGAGCTTGAGGATAGAATAGTTGAAGAGTGTGTTGAAGCTTCGGCTGAAGAAAGCTGTCTACTAGAGGCGTCTGTTGAGTTCAATGGAGTCAATGCCTCGTTTGTTGACGATAAGGACTTCGAATTAGCTTCGAAACCAGCGTTAACTGGTTGGCTTATGCTTGAAGCATTAAGCTTGGTGTTAAGTGTCAGGGCGCTAACAGCAGATGTGGTAGACAGTATAGAGAATGAATTAAGCCTCGTTTTCTTACTAATCAGCGTATTTCTGGAAAGAGAAATCTCTTTTGAGCGAGAGTCTTTCGTTAAAGAGGAGTTATTCAAGGAGTCACCATCCACGAAGTTAGGAATTATATCAGTAGGCGTATCAGCAATATTACTAGTAGCTTTAGCAGCAGAAACAGTTTTAGGAATCATTATTTTTTATAAAATATTATTTGATTCGCTATTCGCTTAATAGCTGTTCTGTCAGTTGTCGAATGCCATTAACTGATTTATTTGTATTACAATTAATTATTAAATTCTTTCTAAAAGTACGTTTACCAGATTGCAGTATCGAACTGTTTAAATGACTATTATTTATAAGGCTGCTATTTAAAAGGCTACTATTTAAACGGCTTCTATATAAATGACGGCTATTTAAATACTGCTCGACTCAGTCTTTACCTTTATTTCATTTATCAACACCGTTGATCTTGGGAATAGTGTAAACATACTCTTAGACAACGAATAACTCATAAACACAAGCTTATGAATTATATAAGACAATTGCTCTTATTTATCCGTCATTAAGGATTTTACTAATCTTAACCTGATTTAATAGCGTTTGTAAACACCGTAATTGAGATTTTTAGTGTAAAGTCAACTATTTTTAGTACATTCACCAGTAAAATTTTAATATAAGTTTAAAATAATGAACATATGTCAATTTTTAGGTGTATAAATGCTATCGAGAACTATAAAAGTGTGACTCTTACAGCGTTTTGTCGACTTAGCTCTCATAGTCCGAAATTAATAATTAATTTTAATAGTATAAAGATAAAAGGTCACTTTGAATAAAATAGGAGTAACTTTAAGCCTTATTGATTTTCATAATAAATAGCGGCCTGAAGCCAAATATTAGCCTGTATATAGTCATTGACTTCAATTTTTTGCACCGCTTCTGTCGTTGGTGTTGCGACTCTAACCACAAAAGGATCTGCATCTGGTTCACGTAATATGGCAACGTCAAACAGGGTCAGTTGACGATCATACAGTGTCTGTGGCTGCTTACCGAGCACTTGACCTTGACACCAAGCTTCGTCTTCTTGACCCAGTGTTTCACCAAAAAGATACGCACACATATTACCAAGATTAATTTCAACGGGTGCTAAGTCTTCTTCACTATCAGATTGCCACTCATCAATTTGTTTGTCTAAATCTTTAGGGATAATGCCATTATTTTTAGCCACGATATCATTATAGGCGCGGTGATAATGAATGGCTTCAGGATCCTCAACTAAAATGACCTCTTCTTTATTACTTGGCTCGATAGCATAAGCCCAGGCACTAAAATTAACAAAATAGGGTTGGTTTTGACGATATAACTTGTGATTAACGGTATAAGTTTGGTCAAAAGCATAGATAATACTGCCATCTTCACTGATGAGTCTTAAGACCGCATCTTTAGTATCATCATTGGCTATAATGCGGTCAATTTTACACGTTAATCCATAGGGACTATTGACACAAGGAAAGGCATTAATAAAACTTTGGGGTTTACCGTCTTGCATAGCCAGCACTTGTTTAATATGGCACATATCATCGCAAGAGAGGAGTAAGTGTGGGAGTGAGTCTTTGGTTAAAGTGGGGTGTAAGCCTGCCGCAATCGTCGCGTCATCAATAGAGTTTCTTAGCCATGTCGGCACATCCTCTTCAATCTGATCGGTTAAAATACGCCAATGATCGCCATGTCCAGCAGTTTGTTCATTGGTCAACGATAGGGTTGTTGGAAGTGAGTCAGTGTTTTGGCTATATTTATAAACTTGAGTTGTCATAATATGGGCACTTTTTTTAGGGTTGGCTTTAAAACGAACGCAAACTTAAAGAGTAAGACTATTTTGTCGCTATTTCTGGAACCATGTTTTGTACCAAATTTAGTTAACACTTAATTATTATTATTGAATTAAGAACCTAGTTGTTTAGTATTTGATTTCAAGTAACTGGATTTTAGTAGCTAGATTTTAGTAGCTAGCTTTCTAGTACTTAAATAGGGACGAGTTGTCTGAATACAAGCTCATATCCTTATTATGATTGTGTTATTGGTTAAATTAAGCAATTATATTATTGAAAAGTCAGCAGGTTAAGATAATTGTCCCAATCAAACATAGCCAAAAGGTTACTATTTGTGTCAAACTATGCGTTTTATAATGACATCATCTTATAAAAATAATCAGTTGCAGGCTAATAAGCGTCTATTAGGTCATCATAATATAGCCTAAGCAATACCTAAACAGTAGATGTCATCATTATTATCTATCATATTATTTTTCGTTATATTCATTAATACCGAATTGGTTAAGAGCTTGTATTATGTTTCGTCCGCTAGCTTTATTTTTAGGGTTACGCTATACGCGCGCTGAGCGCAGTAACCGATTTATTTCCTTAATTTCGTTCATCTCAATGATAGGGTTGACACTGGGTGTCGCTGTATTAATTACCGTGTTATCAGTTATGAACGGTTTTGATCGAGAATTGAAGACCCGTATCTTAGGGATGGTGCCTCAAGCCACTGTGATTTCGTCCCAAATACTGCCAGATTGGAAAGACTATGCCGCTGAGATTGAAAAAGACCCTGAAGTAGTTGCTGTGGCGCCTTTTATTGAGCTTCAAGGTATGCTGACCTCCAATGGCCAAGTCGCTGGTATTATGGTGACAGGGGTAGAGCCTGATTATGAAAAGAATGTCTCTATTATCAATCAACACATGGTAGAGGGCAGTATTGATACCCTTGAAGATGGAGAGTTTAATATCGTGCTGGGTGAAAGCATGGTGGATGCCCTTGGGATTCACATCGGGGACAAGGTTACATTAGTTTTGCCAGAAGCGTCGCCTTCTCCTGCAGGGGTTATTCCTCGCTTTAAGCGTTTTACATTAACCGGTGTCTTTAGTATTAGTCGTGAAGTGGATAATCTAGTTGCTTTTATTCCCATGGGAGATGCAGCCACATTATTACGCTTACCGAATGGTGCGCAGGGTATAAGAATGAAGCTTAATGATATCTTCTTAGCGCCGCAAGTGGCACAACGTGCTGCAAATATTGACTCAACTAATCTATATCCTAATGACTGGACGCGTACGCATGGCAATCTATTTGGTGCCATTCAAATGGAAAAAGCCATGGTAGGCTTGCTGTTACTTTTAATTATTATTGTAGCGGCGTTTAATATTGTCTCAAGTCTGGTCATGCTTGTCACAGATAAAAAAGCGGATATCGCTATTTTGAAGACATTTGGTGCTTCCCCTAAGTTGATAACTCAGGTGTTTATGGTGCAAGGCTTAGTTATTGGGGTGATTGGAACCGTATCGGGCACTATATTAGGCGTGATATTGGCGCTGACAGTCGGTGATATATTAGGGTGGGTCAATCAGGCATTCAACCTACATTTATTCGATGCTTATTTTATCAATTACTTACCAACTCAGTTACGTTTGACTGATGTGTTGCTTATTACGACCACATCGTTTTTACTTAGCTTTTTGGCAACTATTTATCCTGCGCGTCGTGCTGCCAGAATTCAACCTGCTCAGACGTTACGGTATGAGTAATAGAGGTTTAATGAAACCACTTTCATAGCCGTGAGGTGAGTGCAGAGAGATAAACGGTTATACATAGTTCTGCCGAGAACAGTGCATTCAATAAAAGGGCTATAAAAGAGCTAAGCAATGCTTGCCACTCTATTGAAATGTATATAAACGAGTATTTTAAAGAAGATCCGTCACCGAGAAAAAATTATGTCAGAAATTTTAGTCGCTAAAAATATCAATAAAATTTATGATGAAGGTAATATCCGTACCCAAGTTTTGACAGGGCTTGATTTAACTGTCCGAGCAGGCGAGCGTATTGCTATCGTTGGCGCTAGTGGGTCAGGTAAAAGTACTTTGCTGCATCTACTTGGTGGTTTAGACGTACCGACCTCAGGTGAAGTGTGGCTACATGGAAAATGCCTAAATCACATGAATGAGACAGAACGCGGCGATATGCGGAATAAATATCTAGGGTTTATTTATCAGTTTCATCACTTATTACCAGAGTTTAGTGCGATTGAAAACGTGGCTATGCCTTTATTGCTCCGTAAAGATTTACCGGTTAAAGAGGCTCGTCAACAGGCGGTAGACTTGTTAGAGAGAGTCGGCTTGTCACATCGGCTTGAGCACCGTCCAGGGGAGCTTTCAGGTGGGGAGCGTCAACGAGTCGCTATTGCTCGTGCATTGGTAACTAAGCCCTCTTTGATCTTGGCAGATGAGCCAACGGGTAACTTAGACTATGACAATGCCCAGAGCGTTTTTGCCTTACTCGCTGAGTTACAAGCCACCATGCAAACGGCTTTATTAATGGTGACTCATGATAGAGTACTGGCAGATATGTCTGATAGACAGATGTTACTTAAAAATGGTAAATGGGAAAACTTTTCCAGTTAGGTTCTCTATACACTCTATCGTATTACTCTAAATTTTCTTAATCATTATCTGATAATGCAGAACTAAGGACTTATATTTGATTTGGCTAACAGGGAGTGTTGCATTTGCATTAATGTTAGCCATTTTAGAGTTGCATCCTAATCAACTTGCCGCTATAAGTCTCTCTGTTGGAAGTCGAGCAGATAGTGAACGTTGGCAGGATGCCGCCAATTTATTAATTGCCTTGCTTATGGTGATGGCGGTGTTGCCTTATTTATTTAGGCGTCGTCTAATAAGCTTTAATCTATTTGGCTTTAAGCAATTAAAAGTTAACCAAATAAAGAAGCAATTAAGATTTTGGCATCGTCGAACACCTCCTGCCTCACCTATATCTCAAGACCAACGTCACGCTATCACCTCGACAAAGCCTGTCATACCCTTAGCATTCTTAATGAAACTTACAATGGTTATAACCTTCTGGGCTGCTGTATTGTGCAATACGGTAGCCCACCGTCTATACGCCATTGAACATTCTCCATCCAAAATGCACTATGTTGAGGCTTTGGTCACCCCGATAGGCTTAAGTGATAAACGTTTAGACACACAGCAAGATGAAGTAGAGCAAGGCTATCGGCAACTGGTAACGCTTAGCGATATCAAAACTTACTCTCAGCAACACTCACACTATGATAGCTTTGGGCAAGCATATAATAAACAAAGCCGCACTCATGAAACGAATCAGCTCAACAATCCCTTCGAGTCTCAAAACAGCCTAAATACCAGTTTGGCCCCTCATTCCAGATTAACGGAGCAAGGGCAGCAAAGCGTTAAAGATTTAAAGATGGATATCGACACTACAATAAAAACCAAAGCAGACAAATATGTAGATAAAAACAGTAATGTTGATGACCCATTCCCACCAACTATGATCGTTATGTTGCAGTCCTTTGAGTCGGAAAATAAAGCCCTCAATGAATTGGCGGTCAATCAAAGTCGGCGTATGAGACTGGTACTAAGTCCTTTAAAAGTTTTAGAGCGTCACCGTGGCAATAATCAGTCTAACCGTACAGAAGAGTTTGATGAGTATCGTTGGTTGAGTAGTCGACATGCTACGGCCAAAGCAATTCCTTTAAAAGTTGACTTTAATCAGCTAACAGAATCACCAAACCTAACAGTAAGGCAAAAGATAGATCTCAAGCGCCTCACGTTTCGCAGCCATTTTCTTAAACTACAGGCATCTCATTCAAAGTTATCTGCAGATACCGCTCAAACTAAAACTGAATTAATAAGTGATGAAAAATCAGCTTTAAATTCAAGTTTTAACTCTCATCTTAAGTCAGAGTCTGAACTCAAATCAGAATCTATTTTACGGTTCGTAACAGATGACAAAGAGAAAGCAGAACCTAAAAGTCATGATCACAATCAGTCGATTGCCATTACCTTAAGTTTATTGACCGGTGATCGTAGTTTGATTACAACAGAGATGACAGATTTATATCGCTTTGCAGGAATATCACATTTGTTGGCGATCTCCGGTACTCATGTATTGTTTTTAGCAATGTTATGCGCAACCGCTTTTACATTTTTAATTTCAAAGGTTGCGCCCAGTATTTATAGAGGGATACCGCGCTGGCAATGTGCCTTTGTCATCGCGGTAGTGGCTGCTTTGTTATACGCCGTTTTTGCAGGTTTTGATGTACCTGCGGCTAGAACGGCGTTTATGTTAATACTGGTTGGCTCTGTTAGGATGTTGTTGGCGGTGGCTCCGGTATTTAAAGTGTTGTTGGTGTTGGCACTTGGGATGGTGTGGGTTGATGTGTTTGTATTATGGCAGGCAGGATTTTGGTTATCGTTTATTGCAGTGGCAGTATTGGTCGCTTACAGTAAGCGTTGGGAGCGGCATGACCATCATATCGCCCATAGTGTAACCCGGCCAATCAATCGCACAATAAGTAGGCTTCAAAGCTTTAAAAAGGCCTTATTTAACTTGTTTAAGCTACAAATGTGGATGTCTTTGTCTTTATTACCCCTCAGTTTATGGCTATTTGGCAAGGTGTCTTTATGGGGTTTTGTTGTCAATTTATTTGCCATAGGATTGTTTGGATGGATTATTGTCCCTTTAAATTTACTGGCTGGTGTGTTGTATAGCTTAGCGCCCTTATCACCTTTATTATCCTTTACATCGTCCATTGCTGATAAGATATGGCAGATAGACTTTTGGATATTGGATAATTTCCATGACGTGTTGATTAATTTGCAATCTATATTCCAGCAATCAGGTTGGATATATAGTGACATAAGCTTACCGATACTGATTTTGATATTTTTAGCGGCATTACCCCTGATGCTTCCTAAAGGCGTATTAAATCGTGTTGTCAGTATTGCACCATTAAGCTTGATTGGGGTTATTGTATTCGCAAATGCAAAAACGCTTGAAGGCTCTGTCCAAATCCGAGTCATAGATCCTAAAATATCTTTAGACTCTCATACTATCTCATCCACCTTGATTCAGTATAATCATCAAGCATGGTTGCTAATGTCCGCTTACACTAAGGGCTATAATGCCAATGATAACTCTGTAGATAGGCTATCAGATGAAGATATTCTACATCTCACGCAAAATTTTTACGATGCACTTAAATATCAAAAGATCGATGGACTAACGGGAGTGATTGTACAAACGTCAACTCCTGAGCTAGCTTCTGTCGTTGCCAGCTTACGTAAGGTGCTGCCGATATCCCAATACTGGCAAGCAGGGTTATCTGCAAATAGAGCAAAGGTAAGTAGGTTACTAGGTGATTCAAATATAGCCGCACAAAGCTGTCAGGAGGGTAGAGCTTGGCAAACACCCAAAAAATCGCAGATAAAGAACGATACTCTATCTTCATTCAGTCTTACTGCAATCACAGGGTGGGAGGATATAAATGATCCTTTAGTGTGGGACTGTGCAATAGAGATTACTAGCACAGAGGCTGTTGAGTTACTGCATAATACTCAAGTAAATAAGAATCAACTTAGTAGGACTACTCTCGCATCAAAAATAGAGAGCAGTACTGATTTGCATAAAGATGATATACATATTGAAAAGTTTAAACACCTAACACCTAAAAAGGGTGAGACTGATGAAACCAACTATGTGATACTATCTAGTAGTGCCAGCAAGTCCCTAATTCAGCTTTGGAATTTAATATGTTCAGGGAATGAGAGTGCTGAAAGACCACACTTGCTGACGCCTTCACAAGCCTATATGGATGACAATATGATTAATAGCTTACGTCCATATACATGGCATATCTTAGATCAAGATATAGAGGCTGCAAACTCTAAATTAAAACAATCACACCTATATTGGGCGCAACATTTTGGCATAAATGATTAAAAATCTACTATTCATTAGTATTAGACTGCTAATAAACTCTAATGACTAGTACTGAGTGCTTAAATATTTCCCCATTAAACCATTTAACAATTGGAAATAATTCACCTTAATTATTTACAGAATTACTCCTGACAAACAAGCGTCGTGTCAGGTAGAGTTGTATTTTGCAAATAAATTATGGTTATACCTAAAAAGAATAGTATTTATAATAATTTCATAGTTGATTTTCTGTGACTATTGATGTATATGCTTAATACCTGTTTAATCTTAATACGTAAAATACTTAAAAATTACTTTAATTAATTTACTATTGATAATGGGCTTTAATTAATAAGCTCATTCTTAAACTAAGCACTAGACCTGTTTTATTAAATTAAGTTGTTAAAATTCAAACGCAGTTAATTTGTAATCATTCATTAACAGTTAGAATAAATTTATCCAAATATTTTTAATTTATTTTAACTTCATTTTCTAATTTAAGTAGGACGTACTTTTTATATGTCAAACTGGCCACCAGATCCTGATAAGGTTCCTGATAATAATCAAACCCCAAAAAATCCTGAAAAAATGACGCCCCAATCTCCCCGTATGCCCGTCACAGCTGGCGGCAGGGAATGGCATCTACTCGAAAAAACCCTATTGGCTAGTATAGAAGAGCAGCGCCGATCGCGTCGATGGCGTATGATATCTAAGCTACTAACGTTGGGTTTTTTACTGTTAATTACCTTTTTATTAGTGAAAGGTTGCACACCCAATGATAGTAATATGACCACGGTCGATGTGAGCAAGCCTCATATTGCAGTTGTCGATCTGCAAGGGGTGATTAGCGCCGATGACCCGGCAAATGCCTATGACGTGAGCACGGCTCTAACCGAAGCTTTTGAAGCGAAGGGCTCTAAAGCGGTCGTGTTAAATATAAACTCACCGGGTGGCTCGCCTGTGCAGTCTGATGAAATATGGCAGACAATGATGACATTGCGCAAAGAGCACCCTAATAAGAAATTGTATGCTGTCATTGGCGATATGGGAGCGTCAGGCGCCTATTATATAGCCTCAGCCGCTGATGAAATATATGTCAATCCGTCGAGTCTTGTAGGCTCAATAGGTGTGATAATGCCAAGTTATAATGTTGAAGGTCTGATGGATAAGATTGGCGTAAAAGATGCTACCTTAACGGCGGGCGAGTATAAAGATATTCTAAGCGTCAGCCGCGACTTAAGCGAGTTTGAAAAAGCGCATGTTAAGAGTGTCTTGGATAATACGCACAAACATTTCATAGATGCGGTGAAACAAGGTCGGGGTAATCGATTAAAGAATCCTGAAGAAAACAATCTATTTTCTGGATTATTTTGGACAGGAGAGCAGTCAATCAAATTAGGCTTAGCCGATAAAGAGGGTAGTCTGATGACCCTTGAGAAAGAGCTAAAAATCGATGAGGTTATTAATTATACGCCTGTAGATCCGTTACAAATGTTCCTCGAGAATTTTGCTGTAAAAATGGGCGCAGGGATTGGCTCTTCGATTGAAATGAAGCTTCTACCTCAAGAACAATCAACTGCTGAGATGAGATAAGTCCAATTAAGTTGACTTCATAAGATGTGGAGTCAGCTTTTTTGTTTTTTCGTTCATTATCGTTAACAGTTGCATGACTGGTAGCGTCAGAATTTAAGAGGATCATATTAGGATGAACAGCACTAACCTTAATGTAGATCTATCAAGTTTGCCTGTCTCTAAATTAACTGGCAAGCCAGTCATTCACTTTGCCCATGCTAATGGTATGCCTAGTCAGGTATACCAGACTTTATTTGACGCTTTAGAAGCGGACTTTACCATCGAATATATTCCAACTTTAGGGTTCGATGAAGCAGGAAATGTTGCTTATCACATAGACAATCATTGGAAAAGTCTTACCCAGCAGGTGATAGACAGCGTTCAGGCGGTTTATAAAAAGCATCAAGTCGCGGTCATCGGGCTTGGACATTCATTGGGTGCTCTATGTACCTTAAAGGCGATGTACCGTAAGCCGAAGCTCTTTTTGCAGTCGGTACTTATGGACCCACCCATTATCTATGGGCGAGATAATTTGCTTTGGCATTTATCCAAACTTGTCTCTCCCAAAACAGTCGATAAGATGTCACCGGCAGGTATTTCTAACAAAAGACGGGACATATGGGACAGTCGTAAGCAGGCGAAAGACTTATTACGTCCAAAAGGTTTCTTTAAAAACTTTGACCCTCGTACTTTCGATGATTATATTGAACATGGCTTAAAGCAATTACCGAATGGTTCTATCACGTTAACCATTCCCAAGGATACTGAAGTTGCTGTATTTAGAACCAATCCGTCATTGTTTTGGCTTACACCAAATAAACCCCCTAAGAGACCTGTAACACTAATCATAGGGGATAAGAGCCAGTTTTATGAACGTAGATTTCCACAAAAAATAAGAAAGCGGCTTTCTATCCCTTTCAAATTACATCCTGGTGGACATATGTTTCCCTTAGAGCATCCTGATTCTGTTGTTCAAATGATAGTAGCAACGATTGCTGAACAAGCATAATATAGCTTTTAAAGCATCTTTTAATTTAAGCACTGTATTATTTAAGCGCTGTATTATTTAAGCACTGTATTATTTATGCATAGTTCAATTCGCCTTTGGTCTATGATTAGACTGGCTTGATAAATCTTGACGTCAGCTAATATCGTCCTTCTGTATTGATTTGATAGGTAGTTATTCTTTTTATAATGAACAAAATTCAACCCAACAAGCCAGATTCTATAGAGTATATGACAAACCAAACGTCGAAGCTGTTTTCAAAGGCAGGTGCAGTTGCGTTAATTTTTGGCTTCGTAGGGTTGTTTTTTATTCTTCAATTAACGGGGGTCTATTTATTTGCCCCTTATGTGTTAAACGATCCCTCCTTAACACCCTTGCAGCGATTTGGTATGGGAGGTATTAATGGTACGGTGACAAGCTACACCATGTCATTGACGTTTGCAGGGATTGTGACCATCACCTATCTCATCGTTAAATTACGTTTAAATCACTTACGCTCGAATTATCACTCTATTGGAGAGAATCTCAAGGTCAGAGACTATTTGGCAATACGCTCCTTTCCTCTTCATATTGGTGTGGGCGTAATGGGTCTATGGCTCTTATTTATTATCGCCACTGAGTCTGCTAACTATGTGTTAGATCAAGATCCGACAGACTTTGTGGACGCGTTATACTTTAGTGCTGATCCCAAATGGCTGCTCATCGTGACGATGGTAGTAATTGCCCCGATTTATGAAGAAGTCATATTTAGAGGTATACTGTGGTCTGCGATTAAAGAACAATTTGCCGATAAAAAAGGGGTGTGGATTGCTACTATTATAACCAGTCTCATATTTGCAGTGATTCATTTGCAATATGACTTATATGAGATGAGTGCTATTTTTATTCTTTCTTTGTTACTAGGCTTTGCTCGCGCTAAATCACGCTCTCTTTTACTGCCTATCCTCATTCATATTGTAAATAATGCAGTTGCTATGTGGCTGTACTTGATAGTCAATTAACCTCATCAATAATTTTAGAGTGTGTGTTTGGCAGTTGAGGAGAGCTCAACGTTCAATTCTTACATTCCTAAATTCTTATATGACGAACCTTATATGTACTAAATTGTCTATGTACTAAATTGTCTATGTACTGAGTGGTCTATATATTGGCACAATTTATGTTTTGGCATTCTCAATATAGCGCAAGGTTTGCTCGCCAGCCTCACGTATTTGCTCCACACTAAGGGTTTGTTTACCACTTAACGCCTGTCGCCACTTGCGCGCTCCTGGCAACCCTTGGAATAAGCCAAGAAAATGTCGGGCAATAGAGGGTAAGGGCTCACCTTTGATGACCTCCTGTTCTAAGTAGGGATATAGCTGTTGTAATATCTGCTTTCGAGTAGGTGGTGTCTCACCCCATAATTGTCTAGCTTCTGCTAATAAGTATGGATTTTGATAAGCGGCACGACCAATCATGACGCCATCCACCTGTTGAAGATGAGCTTTTATTTGATCAATGGTAGTAATGCCGCCATTAATTTCAATATTGAGACTCGGGAACTCTTGCTTTAGGCGGTAAACATCCTCGTAACGAAGTGGCGGAATTTCGCGGTTTTCTTTCGGACTCAATCCTTTTAACCATGCAATACGGGCATGCACGATAAATCTCTGGCAACCCGCCTCAGCACTGGCTGTCACAAAATCACGCATAAATTCATAATCATCATAGTCGTCTATTCCGATACGGTGTTTAACGGTTACTGAAATATCCACTTCTGCCTGCATGTGACGCACTAAACTTGCTACAGTGTGCGGTTCTGCCATCAAACAAGCGCCTATTTTATTATGCTGAACTCTATCAGATGGACACCCTACATTGATGTTTACTTCATTAAAGCCACGTTTTTGCGCCTCAATCGCACAGTAAGTCATCTCTTTAATATTCGCACCACCCAGTTGTAGCACCAAAGGGTGTTCGCTGGGATCAAAGCGCAGTAGTCGATCGGTATTTCCATGAATGATAGCACCCGTAGAAATCATTTCTGTGTAGAGATAGACATGAGGATTGAATAGACGGGCAAAGTAACGATAGTCGCTTGTCGTCCAGTCAATCATGGGCGCAACCGATAAGCGCTTATCTCTCATATTGAAGAGCGTCGTGTTGGCGGACTGAGGGTCGATCGCATTATTCTGATAAGTCATAGTTTTTTTGAGCTATTTAAGTAAAGGGTAGGTGCGTTTTTTGTAATAGGTTTAGCCATTAGCTATAGTTAGCCGTATATTGTTTTATAACTTAAGAGAGTCATCTAAGTTTCGAAACTTCGGTAAACGATAAATATACAGCCCAATGATAAAAATTAATAATCCAACAAAGGTGATGTATAAAGCAGGCGAGAAGCTAATAATATTGGTGGCATATGCCAGACTAAATGGCAAAACTGTGCCGACAATGGCATACATGAAATTATAAGTTAACGACACAGCAGTAACTCTAATCTCAGTTGGAAATAACTGTATTAAGATAACCGTACATAAACTCATCACACCGGTGCAAAATCCTAAGATTGCATACATAAATAAGATATAGGCGCCGCCGCCATTTTCTAAATGATAATAAAATGCTAACGCTTGAAATATGAGTGCGAAAGAACCGATCATAAGCGCTTTACCCGCACTGCTTTTGTCAGCTAATAAGCCAAAGAAAACACATCCTAATATCAAGAAAAATAAGCCTAAGTTTTTTGAGAAGCTTAGCATTGACTCATCGATACTAAACTTCATTGAAATGAGTTCAGGTAATAGCAGGGCAACAACGATCGTTAAGCTTGCAAAAATAAAGGTTAGTATTAGCGCTAAGAATATAGCATTAAATCGTTTAAATATTGGGGCTAATTCAACAAGCTTGGGTATAAAATGATGTTTATTTTTTTGGTTAAGATATATCGGAGTTTCCTCCAATGTGTGCCAGAGCAGCAGGCTGATAAAACTTAACATAGCGCCCCAAACAAAGGGGATTCTCCAACCACTTTCAATGAGTTGGGCTTGAGTATGGGTGCTATTGATAATCTCAAAAATAAAAATGGATCCTAGCTCACCAAATACAAAACTTGCAGTAACGATGCTAAGATACGTCGCCAAATTGCCTTTAGGCACATGCTCGGCAATAAATACCCAGCCTAACGGAGTATGGGCCCCAAAGGCCATACCTTGAATCATCCTTGCACCAAAGAATAATATAGGGGCAAGCATGCCAACTTGTGCATAGGTTGGTAGGCAGGCAGTAATTAAAGCCATAATGGCAATGCCAGATGAACTCATCAATAATGCTGGCTTGCGGCCCCTAACATCCGCATAACGTCCTACCAGCATGGCGCCTATAGGACGGGTAAGATACCCTGCCATAAATAAGCTTAATGCTTGTAATTTCATCAAAAGCGGATCTTCATTTACCGGAAAAAAGGCGGCGCTAATAATATCTGCCATAAAAAGGTAAATTAAAAAATCAAAAAAAGAAACAGCATTCCCAAAGCAAATGACCATGACTTGCTTAGTGGATACTGTGCTTTTATCATTCGATAGGGCTACAAAAGGCATAATATTATCTAATAGTAAAAAAACATGTGAAAATGATGTTAGTGCTATTTTAGTATTTCAGTCTGATAAGCATTCGAAGATCTAAAACTAAGGTTACAAAAGCCAGTCAATAGGCATATACGACAGAATTTTAATCCAAAAGGTATCTGAAAAATCAGTAAATGGCTCTTTGTCATAAATAACTAACTGGTTATTTTCAATAGTTTGCCATTGAAGACGGCCTTTATCCGTTAGCACTAGCTTATAAGCATTAGAAAGTATGTCATCGCTAATAGCATCATGTAATTTAGCGGTCAGTGCGGCATCTTCAATGACAACGCCCAACTCAGTATTTATATTGGCAGATCGTGGATCAATATTATAGGATCCGATAAAGGTATGCGTGTCATCAACCGCAAATACTTTAGCATGTAAGCTGGTCGAGGACTGTGTGCTTGTCCGCCAAACCTTGTTTTCTCTATCTTCTTCTGCATTGGCTTTTAACTCATATAGCTGAATACCGGCTTTTATCAAGGGAATACGCCATTGTGCGTACCCCGAATGCACCGCAGCGACATCCGTGGCATTAAAAGAGTTGGTCAATATAGTCACTTGTACCCCTTGTTGAGACAGCTTTATTAAAGTGTCTACCCCTTCTTTGGTAGGTACAAAATAAGACGAAACAATCGTTAATTTATGGACTGGTGTGCCAAGTAAGTTTCTGAGTTGAGTGACAAGATGGGTCTGCGGGTTATCATCGTTAATTAATTTATCAACCTCATCACTCATAAAAGTTATAGGAACCCAACGAAACGGCACCTTTTTATTAATAAGATCGATACCCACTGTCGATTCTTTAAGGGCCTGATTATAATTGGACAAATCAACAATGTCATCTAAATCCTCTAATTTGGTAGGCGTTATTTTATTTAATAAACGAATAAAGTCTATTTTATTAATTGAACCATCTTCCATTAAGAGCGAGGAGCTACTCACTAAGATGTCATTGACTGAAGCGCTATTGACTGAGGAGCTATTTAACGAGGGGTTATTAATTAATAAGGGGTTATGAACTAAGGTCTCAATATCATATGAGACATCAGAGCGCCAATACTGCTCAAAGCTTGCGTTAATATCAGTCACAACGTCACCAATGAGTAACACGTCAAGATCAGCAAAATGACTGCTGCCTCGGTTGACTTCGGCGCTCACATTGCGACTAAGGGTAGGATGACTTAGATACTCATCACCCACATTACGACCCCCAATGATGCTTAACTGCCTATCAAACGTCATGCTTTTATTGTGCATACGATGATTAATACGGCGCAGATCCGTCAAGTAGTTTAAAGCGTGCAACTTGCGATGTGCCATTGGGTTGATAAACCGTACCGCTATATTAGGGTGACTGGCAAAACTTAAAAGGAGCTGGTCTAATTCAGCATTACTATTAAAGTCATCTAGCAGTAAGCGAACGATAACGCCGCGTTCAGCAGCTAACCATAGCTGCTTTAATAATAATTGTCCTGCTTGATCGTTATGCCAAATATAGTATTGAACATCAATACTGTTACTTGCCATATCCGTCAAAATACTACGTGCAGCAAAGGCATTGGCCCTAGTGACTATCGGATGATAGCCTGATAAATTAGGATGAGATTGATTTTGCTCGTCTATAGACTGTGATAGCTGACTATTGTTTGCATTGCGCGTGGTAGAAGCGATCGCTATATTATTCTTATAAACTGTGTTAGATAATAATTGCGGTGGTCGATCAGAAGTCGTCGATGCAGTATCGTCAGTTTTAAAAATGCGAGTATCTTTAGTGCTATCAGTATTATGAGCGGTATCTGTATCAGTAGTGATCTGTGTATTACTGTTATTGTCTAAGCTATGATGCTCAAAGTTAGTGTATTGGTCGGTTGGCGCTAACTCTTGTGTCAGCGGTTGTGTCTCTAACGACTTATTTGATAGTTGTTCTTTTTCAAACAACTGATTTTGAGCATAGCGGCTGTCTATTAGCTTAGTAAGTTCAATACTTTGTGGAACATGAGGCTCTTTTGGTAAGGTACTGCAAGCGGTAATCCATATGGAGATCAAACAAAATACGCTAAATTTAAATAAGCGTAGGACACTTGATAAAGTGTTCATGCAAGCGTTCATGCCGCTGTCAGAAAGATCAGATAGACAGTCAATTCTCTTATTAGCCATAACAGTATTTCTAGTCATTTAATGGGGTCTTCTGTTCTTAATACTGTCTATTGATGATTTAATTAAAACCCTAATATATTCGAAAGGTGACTCACAGTAAGATTACCCTAACAAGGTTTATATCAATGTTTAGTCAGTTTTTCAGTCGGGTCTATATTCAGGACTTCACTAGGAACTTCAGTACGGTCATTAGTCAGGTCATCAGTCAGATGGTCTTCAATAGTGACGCCACTCATCATTTCATAAAATTTTGCAAATTCTGAGAAGTCGGCTTCACCGGGTTGATGCTGATTGCTAGCTGCTCTAATTAAGCTTGCAACTTGTGCCATTACGGGCGCCGGTACTTGTTTAGCAGTTTGTAGATCAATCGCGATACCGCAGTCCTTGGCCATTAAATCTATAGTGAAGGTTTTTGGAAAGGCACGATTGACAATGCGGTCTGGGAGGGTAGCTGATGTGGCAAAGCTCTGACCACTTGCTTTATTAATACAGGCCAAAGCGTTGGTTGGATTGACCCCGTGTGCTTTGAGTACAGACAATCCTTCTGCCGCTGCCCACGCATTTATGGCAAATAGGGTATTATTAACTGCCTTGACGGCGAAGCCAGCGCCGCACTCCCCAACATGGACAATGAAACCTGCAAAACATTCAATAGCAGGCTTAGCATAGTTTAACGCGGCTTCATTACCGCCAACCATGACGGTTAAAGTACCGTTATCTGCGCCAACCGTTTGTCCTGACACTGGGGCATCTAAGAAGTCGCAACCAACGCTTTGCAACATTTCTTGACTGGCCTTAGCCTGGTTAGGAACGCCACTGGTGCAGTCAACCCATACACTATTTTCAGTAAGATGAGGCAGCGCTTCTTTAATGACCTGATCGACGACATCACTGGTTGGTAGACAGGAGACTATAACATCAGCAGTGACCGCCTTTTCTAAAGGCACTGCAATTGTACCGAATTGCTGAGCATGATCTTGAGCTTTATCAAAAGATCGGTTCCACACCATCACAGTCTCAAAGCTGTTGACTAAGTGTTTCGCCATGTGATGACCCATCGCACCAAGTCCGATAAAGCTGACTGATTTGGGGGACGAACTTTCATATTTAGGGATCATGGTGCGCTCCTGATTGTATAGTGAAGGGTATCGTGTCTTAGTGTGTCTCATCAAACCTAAATTAAAATAGACACTATAATTTGACTAAAAATTTAAACGCGGGTTTCGCTATAAGGCACCACACGTTAAACAATGTGCAAGCTATAATATGACTATATCATTTAATAATAAAGTTAATGTATATTGTAATTTAAAATGGCGACACTTGCGATTAAAAGGTTAGGCCGTATTCTCGATAGATACTCTTGCGTAGGACTTATGCCGCATTCGTTGCTACTTGCACTCGGTTGCCTTGTAACCATTTTAGAATTCTTTGACTATAAATAAATCCTTAATAAATAACCGTCTAATAAATAACCGTCAGTTGCCGATCAAAGCTTAGATACTTGTTATATTTGAGTAAGTCCTATGGCGTTTAAATGAGTCAAAAAGGCTAAATCTTGTTATCTTGTTATACAGACCCTAATTAAAATCAAATAAATCATTAATTTATTGTTAAAATAGCGTATTTTATATCGTATATCATTTATTAATGACTAAAACCTACTTTTAACCCCTAAGACTTATTAGCTGAAAAACTATGACAAACACCTCACAAACCCATACTGATACCCATAACTCTGATTCAAAACCTACGAGTAGCGCTATAGACAACAATCAAGTAGATAACCAACTAGACAAAAACTGGTCTGATGATGCGCTCGATTTAAGTCTCGATTATGCAATGCAAACCATGGCAGTGCGAGCGGGTCAACATCGGACGGATGAAGGTGAGCATGGTGAGCCAATATTTACCACAAGCTCATATGTCTATGACTCTGCCGCTGATGCTGCCGCCCACTTCAATGGGCAAAAAACCGGCAATGTCTATTCGCGTCATACCAATCCGACAGTACGTACCTTTGAGCGTCGTTTGGCGGCTTTAGAAGGGGGCACACGGGCTGTAGCGACCGCGTCAGGCATGGGTGCAATCATCACCATGTGTTTGGCTTATTTAAAACAGGGCGATCATATTGTCGCCGCCAAACAGCTTTTTGGATCTTCAGTAGGTTTGTTTAATAACTTCATGGGTAAGTTTGGGGTGAGTATTACTTATGTGGATTGCTTTGATAATGACGCCTGGGCCAATGCAGTTCAGGCTAATACGAAATTGTTTTTTTGTGAGACACCAAGCAATCCTTTAGGGCAAATTGCAGATTTAAAAGCCATTAGTGACATTGCGCATGCTCATAATGCCATCTTTGCGGTGGACAACTGCTTTGCCACCCCTGCCATTCAGCGCCCACTCGAGTTTGGCGCGGATGTGGTCGTACACTCTGCGACTAAGTATATTGATGGTCAAGGACGCGTCTTAGGCGGTGCCTTGGTCGGAAGTGAGGAGCTCATGCAACAAGCATTCGTCGTGGTAAGATCTTGTGGTATCAGCATGAGTCCATTTAATGCCTGGGTGTTTGTTAAAGGGCTTGAAACCCTCAATTTACGTATGCAAGCGCACTGCGATAATGCCAACAAAATTGCAGCGTTTTTGGAGGCTCATCCTAATGTAGAGAAGGTGCATTTTTCAGGTTTAAAAAGCCACCCGATGCATGAGTTGGTTAAAAAACAACATCACCGTGCAAACTGTTATGGTGCTATTATGGGCTTTGAAGTCAAAGCGGTCGGCGAGCATAGTATGCAGTCTGCTGCGTGGCATGTTATCGATAATACAAAGATGGTGTCTATTACCAACAACTTAGGCGATGCAAAAACCACCGTCACTCATCCCGCGACGACGACTCATTTTAGAATTTCAGCAGAAGCCAGAGCTGAAGCAGGGGTGACGGATGCGTTGATTCGACTCTCTGTTGGCTTAGAAGATGTGGATGATATTATAAAAGACTTGGCTCGAGGGTTAGACAGTCTGGGATAATGGGTCACAACTGTAATGGGTTCACACACTTTATTAGGACTTACGCAAAATCTAAATAGGGTGGCGACTTGTAATCATTTATATGCGCTGGCTGTTCAGTGGTTCCAGAGGCGCTATAAATAATCCCCAGTCGCCTGTAACTAGCTGAAATAGTCGCTACTGCGTAAGTCCTATTTGTAAAAAATAACTTATCGAAAGCGGTTTATTGAAAAGCATCCTTATTAAACTGAAGGCTGGCGTTGTGACACACAGCTAAACCATAAGTCCTTAGACAGCTTGTCCGCTTATCAGTATAATGTGACACTAACACTATCGTTATTGATACTTTTAAGCCTAAAACGATCACACATTTTACAGGGATATAAGACGCAGGTCTCATCCCTTTATTTTACAACACTGTTATTTAACAAAATTTTTATTTAACCAATCTATTAGTCAAGATTAGTCAAAATTTAATTCATCGATAATTTAAAGAGGGTATTATGAATATTCAAGCATTGATGCAACAAGCACAAACCATGCAAAAGCAAGTTGAAGCCAATGTTGAAAAGGCAAAAAAAGAGCTTGCTGATAAAGAAGTTCAAGCTGAAGCGGGTAATGGTTTGGTAAAGGTCACGATGACTGGCCGTCATGTGGTCAAGCGTCTTACCATTGACCCAAGCTTGTTAGAAGATGAGCCGGATATGATTGAAGACTTAATCGCTGCCGCTATTAACGCTGCTGTGACCAAGGCGGATGAGTTATCTGAAACCACGCTAGCAAATGCCACCAGCGGCATGGGTCTACCACCAGGTATGCAAGGTTTGTTCGGTTAACTAACTGTTTGGCTAGCTTTTGAACAGCTAGTTAAATAGTGATACGAAGATAGGTTGTTATATTAGATTAAGTGTAGAATGGGGTGGTAATATTTAAATTACGCCCCATTTTTTATAGTGTCGTCTATTATTACGTTACCTTTAATAGAGTTCTCTATTATAGAGTTGTCTATTATTGTGAAAAGCTTAATTGAAGCTGAGTTAAATTGAATGAGTTAAAATTTAAAAAGGTGATTGATTGTTAACCGAAAAATTTGATAATTTGGTTAAGCAGCTGCGTGTACTACCCGGTGTTGGTCAAAAAACGGCTCAACGTATGGCATTGCACTTGCTTAATGGTAAACGGCCACAAGGTGCAGCATTGGCTCAAGCGCTAGATGTTGCCATGCACGATATTATCGAATGTCGTCAATGTCACTCGTTTAGCGACCACGAAATATGTCCGATCTGTCTTGACCCTCGGCGTGATGATAGTGTGTTATGCGTGGTTGAAACGGCTGCTGATGTCATGGCGATAGAGCAAACCGCAGGTTATAGGGGTCGCTATTTTGTATTGGGCGGACATTTGTCGCCTTTAGATGGTATCAATGCCGATGATCTGAATATAGATCAGCTGGTCAATCTGGTCAAAACAACGCCAGTTGAAGAAATTATTCTAGCCACCAGCACCACGGTAGAAGGGCAAACCACGGCTCATTTTATAAGTGAAGCCGTACGTCGTCATGTGGGTAAGGTGACCCGTATCGCGCAAGGGATACCAATGGGCGGAGAGCTCGAATACTTAGACAGTATGACCTTATCGCAAGCTCTACAAAATCGCTCGTAAGCTATTTTAGTAACCTAAACTTCTTTAATAATCCAACCTTCTTTAATAACCTAATCTTCGAACCTATAAAAAAACAAAACCGTTGACTCAGTCAGAGCAAACTTATATGTCAAATCAAGCAACCCAGTCTTTTCAATCTCAAAGCGCTTCTAACCCTCAAAGCACAGCAAACCAAACATCGTCTCCTTTAGATGATAAAAGTGCCAAAGAACCCAAAACAGCCACTATTAATGACCCCAGTCAATTGCTCGATGTTAATGTCATCAAGACACAACTTGAGTTAGCGGAAAAATTACCTGTCAAATGGGTAACTGACTTTGATTCGTTAGAGAAGTGCCTTGATGATTTGGAAAACCATGAGCGAATTGCATTAGATACTGAGTTTATTAAACGCAATACCTATTTCCCTATTTTAGCATTGATTCAAATAAATACAGGGGAGACGATATACTTAATTGATGCGCCTAAGCTTGACCTTACGGAGTTTTGGGTCGTATTAGAGGATATGCCCACTATGATTTGGCATGCTTGCGGCGAAGATTTGGGGATATTCTACCTGCTATCAGAAAGTCCGGCGTTAACCAATGTGTTTGATACTCAGATTGCTTTATCTTATCTCACCGGTCAACTACAGATGGGCTATCAGCAAGCCTTGGGTCAGCAGCTTGATATTCGGGTTGAAAAGGGCGAGAGTCAATCAGACTGGCTGGCCCGACCTTTGACTCATGATCAAGAAAGTTATGCCATCGATGATGTGCGTTACCTGTTAGCGCTATATGATATTTTGCAACAACAACTGCAAAAAAAGAACTTACTAGACAAGGTGGTAGAGGACTGTCAGCTCTATACCAAAGAGCTATTTGAGTCCGCCAATATCGAAGATGATGCCACCTATTTAGCGATGGCAGATTTCCGCTATACGGGTGAGCAGCTGGCAGTATTGCAAGCCGTATCAAGCTGGCGTGAAGCGTTAGCGAGAGCGACTAACCAGCCTAAAACCTTTATCTTAAAAAAACAAGCCGTGCGAGATGTGGTGGTTGAGTTGCCAACGACGATGAAACAGCTGACACAAAAGACCACCATTCATCGCAGTATAGCGCGGTTATATGGGGAAGAGTTACTCGCTGTGATTAATCAGGCGCGACAGTTACCGGTTGCGGAGCAGCCTGGGCGTATATTGCCCCCTTATCGCTCAAAGGATAAGACGGTTTCAAAAGCTGTGAATCAAGCGGTTAAAGCCTATGAATCAAAAACGGGCGTGCCTGCGAATGTGCTGATGCGCAAAAAATGGCTGACCCAATTGTATGAAATGGTCGCCTATGATCTGCCTATTGAGACGTTGCCAGAAGGCTTAAAAGGCTGGCGTAATCAGTGGGTGATGCAGACACTTATTCCGTTGATTGAGTCTCATAAGGTCGCTTTACAGCAAGGCATGCAGGCGCAAGATGAAGACTAAAGTCAGTACGTAGAAAGGGTTGTAATGCGCTTTTTATTGCTCTTTTTATAGTTCATAAATTTGGAGCTATTCCTGCTTTTCGCTGCTATCTCCTTGACTGAGTAAGGCAGATGGCTAGGCTCATTAGTGTCTCTTGCTTCGCGAGCCACCTATGAGCAAGCCCCTGCATCTTACTCAGCCAAGCAGTATATCCGCTTCAATCAGGGCTATGTCACCCTACGTGTTTATAGTCACACTATCATTGAGGTTTAAACTCAATCTCTTTTAAACTTTCCATGATTTAAAAAGTAAATCGCCTGCTGAGCCACCTCTTTATTGACTAACATACCCGTGTGTGACACAGGCAACACGATATGATCCTTTGCAGCAGGTAGATAGGTTTCATACACATACACTGAGCCGTCGTGCTCACCTTTATTATCGGGTAATTTTGATTTTGTCTTGTGGTAGTTTAAGACCAGTTGCCCTAAGCCATAAGGCGAATTGCCGGCTATAACGCCTAAGCTAATCTCCTCTTTTAAAGGCGCAGTCTGACCATCTAACGCATTTTCAAACGCATTACCGATTAAAGGCGCTGCGAGCTTTTTGGCATAGTTTGCCGTGACGCTACCGGCGTGGGGCGTGCCTAGTGTGACACAACGTCCGATTTTCCATTGAGGAAATCTGGCGATAAAATCACGAATAACCAGACCCCCTAAGCTATGCCCGACAAGGTTAATCGGCACCTCAGGATTATGATTGTCCGTTAACCACTTATTTAAGCTATCACTGTGCAGATCGATACTGTCCCGCAGACTATGATAGTTATGCAGGTGCGTCTCAAAGCCATTCTTTTTAAACGCTTTGGCCATTAACGTCATGATCCATCCCGTTTGATGCAGACCATGAATTAATACGACGAAGGGGCGGGGATTGGGGGATGAATTTGACACGCGGGTTATCCTGTCTTACTAATGAAATAATTGATTATCATACACTATAGTTGTATCTAAACTAAAGCGGTACGGTATTAGCATCAATAAACGTCATTAGCATAAATGTAATTTAAAAACCATCAAAAAAAAACACCTCCAAACTTTTCATTCGGAGGTGTTTAACAGTGCTATTGTCAGGTTAGATAATAGATTACATATAGTTTTCGATACTTGGGCAACTACACATTAAGTTTTTATCGCCATACACATCATCAATTCGGCCTACAGATGGCCAGAATTTGTGTTCACGGATATAGTCTAATGGGAATGCTGCAGTATCGCGACTGTAGGGATGTGACCAGTCAGAACCTGTGATAACAAAGGCAGTATGCGGTGCGTTTACTAATGGGTTATCATCCACTGTCCAGCCGTCTGTACCCGCTTTCACTTTCATCGCTTCTTGTCTAATTGACTTTAGCGCTGAGATAAAGCGATCAAGCTCATGCTTAGCTTCTGACTCAGTAGGCTCAATCATTAGCGTGCCAGCAACAGGGAAGCTCATCGTAGGCGCATGGAAACCATAATCCATTAAGCGCTTGGCGATATCCGCCTCACTAATACCAGTTTCTTCTTTCAAAGGACGAATGTCGATAATACACTCGTGAGCCACACGGCCGTTTTTACCTGTATACAGAATCGGGTAGTCATCTTTAAGCTGGCTGGCAACATAGTTTGCATTTAATAACGCAGTCTTAGTGGCTGCAAGCAGACCATCACGGCCCATCATAGTGATGTACATCCATGAGATAGGTAAGATACTGGCTGAACCATAAGGCGCTGCAGAAACCGCTGTGGTATCTTTTGGCGCATTGAATACCGGAGTCACACTGTGGTTGGCTTTAAAGGGCGCAAGATGCGACTTCATCCCGATAGGCCCCATGCCAGGACCACCACCACCATGTGGAATACAGAAGGTTTTATGCAGGTTCATATGCAGAACGTCAGCACCCACTTCAGCAGGCTGCATAATACCAACTTGAGCATTCATGTTGGCACCATCCATATAGACTTGTCCACCATGATCATGGATAAGCTGACACATATCACGGATACCGGGCTCAAACACACCATGTGTCGATGGGTAAGTGATCATTAGGGCGCCAAGGTTATCACTGTGTTCTACACATTTGGCTTTTAAGTCAGCCATGTCAACGTTACCGTTTTCATCGGTATTGACCACCACCACTTGCATTCCCATCATTTGTGCCGTCGCAGGGTTAGTACCGTGCGCTGATTTTGGAATCAGACAGACAGTGCGATTAGACTGTCCCAGTGATTCGTGATAACGGCGAATGGCAAGAAGCCCAGCGTATTCACCAGAAGCGCCAGAGTTTGGCTGCATAGAGATATCATCAAAGCCAGTGATTGCTTTTAATTGCTCTTGTAAGCTTTCAATCATCGCCAGATAACCGGTCACTTGATCTTGCGGGGCAAAAGGATGCACATTGGCAAACTCATTCCAAGTAATCGGCAACATCTCACTGGTGGCATTAAGCTTCATGGTACAGCTGCCCAGTGAAATCATACTGCGGTTCATCGCCAAATCTTTGTCTTCAAGCTTTTTCAAGTAACGCAGCATCTCGTGTTCAGTATGATGCGAATTAAAGACAGGATGAGTCAGAATATCATCTGTACGCAGGACTGCTGCATCAAGGGACATTTCAGCGTCATGTGAAAGCGACTGCGCTTTGTTATTAAACAACTGAGTTAATACTTCAAAATCAGCCGCGTCACTGGTCTCTGAAAAAGAGACAGATAGTTTAGTGTCGCCTTCACGCCATAAGTTGTAGCCAACATTGTCCGCATTTTCGAAAATCTGTGATGCCAGCTTCTCTGAGCCACAGTCAACCAATACCGTATCAAAGATATTGTCGTGAACCACCTTTAACTCATTGTTTGCAGACTTAATGGCGTTACTAAATGCCGTTGCCATCGCATGAATACGAGTTGCGATACGCTTTAGACCCTCTGGACCATGGTAGACCGCATACATACCTGCTAGGTTGGCAAGTAAAACTTGCGAGGTACAAATATTTGAATTGGCTTTTTCACGGCGAATATGCTGTTCACGAGTTTGTAGCGCCATACGTAAGGCGACATTGCCTTGAGCGTCCTTGGATACACCAATGATGCGACCAGGCGCTGAGCGTTTTGCTTTATCAGTAAAGGCAAAGTAGGCTGCGTGTGGTCCACCAAAGCCCATTGGAATACCGAAGCGCTGGGTACTACCTAATGCCACATCTGCACCCATATCCGCAGGTGACTTAAGGAGTACCAAGCTCATGATATCACTGACTACCAACGCATAGGTTTTATTTTCTTTAACAGCAGCAATCACCTCGGTTAAATCTACCACATCGCCTTCACGGCCAACATATTGGAAGATCGCCCCAAAGAAGTCACCTGATTTAGCGGTTTCAAAATCACCGACCACAACCTCCCAGCCAAAGTATTTAGCACGGGTTTTAATCACGTCTAGAGTCTGCGGATAAATACGCTCATCGACGAAAAACTGGTTGGATTTGCTTTTGCTAACGCGCTTGGCCATTGCCATACCTTCCGCCGCCGCTGTGGCTTCATCAAGTAACGACGCACCTGCCATCTCAAGGCCGGTCAAATCAATACAAACTTGCTGGAAGTTTAACAAGGCTTCAAGACGACCTTGTGATATCTCTGCTTGATAAGGCGTGTAAGCGGTGTACCAACCTGGATTTTCCAACACATTTCGCTGAATGACGGCAGGCATGCGCACAGGAGAGTAGCCTTGACCGATATAGCTTTTGTTGACGGTTATGTTATCCGCCATAGTACGTAGCTTGGCTAACGCATTATGCTCGCTCATAGCTGGCGGTAAATCAAGCGCACGGTTCATACGGATCGCTTCAGGCACAGTATCTGCAATAAAGCTGTCCATGTCATCATAGCCCACTGCTTTTAGCATGGCTTGTTGATCATTAGCACCCGAACCAAGATGTCTGGATACAAAGCGGGCATCATCAAATAAACTGTCAAATGATAAGTTAGAGTTAGTTGGTGAAGTCATTGCAGTCCTTAATATTCAATATAACGAGGGGCTGAGGTTTGCAGGAAGGCAAACGTTAACGATAGTTATGGTACTTATTTATAGTGCTTAATTATCGTGCTTAATTATCGTACTTACTTACAGTACTTAATTATGTTACTTACTTAAAGTAATTGGAATTATTGACGCGGTTGACAGTACTCATAGTAGTGGCATTGCTTAATAGCGGTATTGGTTCATAGCTTAATAGCGGTATTGATTCATATTTAGGTTTTGACATTAGGTTTTGCTGTTAGGCATTGCAAGATATAGACCTTGCAAGTTGCCTATATAACAAGACGTTGCCAATACTGCTTTGGGTTATACGTGTTTGACAAACTGATCATAATCAAATCTATACTGATCACTATAGATGCCTCTTTCAGCACGCTCACCGGCACCGATAATCATAACGACATGGTGATCCGGCGATAGATTTAATAGTTTTTTGAGTGCAGGTTCATCAAACCCACCCATTGGGCAGCTGTCAAAACCATGTGCACGTAGGGCGAGCATTAAGTTCTCTGCTGCTAACGCCGTATTGTTTGTCGCCCAGTTTTTAATATCTTCAAAGGTATAATAAGGCGTTTTAACGGGGCCTTTAAACTGTCGTACCGCTTTAGTGAGCCCACGCTTGGCAATAGAGATAATGCCAGCTGGACCACGTAAGAAGTCAAGAGGAACTATCTGGCTGTAGTATTTTTTAACCTTTTCGGGAACAGGCGAGTGTGGAAACTCATCAAGATTTTGTTTTGCATGCTGTTTCCATGTATCCGTACGTGCCACAACAGCAATCAATTTATTTGCCGTTTTAGCACCATTTTGATTCATACAAATACGATTTGCCTGTTGACGGATACTTGGGGTGTCAATAATGTAAAATTCCCAAGGTTGCAAGTTACTAGAGTTTGGCGCAAGCATTGCCAACCGCAAACAATCTGCCAAAACGTCATCTGGTATCGGCGTATCAGTAAACTTCCTTACTGAGCGGCGAGATTCCACCACTTCAGTAAATGCTGCTAAATGGGGTGCTGATGGCTGAGTAGCGTTTTTTTTGCGCTTATTATGATGCTGATTGTCATTCTGATTATCATGGTTTTGAAAGTTGCTGGGTGTACTATTTTGAGGCTGAGTAGACATAACAAATATCCCTAAGTGTCCGTTAAGTGTTGAGTTTAAGATGTCTCCATATAGTCATGGATGTACTAAATAGGCATGCTTAACACACCTAAGTCGCCAATTTGTGAATAGTGAGCGTCACCCCATCCATGACATAACGCTCGCAATACATCTTTAAAATTATTCAGTCTTTAAAGTATTCAGCTGTTAAGTATCAATTAGATAGCTTAAAACCATTAGAGAGATTATAGCTCTGCTTGATACTCTTCAGCGCTCAATAAGGCCTCATAATCGTCGACATTGTCAGGCTTAATACGATACATCCAGCCGTCACCATAAGGATCGGTATTGATGACTTCTGGATCATCTTCAAGCGCTTCGTTGATTTCAACAACTTCACCTGTGATAGGGGCATAGACATCTGAAGCCGCTTTTACAGATTCAACAACCGCCACTTCATCATCGACAGCAACAGTATCACCGACATCAGGAAGCTCGACATAAACGATATCTCCAAGGGCTTCTTGGGCATGGTCTGTAATACCGACCGTGATAGTACCGTCATCTTCTAAACGTAACCACTCATGGCTGGCAACATATTTTAGTTCGCTTGGTACATTACTCATACTATTCTCCAAAAAAGGTAGTGGTTTGGCTAGGGGGAAACTCTAAAACTACGGCATCAAAACTATCGGGTTAAGTTTAAATGACGGACTCACTATAGCAAAGTCAGGGGCTATTTTTTAGTCATGTTTTAGTCATGAAATTTTATTAATGTTCGTTTTATACAAGCTCTTAAATTTGGTTAAGCAAACTGCTTTTTACCATTACGGACGAAAGGCAGTTTTAAAACACGTACTGCCACGTATTTACCTTTACCGCGTAGATCAACTTCTACGGTATCGTCATCACTAACTGAAGCTGGAATACGGGCAATCGCAATAGATTGTTTTAGAGTAGGGGAGAAGGTACCACTGGTAATAATACCCGTTTGTTCGTTATCAGACCCTTGATTGATCATTACGGTCATACCTTCACGAAGTACACCGCGAGACTCTAATAATAATCCCACTTGCTTCATCGCCGTACCATTGTCTTTCGCCTGTTGACGCTTTGCCGTCATTGCCTCACGACCAACGAAGTCCCGATCATCTTTTAGGGCCAACGTCCATCCCATGTTACACTCATAAGGGCTAGTGGTTTCATCCATATCATGGCCGTATAAGTTCATGCCCGCTTCCATACGTAGCGTATCACGAGCGCCAAGACCAGCTGGTTTGATACCTTTATCTAGCAATAAAGCAAAAAAGGAATTGGCGTCATCACCATGCAATATCACTTCAACGCCATCTTCACCGGTATATCCTGTGCGAGCGACAAACCAGTTCTCACCTTCTACATCTGTTAGGTCAGCACCCACAAAAGGTTTTAACCCATCTAAAGTATCTGCCCAATTTGGCTTGGCTTGCTTAAGCTTTTCAATCGCATTTGGACCTTGTACCGCTAGCATAGCAAGTTCAGGACGTTCGGTTAACGTCACATCAAACCCTTCGGCTACTTTATTGAAGTTCGCTAAGTCTTTGTCACGCGTTGCAGCGTTGGACACAATGCGATATGTCGTTTCATCTTCATTGGTTAAATAAACGATTAGGTCATCGATAACACCGCCATCTTCATTAAGCATACCTGAATATAACGCTTTACCAACAGTTTTTAGCTTAGCGACGTCATTGGCCAATAGTTTCTGCAGCCATGCTTTGGCGTCACTACCTTTAACGTCAGTGACGACCATATGCGACACGTCAAACATACCGGCATCAGTACGTACCGCTTCATGTTCATCAATCTGTGACCCATAATGAATAGGGAGTTCCCATCCAGAGAAATCAACCAATTTACCATTATTATCGAGGTGAGACTGATAAAAAGGGGTGCGTTGCAATGTTGTCATGACAAATCCTTAAGATCGAATAGTTAACAAATCGATTAGTTATAAATAGTGCGGAACAAAAAAGGGGCAAATAAGTTACAAAGTCCATTTTATCAATAAAACCAAAGCGATGTTGTTTCGCTCTTGTTCAGTTACACTGATAAGATGTCTCGATTAACTTATTTGCCCCATCTGTCCTGTTACCTGAGATTTTCGACATCAGTACTATAGAGTTTACATTAATTAAAATACAATAATAAGATGTCTTTTCCCCTTCGGTGGGTACATTTTCATAGGTCTATTAACGACGAGTAATGACAACTAAACGCTAGTTATAAAAAATATGCTTTATTGACTAGATAGGTTATTGTCTTAGTCGTTCGTTTCAAACGCCTGTATGTACCACTCTCCAGATTTGTCATTACGATGAAAACGCGTAAAAAGATGTTTAATTCGCGATGACATCAATCCTACTTTTAACCGATCCTACATCAATAGGCGGCAAGTAAATGAGTTATTCAGTCCGGTTACCTGAGCGATTGGCAGGGTGCTTACGCCTTCGGTGACAGCCATACTTGTCGCAACATATATTCAAGTTAATTAATATGATTAGTTAATGTAATCATAATTTAAAACAAATATGTGACGAAAAAAGATACTGTGCTCTCCTGAAAAACGCCCTTATTATGAAAGGTGTTCGCTTTTTTTACAAGAGATAAGTTTATGAGACTCATTTAATCTTAATAATCGTTAAAAAAACGGTTACGTATAATAGTAACGGTATGTATTGAGTTTATTATTTTTTTAATCATGAAAAGTCATACTATAAAGATATTAGGGTATTATAAAGGGGTACAAAAGGTAAATAATAAAGGAAAAAAATATCAGTATTGATGAGATTAGAATTTAACTTAAAGATTTATTCACTTATGAATCACTATTAATTTTAAGTCATTCAAAGAAACTTCCTCAGCAATCTTTTAATCAATTTTAAATAATTTTTATTCACTAACCATTTTTATTCACTAACTAATAAAGAGCCGATGTAATGCACTGCGATATCTATAAATTCCCAAAGCATAGTGAAATGTATGTTTATATAGCCCGTCCAGATTATCCGAATGATACCGATGAGATTAAAGATTGGCTTGGGGTATTGCCTAAAGAATTACGTCAAAGCTTAGGCGAGAGCAAGTTTTTAATGCATTTGGACTTATCAGAGACTAAGAAATTAGCGCGAGTAGATAAAGATGAGGTTATTGAAAAGCTAAAGTCACAAGGCTATTTTGTTCAAGCCCCGCCTTCAGATGTATTGTTGGCACAAGCGCAGGCTCGCATGAAAGACTCTCAAGATAAGAAATATGACTGACTTTCGTTGCTGTATTAATACACTTTTATCAATATCTTAATCCTCACTATCGATTTTTGCATCGATACTAATGTTCATTAGACCCTAAAGTCATGTTAAAATGAGTGTTGTTCAAACTGTATTCTTGAAAAGTATTTTTATATACAACTAGGCGGCTATTGATATTACTGTAGCAATAGAAATATGGATAAAGTTGCTAAGGTTGATTAATAGTTATTTTGTTATTGACCAAATCTGCTAGAGTAGTTAGATTTTTAACCTTAATTAATTTATAGACTGAGCATTGCATGGACTGGTTACGCAATATTATTTCTAAATTACCGATGGATGCCATCAGCGAATCCGCTAGTCGGATTACGATTTGGTGGAGTCATCTTGTGGCAGATGTGCCACCAGATATGCTGCCTATTTATGCCTATGTGGGATTTTCAATTATTGTTCTATTGCTGTGGTTGTTTATTGTCAGAATACTTCCTCGCCCAATTGGAGGAATGAGTTGGCTTGCTGTTTTTGCCATACTATTGACACCAAGCACTGCAGCGGGTAACTCTGGTGATATTGCCCCAGCAATTATTGGTGTGGTTTATGGTATTTTGATGAAAGAACCTGGTACCGCCTTGCGAAGCTTACTGCCTATATTGGTCGTTTTTGGATTAGGACTGGTATTGGGCTTTATATGGCAGATGATTAGAAATCTAATTGAATCTAATGCAGAACGTTCACGTCAACAAGCTATTAAGGATGAAAAATCAAACCTCCAGTTGGCTTCTGCAAATTATATCGACTTAATAGACAGTAATGATGAAGCTAATGAGCATCAGTTAATTAAGACTAAAAAACCAGTACCTACCTCTAAACATAATGATTCATAGATAGTAGGTTTTATATACTCGAAGTAATCCTTAACTAGGTTAATGTTTATTAATATTTTTTAATATATAGATGTCAATTATCATCAGGTGTCGACTAGTATAAAGTGTCAATTAAATTCAAAATATTCATATTAAAGTCATTTAAGGTAATTTTGACGTTTAAGACAACGTCGATGCTCGATTCAAAACATGATGGAGTCAAAAAACTACAAAAGAATAATAAAAATTACCTATGCTATCTATGCTTAAGTCCTGTCCCTATAAATTATCAATGCTCGGGTCACCTCAATTAACAGGATTTCTATTTTCTTGAAGACCCACTCAACACCAAGCAATACTCTTATATCACAAAGTTTACCCCATAACGTCTTATGTCACAGAATTTGTGTGATAAGGATTTAGTGAATTAGATTTTAGGGCATAAAGCTTGTTAGAGAGTAACCTTTTATTTAAAAATGAGTTAGTGAGTAACCAGCTATTTAACAAACAGCTATTTAACGAACAGTTAGTGAGCTAGTACTAAATAATTAAAAATATATTGAGCATCATTTCAATTTTAATTTACTCGAAGAGAACCCCCTTATGACTCAAAATATAAATGATCAACCCACAGATCTAACGACTCAGAATACTACGTTTTCTGGTACCCAAAGTTATATTGCGACTGATGATTTGCAATTGGCAGTCAATGCCGCTATTACCCTTCAAAAGCCTTTGTTGATTAAAGGCGAGCCGGGGACAGGTAAGACCTTACTCGCTGAAGAAGTTGCTCAAAGTTTGGGTATGCCTTTGATTACCTGGCATATTAAATCGACAACGAAAGCTGAGCAGGGCTTATACGAATATGATGCGGTATCACGCCTGCGCGATTCACAGTTGGGTGATGATAAAGTTTATGATATTAATAACTATATTAAGCCGGGAAAGCTATGGGAAGCGTTTACTTCAAAAGAGCGTAGTGTGCTGTTGATTGATGAAATTGATAAAGCCGATATCGAATTTCCGAATGATTTGCTGCATGAATTAGATCAAATGTCATTTTATGTCTATGAAACGGGGGAGACCATTAAAGCCGAACAACGTCCGGTGGTGATCATTACCTCAAATAATGAAAAAGAGTTGCCCGATGCTTTTCTACGTCGTTGCTTCTTCCACTACATTGATTTCCCTGATGAACAGACGATGCGCCAGATTGTCGATGTGCATTTCCCTAATATTCAACAAAAGCTTGTCAATGATGCGTTAGACATATTTTATAAACTGCGTAATATTCAAGGTTTAAAAAAACCACCTTCGACTTCAGAATTAGTGGATTGGTTGACGCTGCTTTTGGCTGATGATATGGCGCAGCAAGAATTGGAGGAGAACTTACGTGGTGAGAAGTCAATACCGCCTTTATATGGCGCTTTGCTTAAAAATGAGGCTGATATTACATTATTACAGCGTTTTGCCAATATGATGCGTCGTTAATTCTAGTCTATTATCTACTTTGGACTACTTTAGATAGTAAATAATGAATGAGACGTCGTATTTTGGTGTAGGTTTGAGGGTAAGGCGATTATGTTTGTAAAACTATTCTATACGCTACGGGCTTATGGCATACCAGTAAGCACACGTGAGCTACTGGATTTAAATGCCGCGCTCGATAAGGGATTAATGCGTCAGCCACATCCTGAGTTATCGAATGATGACCTTGATGATGCTGGGGACAAGGAAGACTTATGGACTTTTGCCAGTCGTGACGATATGTATCGCCTTATAAAGCTTTGCATGATCAAGGACGAGCGACATTTTGATAAGTTTGACCGAGCCATGGCAGACTACTTTGATGGTGTAGATAGCTTAGATATTGATGAGCTAATGGCGAAGCTGACCGATATTCCTAAAGAGTGGCTAGACTTAAAGCTTGATCCCAAAAACTTAACTGAAGAACAACGCCGATTGTTAAAAAAATATGGCTCGCTTGAAGCGCTTATGAAAGCCCTAGAGGAACGTTTAAAAGAGCAAAAAGAGCGACATCAAGGGGGCAGTAAATGGGTCGGCACTGGTGGTACGTCACCTTTTGGAGCCTATGGCGATCACCCTGAAGGAGTGCGCGTTGGCGGTGAATCGCGTAAACGCAGTGCGGTCAAAGTATGGGAACAGCGTAAGTATCGTGATTTAGACGATGACAGGCAGCTGGGTACTCGCCAATTACAAATGGCACTTCGTAACTTGCGTCAGTTTGCGCGTACCGGTAGCGCGGATGAGCTTGATATCAAAGAGACGATCAAGCGAACGGCCAACAAGGGGGTGCTTGATATTCATATGCAGCCTGAACGCCGTAACCGGGTGAAAGTTTTAATGCTGTTTGATATTGGCGGTAGTATGGATATGCACATTGAAGCATTGGAAAAGTTATTTTCTGCCGCTAAAAATGAATTTAAAACGTTAGAGTTCTTTTATTTTCATAACTGTCTATATGACTATGTGTGGAAAAACAACCAACGTCGACACTCAGAACGTACCCCGACGATGGAGCTATTGCAGAAATATGGCCGAGAGTATCGAGTGATATTTGTCGGTGATGCTTCGATGTCACCGTATGAGTTATTTTCTATTGGGGGCAGTGTCGAGTATATGAACGCAGAGGCTGGAGTCGTATGGCTCAAACGTGTGCTTGACCACTTTGATAAAGTAGCATGGCTTAATCCAGAAGAGCAGGCTCACTGGCACTATACTCATACCATAGGTGAGATTGAAAAATTAATGGAAGGTCATATGTATCCGATGACATTGCATGGTGTGGAAGAGATGACTGAATATTTGGCAAGGTAGCTAAGTAGCTATGAAAGACTAAGACAAGCTCGTTTAACCAAATAAATTAAATCACAGACAATAAACACGTTAAGATTCTGTATTTCAGGCGATGACATCCAGTGACCGCCAATGATAGCCAATGATAGGTCATTAAGATTGATTCTATTAAATTCTGCATAGTATTGGGTTAGGTTTGATCATATCGAGTGGTCCAAAAGTGGAGTAATGGTATTGAAAAAGTGTAAAGCTCGCACGCAAAGCGTTTCAGTCGGACTGCTAACGTCTGTTTTGATAGGTACATTGTGGCTCAGTGGATGCTCTCACGAACAGTCTCAGCAGGAAATGACTGGAAATGAAGCAAGTTCAATGCACGTTGGCATGTGTTTTGACGATCCTAGTGAAGAAGATACCATTAAAGATGATAAGGATAATATAGCGGCTAATAATTTTCCGATTATTGATTGTAAGTCACCGCATGATAACGAAGTATATTATAAATTCAACTTACCAGACGCCAAAGCGTATGTTGAGACAGACAGCTTATTAAATACTATGCTTGATATTTGTGAGGATAAATTTAAAGGCTATATTGGACGTCCTTATCAAAAATCCTATTATGAAATGTCGGTACTGACACCAACCGTTGATAGCTGGCAAGATGGAGATAGGGAAGTGATCTGTTATGCGTTTCACCCTGATGCTGAGAAGCTAAATCGCTCCTTAAAAGCCATTAAAGAGTAAAATGGGTGAGTTACCGTAGATAATTAATAGACTTTTGTCCTTTGTTTGTTTTAGGAAGAAATATGCTAAAAACCCCTTATTATCAAATTGATATCGCCGATTTACAGCAAAACTTAGAAATCGTTAAGCGTTTGTGCGACTTATCAGGCGCAAAAGCACTGTTGGCGCTCAAATGTTTTGCGACTTGGGGCGTGTTTGATGAGATGAAGCCTTACTTGCATGGCACAACCTCCTCCTCGCTTAATGAGGTACGTTTAGGAAAAGAAGAATTTGGAGATTGGATTAAAGCTGACGGTAGCCGTGAAAAGAAAGAGACTCATGCTTATAGTGTTGCCTATAGTGCCGATGAGATCGATGAGGTGTTATCTTACGCCGATAAGATTATCTTTAACTCATTTAATCAGCTCCATGCTTTTAAAGACAAGGCCAAAACACAAGGTGTTCCTGTCGGATTACGCATTAATCCAAAAACCAGTAATTCGTCTTTCATCATTGCCGATCCAGCGCGTCCCTTTAGCCGTCTAGGGGAGCATGATATCGATAAAATCAAACCTATCATCTCCGAGATTACAGGTGTTATGATTCATAATAATTGTGAAAATGACAGCTTCGAGGCCTTTAGTGCCAGCCTTGATGATATTGAAAGTAAGTTTGGCGATATTTTTTATGAGCTTGAATGGGTCAGTCTTGGCGGCGGCATTCATTTCATTGCCCTAGAGTATCCATTGGAGAAGTTGGCAAATCGACTAAAAGCCTTCAGTGACGAATATGGCGTCCAAATATATTTAGAACCTGGTGAAGCCTGTATTCATAATGCCGCTAAGCTTGTGACGACGGTGGTCGATACCTTACATAATGGGAAGCCACTTGCCGTAGTTGATGCCTCGATTGAAGCTCACATGCTCGATTTATTAATATATCGAGAGACTGCACCATTAGTTCAGATTAATAAACAAAACTGCAATATCACCTCAAAAGAGAGTGAATCTAGTACGATTATTTATGGTAAGTCTTGCTTAGCTGGAGATATATTTGGAGAGTATGCATTAGAGAGTTCCTTGAGCATCGGCGATACTGTTGCATTTGGCAATGCGGCAGGATATACCATGGTTAAAAAAAACTGGTTTAATGGCGTGGCAATGCCCTCTATTGTCATCTGTGATGAAAATGGCGAGTTAAAGGTACAAAAAACGTTTGGTTATCATGATTTTAAAGCCAGCTTGTCCTAAGCCGGATAGCACATCATAAGCTTAACCCCTTATATGTCATTAGAGCTTAAATAACCTATGAATGCTCTTATATATGATGGTATTGATTTTAAAGTAGCCAATATTTAAGAGTAATCTTGCTAAAATAGCATCTTAGACGGTTAATAGTTAAGTTTGATCAATAAAATTCAGTCGCAAAATCAGTCATAAATCACTATAATGCTGCCCTTTGAATTTATTTGATTCATTAAGTATATCAAATCTAGACATTTATCTATCGAAGAAGGCAATTACAGATGCAACTAATCTAACCCTACAAATAGTAGGTTTTATGATTTTGCCAAATTCTATTTTAATCTAACAACGATAGATCAATGTCTAGTAAATTTAATATTTCGGGTGCGTGGGTTTTCCTAATTCTTCCTTTTTAATTCACGCACATCATTCACGGCGTCAACTCATAACCTAGATGGTAATCGATTTAGATAGGTTGACCCACTAAGGAGGATTTCCAGATTGACTACTACTCACACTCAAAACCCTAAACGAGATGTTTTAATCATCGGTGCCGGCGGTGTTGCCCAAGTGGTTGCCCACAAATGCGCTATGAATAACGACGTGTTGGGGGAGTTGCATATCGCGTCACGTACCAAGGCTAAGTGCGATGCCATTGCCGCCAGTATTGTAGAAAAAGGCAGCTTTAAGCAAGAGGCTGTATTGCATACTCATACCGTGGATGCGATGGATTCAGACGCTGTCGCTCAATTAATCAAACACACCGGCGTACAAATCGTTATCAATGTCGGTTCAGCATTCGTCAATATGACAGTGCTTGAAGCGTGTATTAATACAGGCGCTGCGTATATCGATACGGCAATTCACGAAGATCCACGCAAAATTTGTGAAACACCGCCTTGGTATGGTAACTATGAGTGGAAACGTAAAGAGCGCTGTGCTGATAACAATATCACTGCCATTTTAGGTGCAGGCTTCGATCCTGGCGTGGTCAATGCGTATGCGCGTGTCGGCTATGACATGATGGATAAAGGCACTGTGACCGATATTGACATTATCGATATTAATGCCGGCAGTCATGGCAAATATTTTGCCACCAACTTTGACCCAGAGATTAACTTTCGTGAGTTTACCGGAACCGTTTACTCTTGGCAAAACAGTCAATGGCAATCGAACAAAATGTTTGAAGTGAAGCGCACCGACGACCTACCTGTTGTTGGTGAGCAAAACAGCTATCTTAGCGGCCATGATGAAATTCATTCATTATCAGCTAACCTTGATGTACCGAATATTCGCTTTTGGATGGGCTTTGGTGAGCACTACATCAATGTCTTTACCGTACTTCAAAACCTAGGACTGCTATCAGAGCAACCAGTCACTACCGCAGAAGGTCAAGAAGTCGTGCCTCTTAAAGTCATTAAAGCAGTTTTACCAGACCCAAGCTCATTGGCGCCAGACTACACGGGCAAAACCTGTATCGGTGATAAGGTTAAAGGTAAAATTAACGGCGTAGATAGCGAAGTCTTTATCTATAACGTTTCTGATCATAAAGACGCTTATAATGAAGTGGGCAGCCAAGGTATTTCGTACACCGCTGGCGTGCCACCGGTTGCCGCGGCGATGCTTATCGCGACTGGCGAGTGGGATGTAGGCCACATGGCAAACGTTGAAGAGCTCGACGTCAGACCTTTTATTAACTTGCTAAACGATATTGGCTTGCCGACCCGTATTCAAGACAGTGAAGGTGACCGTCCTTTAGAGTTTGAACTTTAATACTTAGTCTTAAGTTATACAAAAAAGCCTAACTGAATTCAGTTAGGCTTTTTGATTTAGAGCTTTATACTATTTCTTACCAAAACAACTATAGTCTGGCTATGACTATATCTTAGCAAACCCATGTTAACTTAATATCAAACTGTCATCTTCGACTTTCTCCCCACGGGTTTGTTCAAACATATCAAGTAAGTCATGGACCGTCATACCTTGACGCTCATTACCTGAAACATCAAGCACTACTTGACCTTGATGCAACATAACCGTTCGGTCGCCATGCGCTAATGCTTGCTGCATTGAGTGGGTGACCATCATCGTTGTCAAATTATTCTCTGTCACAATCTTATCTGTTAGTTCTAACACAAACGAGGCTGTTTTTGGATCTAAAGCAGCGGTATGCTCATCAAGCAATAATATCTTTGACGGTTGTAAAGATGCCATTAGAAGACTGACGGCTTGACGTTGACCGCCAGATAATAGTCCCATTCTATCAGATAAGCGATTTTCAAGACCAAGCTTTAAGATAGACAGCTTCTCTCGAAATAAGTCACGGTTGCTGTTATTAAGCGCGAATTTTAAACCACGTTTTTCACCCCGTTTATAAGCCAGTGCTAAGTTTTCTTCAATCGTTAATGCTTCACAAGTGCCGGCCATAGGGTCTTGGAAAACACGGGCAACCCAATGCGCTCTTTGATGAGCATTCTTTTTAGTGACATCAATACCATTAAGTAATATAGAGCCACTATCAACTCGGATAGTACCGCTGACGGCATTTAAGAAGGTAGACTTGCCCGCACCATTGGTACCAATAACGGTGACAAACTCGCCCTCTGCAATATTTAGGCTGATGCCACGTAAAGCAGGATTCTCAATAGGTGTGCCTCGATTAAAAGTCAATCGAAGGTCATTGGCTTGCATCATAAACTGATATCCTTTTTATTCCAGCTTATTCCAAATAAGTTTTAATAAACTGACAGTCGTTATTTACGACGTTCGATGACCAGATAATAATTTAGATTTTATCGATGGTAACTGTAGGGCTATCACTACCAGTAACGCAGTAATTAAATTTAAATCTTGTGAGCCAAAGCCAATACTTCTTAGCATATCACTCGACAGTGCCACTTGAATAAATAACTTATAGATCAAAGCCCCTAATATCACAGCAAAGGTAATTAACCAGATACGTTTGGCAGGAGTAATGGTCTCACCAATAATAACAGCGGCTAAACCAATGACAATTGTACCAATACCAATTGAGATATCTGCACTGCCTTGGGTCTGTACAAATAACGCACCTCCCAATGCGATCAGCGCATTAGATATTGCCATACCAACCACAGTCATAATAGAGGTGTTGATGCCTTGAGCTTGAGCCATTTTAAGGTTAGAACCGGTAGCACGCATGGACAATCCTGATTCAGTACTAAAGAACCAGTCCAAAAATAACTTAGCGAGAATGACGACACCGCCAATAATGAGACAGCGCATCCAATAGCCATTCTCATTGGTCACTAGCGTACTAAATACAGTGTTTTCACCAAGTAGTGGAAGGTTTGGTGCACCCATGATGCGAAGATTGACTGAGTATAAAGCTACCATCACCAAAATACTGGCAAGCAGTTGTAATATGCCTAATTTGACATGTAGCCAAGCAGTGACCATGCCAGCGACTGCACCAGCGAGCATGCCTAGACCGCAGGCTATCCAAGGATCTATGCCAGAGACAATAGAGACACCGGCGATTGCTCCTCCTAAAGGAAAGCTACCATCAGCCGTTAAGTCTGGAAAATCTAACGTTCTAAATGAAATAAGGACGCCTAAAGCCACTAAGGCATAGATGAGACCACTTTCAAGGGCACCAAAAAAAGCGATGATAGACATAATGGATAAACACCACAATGGTTTGACTTACGCAGCATATAACTTAGTTAACCCAATGAGTCGTTCAGTGCTAATAGTTAATCCCTAAAAACTAATAACGAATGATATATTGAGCTAACTAAGTGTTGTAAGCCAAAATGAATTTTACAGAATATACCCCATTCTCAACTCTTAACGTAGGCTGTGGCTTTAGCCCAGCATTTTTGATTAAAGGTTTTAATATTCTGGGCTAAAAGCACCAACCTACAATGAGTTTTCATAAGTTGAGAACGAGGTACAATATAACTCTGCACTCAAGTTAAGGTCGGTTGAACATTCAAAAATAGTCTAAGCCCGTACCATGGTCGAATGTCCCACACGCCTTATGGACCTAATTTAAAATTACAAAGAACGCCAGTAGGGTTTACCTCTTCTGGACTATAAACGTAACCAACTTTTTAAACCCAAAGTAATCTGTTGCATTAACTAAATTTGAGGATACAAGGGTAGGGCATCTGAAGCGCCAGTAATTTTAGTGTCTGAACCCTCTCAGCTCGTTACAAGCCTGGCTTCTACTGAGTCTGTAACCGATGAGAATACAATGAGTTTCGTATTGATTAAGACTTCTACAGATTGTAATGATGGGGTGGCTATGGCATCGATGACGTCAGGATAGCCACTCCAATTTAGTATTGCAATTTGACCAACAGTGGCGGCATGAAAAACTTATAACTTTCCGTTTATAAGCGTTTATTGAGTACTGTCATTATGAAATAGACTCGAATAGTTAATCTCGCCTGTTGTCTTCAAAGCTTGGTGTTATTAAAAAGCTTGGTTGTTACTTCGCAGCTTGGTTACTAGGTTTTGTCTCATCCACATTGATACCATCCGCTATCAGGCTTTTATCCAGTGTGACGCCTTGTTCTTTGGCATGCTTTGGACTGACGTATAGCGTTAATTCGTTCATTATTTCTGGTTTTATATCGGTGATGGCTTCACCATTTAACACGCGATATACCATTTTTCCGGTGACACGACCAAAGTCATAATCATTGACACCAAGGGCAGCAGTAGCACCGCGGCGTACACTAAACTCATCTGACGTAATGACGGGTATATCCATCTCATTTGCGGCACTGGCCATGGCTTCAAATGCGGTAATGACGTTATTATCAAGTGAGGTGTAAATAACATCCGCTCGACCTTGTAAGCTACGGGTTGCCATTGCCACATCATTTGGGCGATTGGCAGCCACATCAAGTATTTTAAGCCCACGTGCAGGTGCCGCGGCTTGCAATTGCTTTAATACGGCAACGGAATTGGCCTCTCCTGGGCTGTAAACATAACCGATAGTCTTGGCATCTGGTACAATTTTTTGAATTAAGTCCAAAGGGGGCTCAATCGGTAATTGACTTGATAAGCCGGTGACATTGGATTGAGTTGGGACGTTATTAGCCGTAATAAGCTTAGCAGCGACGGGGTCAGAAATAGCGGTATAGATAACAGGGATAGTGGTCGTAGATGCAACGACAGTTTGTGCAGAAGGGGTTGAAATGGCTACGATAGCATCCGGCATATCACCCGCAAACTGTTTGGCAATTTGTCCAGCAGTCGCCGTATTGCCTTGCGCACTTTGAAAATTAATCGTAAGATTTTGTCCTTTGACATAGCCATCTTGTGCCAACTGCTCAGTCATGCCGCGGCGGATCTCATCTAAAGAAGGATGCTCTACAATTTGTGTTACCGCTACTGTTTTGGCTTCTTTAGTCGGTGCAGTACCACCCGCACTTTGTGTGTCAGGTTTATCTGTACAGCCAGTAACCGTCGCAATACCGACACTCATGCTTAATGCAATCATACAGCGCCAAATTCTTTTTTTGTTGAATTTTGAGGCTAATAGGTTAGATGGCTGAAAGAGATTTAATAATGATGATGAATCTGACTGCATTAGCGGTTACTCACTTAAAATGAACAATGTAAAACAAAACTATGGAATACTATTCTCTTAATTCTCTTAAAGTGTCACAGCTGTAGGGTGCTATCCTAACCACAGTATTCACTGAGATCGATTGCCTTGTAACATTTATAAGGGAATTTGACTATAATGTAACATAACTGTGAAATAAAAAAAGATGCTAACTAAAAAAAGCCGATGTTAATTAACATCGGCTTATATTTGATCAACACCACCATTATAAAGGTATTTTCAGATATCCCCTATAAAAAGTTTAGGGCGTGTCCTCATATATAAAAGTGATATAAAAATGGGCACACGCCTTAGTCGTTAGACAGAATATATTACGCTAATTTATCTCCGACTTGACACTCGTCTGGTAAGGTGACGACGACTAATCCTGTTTTAGGGTCGCCAGAAGATAAAATCATACCTTCTGATACCCCAAACTTCATCTTACGTGGGGCAAGGTTAGTAACGCAAATAACTTTTTTATTCGCTAATTGTTCTGGCTCGTAAAATTTACGAATACCACTAAAGACATTGATTGGCTTATCTTTACCCACATCCAATGTAAACTGTAGCAGTTTATCGGCACCTTCTACATAATCACACTCAAGGACGTGAGCAACTGTCATTTCGACCTTCATAAAGTCATCAAACTCAATAAAGCTTTCTACAGATGTGGAATTTGAGATCGTATCTTCTTTTGTCTGAGCATTGCTCTTTGAGTTAACGCTGCTCTTAGAATTAGCACTGTTATTAGCATCGACTGCCGCCAAGTCTTGCTTTGACTCTTCTATCAAGGCATCAATTTGCGATTGCTCAATACGCTGCATCAATGGCTTGAACTTATTAATTTTATGACCTAGCAATAGCGTGTGACGGCTCTCAAAACTTAAGTCATCTATATTTAAGAAGGCCTTAGCATTGTCAGTAAGCTCAGGTAATACTGGCGCTAAATACACCATAAGCTGACGGAAAATATTGATGGCAACTGAGCAAACCTCTTGTACTTCCTGCTCATGACCTTCTTCTTTCGCCATTGCCCATGGTTTTTTGCTGTCAATATATTCGTTTGCTTTATCTGCACATTGCATAATTAGGCGCATTGCACGGCTAAACTCACGATTTTCATAAGCCGTGGCAATTTCTTCACCGGTGCGCATCACATCATTTAATAGCTCAGGCTCTGCACAGGTATCAGATAGCATACCGTCATATTTTTTGACGATAAAGCCGGCGCTACGGCTGGCAATATTGACCACTTTTCCGACCATGTCAGAGTTCACCTTTTGCATAAAGTCAGCAAAATCTAAATTTAGATCTTCTACTTTATCTGACAACTTGGTCGCAAAGTAATAGCGTAGATACTCTGGATGTAAATGTTTAGCAAAAGTCTCGGCTTGAATAAAGGTACCCCGCGATTTACTCATTTTCTCGCCATTGACCATCAAGAATCCATGAGCAAACACACCCGTTGGCGTGCGATATTCAGCCCCAGCTAACATGGCTGGCCAAAACAAGGCGTGGAAGTAGACGATATCTTTACCAATAAAATGATACAACTCGGTTTTGTGTTGATTTTCCTCTAACCAATAGTCATCGAAGTTTAGCTCAGGTTTAGAAGGGTCAGTTGAGCCTTGACGCTGTTTGCACAGGTTTTTAAAACTAGCCATATAGCCAATCGGCGCATCGAGCCATACATAGAAGTATTTATCTGGTTCACCGTCAGGTGTGTCCGGAATTTTAAAGCCAAAATAGGGCCCATCACGTGAGATATCCCAACTGGCTAGACCTGCCTCAAACCACTCTTGAAGCTTATTAGATACTGAAGGTTGCAGGCGATCTTTATCATTGGTCCACTGCTTTAGAAAGTCTTCAAACTCAGGTAAATTAAAGAAATAATGCTTTGAAGTCTTTAAAACAGGGGTTGCACCTGATAATGTTGAATAAGGGTTTTTAAGTTCAGTCGCATTATAGGTAGTACCACAGACTTCACAGTTATCACCGTATTGGTCTTTTGCGGCGCACTGAGGACATTCACCTTTGACAAAACGGTCGGCTAAAAATAGTCCTTTTTCAGGATCAAATAGCTGTTCAACATCTTTGGTTGAGATATGACCTTCACCATTTAAACGACGATAAATTAACTCAGAAAATTCGCGATTTTCATCTGAATGAGTAGAGTGGTAGTTATCAAAGCTTATTAAGAATTTGCTGAAGTCTGCTTCATGCGATGCTTTTACTTTTGCAATCTGCTCTTCGGGTGTTACGCCATTGGCCTCTGCCTTTAACATAATGGCAGTACCATGCGCGTCATCAGCACAGACATAAGTTACTTGATGGCCTTGAGCCTTCATTGATCGCACCCAGATATCGGTTTGGATATATTCTACCAAGTGACCTAAATGAATAGGACCATTGGCATAGGGAAGGGCACTGGTAACAAGAATTTGACGCACAAAATCACCTATTAAGTTTATTGATTTTAATTTGGGCGTGTGGAACATTCGCAAATTAGCACTGCTGATAGCTAAAATCGTTCCAGACTAGGCGCAAACTGACGCTAATGCCCGAAGCGTATTGGACCTTGGCTAGGTTTGTAACAACGTCTGGGGCGATTTTAGTATCAGCCCTGAGAACGGATTAAGCAAAGCACTGCTTTGCCCGTTCGCAAGGCGAGAGCTATGCTCGAGTGAGGGCGGGACTCTTTTTTGCCAATATATGGCGGCTATTAAAAATTTAGGGTTCTAACTTAGAATGACTAAGCGTCAAAAATTTCACTGCATATTGACTAAAAAATAGTCTCCGCCAGTGCCATGGTCGAATGTTCCACACGCCCTAAGTTTTCAGAATTTATAATATCCGCCTATGATACCGCAAATGGCGTAGAAATGGGAGGTTACCTGATAACCTATGTGCACAAACATGGGCTATAGTCGTAGGCAATCTAAAGAGCGACAGCGTTAACCTCACAAAGCCTACTAGAGTAGTAGTTGCGCTCGGTTGCCTTGTAGCCATTTTAGATTTCTTTGACTATAAAGAAAATGCTGAGGTGATTCAGAGCTCTGAGGGTTAAAGAGTACTAGCCCCGATTGTAGCGGATATACTTGGTAAGGCACAGGGCAGAAACGCTAGCTTTTAGACCGGTATCGCGGTAGCAGGAACGGACTAAAGCGTAGCGTTTCGCTCTGTGCGAGCCAAGATAGGAGTGAAAGCGGGATGGGCTCCACGTTATTATAAAATCTTAGTAAAGATGGGCAAAACGCTATCTTTGACTTATTTTAAATGAAGACGATGACTCTAGAATTGAACATTTAAGCCCAAAGAAATATTACGTCCCATTTGCGGTACAAATGATAAAAACGAGTTGTGTACATAAATTTCTTCGTCCAATACGTTGTTGGCGCGTAAGGATAGGGTGTAGTCTAAGGGGTGTTTTGAGTTGCCCCATGTGTTTTTGTAATCTAGCCCTAGGTTTAATAATGAGTAACCTTTGGTGGCATTTTCTGGGACTTTGGTGACTTTGAGTAAGTCTTCATCTTTGGGTATTCTGGCAACTGTCGCAGTCGAGGTTTTGTCTTGGGTAAAGACTCGGGTGAAGTCAAGCGAGGTTGACCAGTTGTCATTGTACTCGTTGTTTAAGCGAAAGCCTAAGCGTAGTGGCGACATACGTGGCGCGTTACGCTCTGGACGATCTACCTTGTCGATGCCAATCACTTCATAGTCAGTATAAGCACACCTTTCTTCATAATCTGCATCCCCCGGATAGGCGCCACAGAACTCTGGTGGATCGTATTTAGGGATTTCTTTATAGATTTTGTTGCCATAAATGGGGGCAAAACCATAGAGCTTGCCACGCACATAGTCACCAAATACAGTGGCGCTATGCCCAGGTAGGTATTCATAACCTACTTCTGCTTCTAAGCCTTGAATTTTGGCTTTGGATTGAGTCATGCGTCGAAGATATAAGTTGCCATCTTTATGTAGGTTTTCGGCATGGACATAGTTGTCAAAGTGATTGCTGTAGGCGCTGGCTTTGTAGTGCCATTTATCATTATCAAACTGAATGCCTAGCTCAATGTTATCTGATTTTTCTTTATCTAAGTCTTTATTACCATACAAAAACGAGTTGGTGGCTAAGTTTTTACCGTGATAGTAAAGCTCCATTGGCGTGGGCAAACGCTCATTATGCGAGTATGAGAGATCCAAACGATATTCTGGGGTAATGTCCCAGATAGTGCCTAGCGCATAAGAGAAAGCAGACTCTTTATAAGGGGTTAAGTCTGGCATTTCTGGTTCTGAGAGCTGACTATGCAGCTTGTTTTGGGATTTTATTGCCTCTAGGTCATAAGTGATAGGTATTTTTGATTTTTCATAACGCAGACCTGCTTCAAACAGCCAGTCATTGAGCTTATACTGCTCAACACCAAACAGGCTAAATTGACGCTGAGTGTTTTCCACCAAAAGGCGACGATTTTCAGCACGTTCTTCTTTAGAAGGGATCAATGCACTGCTTTTATGAGATTGGCTTTGAATACCCCAAACCCCTTGCAAATGCTCGGTCGGTGTATGATAGGCTTGTAACTTGGCATTGTAACCTTGGTTGTCAAAATAAGAGGTATTAGCCTTAACAAAGACACTACCTTGGGCGGGATCTGGGATGGTTTTGCCGTGGTCATGCTCTTCATGGTGGTAGTTGTGATACGCAACATCCAATCGGACTTTTTCAATGGCGCTAATTGGGTCTAGCAGCTCACCTTGTAGGTAGTAGCTTTTACTCTTCATATCCACCCAAGGCCCAGCTTGTGTATGATCGTGGTTATGCCCAAACGGATGATCATGGCTATGTTCAGGGTCCATTTCATGATCGGTACCACAATGGAAGTGGAAAGAGTCCACTAAATCATCATCGCCCATTAAATGAGGATAGACATTGAGATAAGGGCGATTTTTGCCAATGCCAAGGAAGTTTAGCACATGGCCACCACATGAATCGTATTTGTGATTGTGACCGACTAAGCCATAGTCGTCATGGCGCTCGCTATAGGCAACGCCAATATGACCTTGATCACCGATATAAGATAACCCTACTGTCCCCACGTTAGATTTGTTATGTGAGTCGGGTAGGTAGTTCAGCTTTTCAGCAAGATTAATCTCAGGTACTTCATAGTTATTGGCTTTACGTGACAGGCCCTCGACACGCAGTGCGACATTGTCTGTTAATCCAAAGGTCACTCCTGCTGTTGCCACTTTTTCATCATTATTGTCATTAAAGCGTAGTGCCGCTTCTCCTTCATAATTTTCTGGCACGTAATCCGGAATCCGCCCATCGACAACGTTAATCACCCCAGCAGGCGAGGCGGTACTATACAGAAGGGTAGAGGCGCCCCGTATTAATTCTACTCTATCAGCCAATAAGGTATCGACACCGACCGCATGATCTGGTGATAGGGTCGACATATCGATCGCATCCATGCCGTTTTCTAATATCTTGACACGTACCCCTTCTTGACCTCTTACCACCGGGGCAGATGCACCGCCGCCAAAGGGATTGCTATGTACACCAAGCTCGTCCGCTAGGGCGTTACCAAGTGTCGCAGAACGGTGGCGTAATTTCTCATTGCTAATGACGACATCACTGGCCTTTTTTGCATTATCAAAAGCTAAGCTGCTCGGTACTTTGTTTGAAGTAGCGGTAACAGTAATGGCTTCAAAGGTGGCCTGAGGCATGACCTCAGTATCGGACTGTAAGTCATTGTCCGTCAAGCTGTCGGTGGGCTCAGTATTGGCGAGAGCGTTTTGAGTCGCTAAAGAAACAAGAAGGGTATAAATCGCAACAGAAAGTGGTTTTCTCTTCATAAAACGTAACCTTATAAAGCTGTCTTAATTGGTTTTAATGAAATCTAAACTTTAGAAAAAATGATATGTTATAACATAACAATAATAGAAGAAATGCTATGATAACGTTTTTTTAAAATGTTGCAATATTTTTAAGCAAAATGACATTAAATTCGTTTAAAATCAGTAGCTATTTCAATCAGATATGGTTAGGGCGTGTGGAACATTCGACCATTGCACTGGCGTAGACTAGTTTCTAGTCAATTAACACTATTTCTTAGGGTAATGATAAATCAATATGACAATGCTGAATATAGATAATATGGTCTCGTATAGTGATGATGTTTCTCTTGATGACAGTATCCCAAGTTCATCAAGCTTTGCAGAAACGACTTCAGAGGTGACTATTAATAAGATGAGTTCCTTTAAGAGTTTGAGAGCTGATAGTTTGAAAAATGAAAGCTTAAAAGGTAATGTTTTTGAAAATAATAGCTTAGCTTTTGAAAGCTTGCCCAGTGTTATTCAAAAGGCATTGTTCGATGCTAAGCGGGTGGTGCTTATCGCCAATAACCCAGCAATCAGCAAAGAGAAACTCGAAGAGATGTTAAACCCTGATGATGTTTTGGTGTTATTTAATTACTTTATTCATGCTGAGTTTTTGACCACACATCCTATGATAAAAGCATTGCCTAAGTTGATATTTTTCCGTCAGATTGGCGACAGTCAACTGCATTTTGGTCTACCGCCCAGAAGTAATAACATGAGCTCTATAGCGCAGATGGCAAAAGACGCCCCTCTTGGTTTGCTACTTAGTAATATACGCTATCAATTTCCTACACCTGATGATGACCCGAAACCTGAAGATGATCCGATAGAGGATAGCCGTATTTTGGTCATTCCTGAGAAGATTGAAGCCATGTTAGACAGTGACAGTTATCATAAGGTGCTGTCAGAGAATCATCGCGTGGTGGCAGATTATCCCCGTTTTGAAGACATACATTCCTCAGCGCCTTCATCGGGATTTTTGTTATATCGCTTGATGTTAGCGGTGAGGGCGTATTTACAATTAACTCTTCCTGACAACGATCCTTTAGAGCTATTGATGATAGGCTTTAATCATAATGAAGTGACCAACCACTTTTGGCATGGTCATAATTGGGAGTTTGAGAGGCATGAGATCAACACAGCGCCATCGGGGGTGACGGTGATACGTCAGTAGATTGATAAAAAACGGTGTTATGAATACATAGACGTTTGACGTTATAGTGATTAATACTGTTGGCTATTAAAGCTGCCTATTTATTGTTAAGCATTTAAGACAAACGCTGCCTCAAACAAACGGCGCATCAGGACAATGGGCTGATTGTAATTCATCCTCTAAGGGTTCCCTAATCACAGTGATAGGCTTGTCTTGTTGATCAATCCACTCAATCAGACCCATATCAACAAATTGCTGAAGCCAGCCGCCCATTGGCCAATGTTGCCATTTGTTATAAAAGCGATTGGCATTAATAACAATACTGTAAAGGTGATTGAGGGGCGGCCGATACACGCCATGCTGCTGGTGATACACCACATCGGCACTTAGATAAAAGTCAATACTCATGGCACGCACAGTAAACGCAAAGTCAGTATCTTCTGCCCCATAACCGATATATTGAGTATCAAAGCCCCCTATATTTTGAAACTGTTGGCGTGTTATGGCAAAGCATAAGCTCCAAAAGGCGCCATAGTCGTCAGTCTTCATCATTGGCGTTGAAGTTGGTAGCGAAGGGTTCGCATGAGAGGTTTCTCTTAATAGGGTATTTGCAACATTAACAGGAGCGGCTTTAACTGAACATGTTTCGACCTTGTCGCTTTGATTATTCTTTAACTTGTCGTCAGTCTTATCATCATCTAAATTATCTTCGTTGTTTGAAAAACCAGAATCGCTAGGCTCAAAATTATAACGGTAAGGGTTATACACTGATAAGGCGTTCAACGTCTGAACAGGAAAGTTGCCATCTTTTAGCAGCGTGCTTTCATCAACCGTTAAAGGACGAGTCAAGTATCTGGGCTGTCCCATAATTAAGGCATCAGGCTGTCTTTGTAGTTTTAAACTCATCTGCTTAATAAAATGCGGTGCAACGATGCAATCGACATCAAGAAATATCAGCGCTTCATAACGGGCTTTAGCTGCACCAAGATTACGATTGTGACCAATATCAAATTTAGGTTTGGCATTGCTAGTAGAAGCTGTAGTAGAGCCGGTAGTAGCGTCTGCATTTGAGCCTAAATCAGAGTCTGAAACGGTAGTCGGGATCTGAATAATATTCAGCGAAAACTCTGCTAAACGCTTCGGATCGGCATCATCATTAACAATAATAACTTCTTCAGGCTGAACGCTTCCTTGTTCAAGACTACTTAGCAGATTATACAAATGCCGATTTCGCCCATAGCAAGTAGTAATGACGCTGACGGCAACGTGGTTATTAGAAAGTTGGTTGTTCGAAGGCTGATTATCCTTCTGATTAAAGGGTTGCGTTAAATCTGTATTTGAGTCATTCATCAAGTCACACCACGTTTGAAGCGTTTAAAAAAGAGTTAATAGGTAATAGGGTTAATTGATAATGGGTTTAAATGGCTGGCAAAGATAGTTTAGTGTCTAGAAAAGCTATCAGGTTTCAAGTCAAGCTGAGGCAGTAACCAGTTTTCAAACCAGCTTTTGCAGGTTGTATACTCAACCATGCTTTGCATAAAAGCTTTCGCAGCCGATGGTTCTAAACGGGTTTGATGATGATTAGAAGAGTTGGATTGCCTGTCTTGAGCGACTACGCTATCTAACGGTTCTGTTTTAAGAGTTTGTTTAAGCGCTTGAGTCAAAGTAGTCTTTTCTTGCTTAGCATTAACCCTCATCTTCTCAGTAAACTGCGCCCAACTCAATGCGCGACCTTCTGATATTAATGCTTCCGCCATGATTTCTTGCTCACGATGCGGTCTATTATCGGGTAGTACCACCAGCGGTGTATTAGAGGCATATACTTGAGCAATCGCATTCAGCCCGCATGCCATGATTACACAATCACTATGCTCAATAAAAGGCATGACGTCATCGACATGGGTCGCAATATCAACGTTATGACGTACATTCTCATGGATAGGACCAAGCGATATGATTATGGCCTCTGGTAACAGACTACGTAATTCAGGCAGCTTGATGTCAATTGCCTCATGCCCACCATAACCTTTAATAACGGTTACAATAGGATGGTGGCTTGAATGATAGTGGCTTGAAAAAGAGTGGCTTGAATTGACATTGTTGTCGTTGATGTTGTTGATGTTATTTTCATCCGGCAATATACCTAATGGAAATGTTTCTAATGTCGTTGAGTCGGCATCTGACAATGTTGCCGCTTTTTGGCGGAGGCTATTTAATAACGGGTTAGATGATCTGCTTTTATCTAGACTGTGCGCGGTTTGCGTTACGTCGTTAGACAACTGGGAAATAAATGCTGGATATGATACAGAGGACTGTTTAAAAAAGTTGATAAAGTCAAGATAGAGTGTCTTTTGACCGACCCAATCAGAGGTAATGCTCGACTCCAAAGAGGGCGGATATGGAGCGAGTAATGCTAAAGCGCCAGCAAAGGCATTGATATGTGGTGTGTCGTCACGGCTCCCTGGCAGTCTCACATATAAGTAGGGGATACTTGAGACACGGCAGAGCATAGCAACTTCCACACTGACATCAATAATCATCAGATCTATCTGACGCTGATAGATGGTATCTAAAAGTTGGTGACTACGCTTTAAAATATCGGTATTGCCGATAGGCGAGTAATGAAGGCAACTAGGCTGCCAATAGTTGCCAGCACGGCCTGGTAGCACGTCATCTTTTCGCTCATGCTCATTACTCAGGCGAATGATTTGTGACTCTGGCAGGGATGTAAAGCGGTAAGTATCCAAACTTAAGCTGGTAAAAACAGTCATCTGTTGTCTATCAACATCAGTGAGAAGTGCGGCAAGCTTATCGGCCTGACGGCAATGTCCCGATCCATGATGATGGGCGTAGTAACCAATACGCATCACTCTCACTCCCCAACGTTAACTGGCGAGCCAGAATTTGCGGGATTTGACGTGGGGTTCTTATGAACAGGATGTTTATCTCTACCATCGGTATCGTTATGAGATAGCGTGATTTGCGAAGAGTCTGTTCTTAAGTCTGTTCTTGAGTCTTGTCTTAAGTCTGATCCATGATAAGTAGAGAGCGGTTCGCGTTCTAATGACGCCTCACAGTCAGTGAATGCCTGCAAATCATTTGAGCTATCTAATGTTTGATAATATAAGTTTAGGTACCCCTCTACCATTGCGGTCGCCGAACAAAACTGCACTGCCCGATCACGACACGCTTGCCGAGAGATATTTTTGATATCATCAAAACCCTGTATAAAGGCCTGCTTGTCCTCTTTAGCGACGATAATACCCGTCGTTGGAGTAACTATTTCGGCACTAGCACCAACATCAAATCCCAAAACGGGCGTACCACAGGCCAAGCTTTCAGCCAAGGTTAAGCCGTAAGGCTCATCCCATGTACTGGTAAATAGCAGGGCTGTCGCTTGAGTAAGATAGTCATTAATTTCAGATTTGGTCAAGTGACCGACATACTCAAAGCGTTTTGCAGACCCATTTTCTTCATCCTCACGAAGCAACGGAGCGACTTGCTCATCAAAATAACCTTGATTGCTCTTAGGTCCAGCAATGATTAATTTTTTATTGGCTTCTTTACAATATTGCATCGCCAAATGGGTGCCTTTTTCTGGACATATACGGCCATACCAAAAATACACCTCATCTTTAATAGGGGCTACGTTTGCCTTAAATTCATCTACTTCAATGCCGTTATACACCACTTTTGACGGTACAAACTCAGAGAATAGGCGTTGTTGATAATGACTGACTGACGTAAATTGAGTGGAGGTGCCTCGGCTTAAGGTCAGTAGTGCAATATTTAGATCAGGGAAGATTGGCGTATGGAACGTGGTAAAAAAACGAGATCCAAAGGCTTGGCCGGTCATCATCGGGATATGGTGCAAGCTATGATTGTGTACAATATCAATCTCGCCGCGTTCATAGCGGGCAATGATATCGCGAAGCGCCAGTTGATACGTCAAATATTGGAATAACTCATTTCTACCCATGGATAAGGCTTTATGTCCATTTTCACTAACTAGGGTGTCGAACTCTCCACGGGTCAGTAGTGGTATTAAGGTTGCCTTGGTATTACTGTCTTTATGAGCATATAGCAGAACTTCGTGACCGAGATCTACCAACTCATCACAGATTAAGTGTGTCATCTTTTCAAGACCCCCGGCATAAGGCTGAGCGATGGGGTATAGCGAATGAGCGATAACCGCAATACGTAACTTTTTGGCTGATGACAATGTGGTTTTAGAGGGGGTAGATTGAGAGGATGTGGTATGAGTTTGATGTGCTAACGATGACATAAGTGCCCCAATGTGTGCGATAAAAATGTGCGATAAAAAATGTAGATGTTTAGAAGGTATTGATTAATGTAGGCTTTAAATACGTTTAACGCTTTTTACGATGAATACTATTTGTTTTGGCCTCAGTTATACGATGCTTTAGGGGTTGTGATAGTGGGTTTAGTGTTGATACAGTCCCTATCATTGGTACCGGTTTTGTCATCCAGTGTTTTGTTAAATCTATTACCATCGCTTACTCTGTCACTAAGTCTTTTTCGGGTATCCTTTTTTATACGGCCATGAATAGCAAGATACGTTTTATTTATCGGTTGTGTTATTGCTGACTCTTCTGTAATGCTGGCAAAGTTATCGACGGCTACTTTTAAAGCTGCGAGTTTTAATCCACAGACGCTAAGCGCACTGGTTAATAATAACGGTGAATAAAATGGGCTGGGGGGAGATACCACAGCTGCTGTTGATAGGTTTAATACAAACACCAGCTTTGGGGTTGTCCTGAGGTTATTCATCCAAGCGGATCGACTAATAGATTTGATTTTATTTTTAGGGGTGCAAACGAAAGGCTTATTTTGACCCCATAATACGGGTAGCCAAGATAAAGCGCCCAACTCCCAAAAGTTTAGATGCATTAGCCAAGCACGTAGCTTTCTATTAAGATGATTTCTATTAAGATGATTTCTATTAAGAAGCTCGCCATTAAGGAGCTGACCTTTCAGAAGCTTTTCGTTTGTAGAGCCAATGTTAATAGAGCCAATGTTAATAGAGCCAATGTCGTTCGTACTGTTATTAATAAGTTGTTTATTTAGAGGTGATTGGTCTTGCAAATACGCCCATAAGCGTCTTAATAAAAATACCGAATAGCCTGTATAAACGATAGAAAGAGACGTCACTATTGACGCTTTGCTAATGGGGTAAAAAACTGTACCCGTTGCGACCAACAAGCTACCGATGTGAAGCCCAATAAAGGGACCGGTAAAATTTATCCAAGCAGTCAACTGTGAAAGATGTGCGCGTAGATAAGCCACACGCTCAAACATAGATTGCTTTTGGGGTATGACCGATTCTTTTTTAATAAGATTCGGGTCTGAATAACGGAACGCTATATAGTCATCGTTTATCGCGCGAGTATCGATAGAGTCATTGGTTATTCGGCCTTTTTCTAAAAAGCTTGAGTTTGAAAAGCTTGAATGAGAAGGTTGTGAGTCGTAAGGTTTTGAATTAAATGAGCCGGATTTCCGAGAACGTCTATTAAAAAACCCTAATAAAACTGAAGAGACGTTTTTGAGTACCTGCATATTGCCGTAAATCCAGCGGCGGCGCTGGGCAGCAAGATCTTTTAGTGAATTAGGCAATAAGCCAGTCGCAATAACTTCAGGGATAAATTGACTGCGATATCCATTTCGATGCATGAGCACACCCATCTGCGCATCTTCCGTAATCGAAGCACCAGACCAACCCCCTAAATTTACCAAATCCTGACGGCGTATTACCGCAAAGGTACCTGTCGATAACGCCTTATAGCGATTAAAAGGGCGATACAAGTGATAATTAAAATAGTGATTTAACTCACTATGCACATCTTGTTGGCCCTCGTTACGATAAAACTGTGGGAACTGAAGTAGAGTATGTTCAGGATAACGTTGCAAAGCATTGGCAATAGATAGCCTTGCATGAGGCAGCGCTTGATAGTCACTGTCAACCACGACAATGTGTGAACAATTGGACGCCATCATCTCCAAAGCAAGATTGAGAGCGCCCGCTTTATATCCTTCAATAGCATCCACATGATAGAAGCGAACCCTTAAGTCAGGATCTAGGCGGTTACAGAATGCTGCAAGGGGAGCATACTTTTCGATTTGTGTATTATTATTATCAATAATAAGGATTTCGTCACGCGCCTCTTTAATTGCCAATAAAGATTCGATGGTATTGATGACTAATTCAGGCGGTTCAGCACATGTCATTATTTGAAAGCTAATCGCCTCAAGGTATTGACCATGGGCCTTATCCTCTATACTAGCAGACTTTTTAGAATAATTATCTGTAGTGTCTGATGTCGTATCTAGCGCTATATCGGGAGAATTAAGCTTGTCTAAGGTCATGTATTATCCTGAGGAAAATAGTTATTAAGTCTTATATTTATTTAGGATTGATTAAGTCTTATCGAGCCATCTTATCGTTAAAAGTTAGGCGTATGTATAGGGTTTACATGGTGTAAAGAGGAACGGTAATAAATCACATGGGATAAAATTATAATAAGGCATCAAAGGTCATAACTTAATTTCACAAATAGACTCACTTACTGAATAGTATTAACTGGATATTAATGGTCTCAAGTGCATTTTATTCCCTTTCGTCTTTTCCTTCAGGATAAGGTTCCTATACCTGCTACTATCTACTAATAACTTACTGCCAATAATAATATAAAGCTTTGTAATGTAAGTATTGTTAAGGAGTAGCAAATATTTAAAAATGTATTTTTAAGTAATGTTTTTATAAGTTGTAACCTAATATTTAAACATGATAATTACGTTGTAATGATTTGTTACTTTTTAGATCGCACTAGCTTCCAAAAATAGCTAAATATGGTTTATCTGGATAGTCTCTATATTCTGAGTAGTAGCTATATGATGAGGCTATGCTATAAGGCACTATCATAAGGTGCTCAATATCTTTGATTATCCTGCCTGACTGTCCTGCTTAACTATACTTATATTGCTCTATACTTACATTGCTCTACTTGCTTGACTACACTAGCTTGACTAGGATAGTTCGTTACTCCTCTAAAAAATGTCGTTACTGGTCAATAGTTTGCTCATCTCAAATTGCTGTTAGATTTAAAATGAGTTTATTAGGTCATAAATGAGGTTATTATGTGTAAAATGAGATAAGGTGTTTAAAATCGGTAATAAGTTAAAATTCGTGGTCTAGGTCGTTTTGAATTGGGTTGTATATCACTATGAAAACAAAAGTACTTGGTAAGCTTCACCCTGCAAGTTTCAGTCCACTACCTTATTTTATTGAAAAAGTGCCAGCAGGATTTCCGTCACCCGCTGCAGGTTATGTTGAAGCCAGTATTGACCTAAATGAGCTGTGCATCAGCCATCCCAATGCGACATTTTTGGTACGGGCAGGCGGGCTATCTATGATCGATGCCGGCATTTACCCTGAAGATTTATTGGTGGTGGATCGCAGTTTAGAGGCTCAGCACTGCGACATTATTGTCTGTGCTCTCAATGGCGAATTTACGGTGAAGGAGCTTTGCTTGGAGCCAACCCCAAAGTTGGTGGCGTACAACAAAGACTTTGACGATATCCTCCTAGATGACGACACTGACTTTGAAGTGTTTGGCGTTGTCATCAATATTATCCGAGAGGTGAAACGTGGTCGGGGTCAAAGCCGTCGCCCAAATTTTTAAGTTGCCCACGCCTCTTTTACTAGTTAGCTAGATACTTTTTCATTCTACAGGCTTTCTATTTTAAGGCTTTCTAATTAAGAAACACTGTTATAACAAACAATACAATGACTAACGTTAGACACTCATTTTTCTTTATTGCGATAACACGGTTTATAGCTCTTCTGACTAAAACTGAAACTAAAACTAAGCCCAAAACTAAAATTAAAGCGACATCAAGCGTCGTCAATTCGCTTTAAAGACTATTATTTTATTAGCTCTCTCTGTTATCTTTAATCCGTCCTGACAGACCTTAGTAGTGAGCCTCGTCTCTCTATAGTCAGCGAACTACAAAACGATTACTCTGTTAACCTTGCAAAGCCTGCTTTAGTAGTCTTGCGCTCGGTTGCCTTATCATCATTTTAGAGTTGTTCGACTATCATCCACCTTAACCTGAACGAGATATACTGGGATATTCCCATGTACGCCCTAATTGATTGCAACAGTTTCTACGCCTCCTGTGAAAAGCTTTTTCGCCCCGATCTAAAACATAAGCCAGTGGTTGTATTGTCTAATAATGATGGCTGCGTCGTCGCCCGATCAGCAGAGGCGAAAGCCTTAGGTATCAAGATGGGAGTGCCATTCTTTAAGGTCGAAGACTTCTGCAAGCAACATAACATTGAGGTATTTAGCTCAAACTACGCCTTATATGCCGATATGTCGCATCGGGTCATGAGTACCTTAGAGTCGTTGTGTCCGACCGTAGAAGTTTACTCAATCGACGAGGCTTTTTTGTACCTTGCCGATTATCCAGTAGCCATGCAGGATTTAGACGCTTATGCCAAAAAGATTAAGCAAATTGTTGAAATGTATACAGGTATCCCTGTCGGTGTTGGGATAGGGGAGACCAAGACACTGGCAAAACTGGCCAATCATGCCACCAAGCAATATCCAGCTACCAAGGGTGTTTGTGTGTTAACCAACCCAAGGTGGATGCGCAGATTAATGCAAATTACCGATGTCAGCGAAGTATGGGGGGTTGGGCGCCGCTATAAAAAGCGACTGAATGCGCTCGGTATCGACACCGTTTATCAACTGGCAATTTGTGAACCGGGCAAAATTCGCCAGCATTTTGGCGTAGTACTGGAGCGTACCTGTCTAGAGCTCAATGGGCAGTCATGTCTCGGTATCGAGCAGGTCGAACCTAAGCAACAAATCATATCTTCACGCTCATTTTCGAATCGAGTTACCTGCCAGCAAGACTTAGAGCAGGCCATATGCGGTCATGCGTCCAAGGCCGCCAGTAAGCTGCGCGCGCAACAAAGTGTCTGTAGCTTTATGACCGTCTTTGCCAAAAATAGCCCCTTTAATACCACAGAGCGCTACACCCCAATATCCGGTCAATATCAATTTATCACGCCCACTGCTGATACTCGAGTGATAGTGGCTGCTGCGCGTGAGGTGCTCCATCATATCTACAAACAAGATGTTCGGTATGCGAAGGCTGGCGTGATGCTATCGGGAATTTGCCAGCACGATGAGGTGCAGCTTGATTTGTTAGATGCGACTGGGCAAGATAAGGATTGTCATCTTGAAGAAAAGCAAACGGCGTTAATGGCCGTTATGGATGAGCTGAACCACAAGTTCAAACAGGATCATTATCAGCAAAATGCCTTATTTATCGCCAGTGAGGGTATCAAAAAGGAACAGACGTGGCAGATGAATCGCAAACTATTAAGCCCGTGTTATACGACACGAGTAAAAGATTTAGTAGTGGTGAAGTAGGGGGTTTTATTTGTAGAAGAGCATCACTTAAAGACTAAACGGCATACCATACAAGCTGAGTAGCTCAACCCGCTTTGCGCTACTATCTTGGGTGGCACAAGGGTGACGCTAATAGCCACTGCCGTTCCTGCTATCGCGATACCGGCATTGGCTAAGCGACCCCACCTTGTGCTGCCCCAAGTATATCCGCTGCAATCGGGGCTAAACCGCTCATCACATAAGCCCTAGCAATAATATCAAAGCTTAAACAAACATCTGTCATTTGACACACGTTGATTGATAGTATTAATTTATAAGTATTACCTGTCACGTTCTACCAAATCTAGCCCAAATCTAGCCCAAATCTAGAAAGCTACCTATAGCCATTAAGAATAACAATAAATAAAGAGAGGACGATATGGGAGTTGTCAATGACCGCTATAAAAGCCAAATTGAACATAGTGTGCTACTAAACGGCGATCCACTCGACAATCATGAGGTAGTGGGAGATAGATTAGTTATTAAGCCGCAAAGTTACTCTAGGCCTACCATTAGTGACTCTGAAAAAGAAACGATACTCAATGAGTTGGCAGAAGACCTAAAACATTATGGTCTTAATGTTATACATTTAGACGAAAAGCTCATCAAGGTAGAAGCAGGTGACTTTGAGCTAACGGTACCAAAAAGCCTTGTGGTGCCCTACGATGATGCCATTTTCGCCAGTATTTTAAAGCATCAGCAAGCGCATTATAGTCGAAAAGCGGGTAGGTAATGGGTTGGGAGGTTAATTAGTAATCTTGATTGAATAGTAGTTTTATATGTACGCATGTTTTTGTCCACATCTGATGGCGTCCGGTAATCCATATAATTCCTAGTTGGTGTTGGAATTTGCAATAAATGGACCTTTTTAATTAGCTCTTTGCTTAACCCTGAATTTTTAGACCAAGACTGTAATAAAGAGACGAAGGAATCGGCCGTCTGTTTTTACTTTCTCCAATTCTTTGATTTACTGTGATATGAATAGGACGTTCACCTTGCATGTCCATATTAATAAAGAAAGCTCCTAGTAATAAGAAGCTTTCTTTATTAAAATTATTATATACAACTGTTAATCAATATTAGATGCTCTTATTCATCATAATGACTAATAAACTCTTTAACGGCAGGGGATACCTCTAATAACGAGCTTTCTTGAACTTTTAAATGCTCTAATGAATTCAATTTAGCCAAACTGTTTGGCAAGGATTTCAAACCATTTTCATATAAGGTCAAGCTAGCTAATGTTGGCAGGTTACCAAAAGACTCGGGTAGTCTATCCAATTGTGAAGCTCTAATATTAATATACACAAGGTTTGATAGTTTATCGAGATCCTCAGGAAGATATTCCAATGGATTCACACAAAAAGTGATACTTCTAAGCTGTTTTAACTGAGTAAATGATTCAGGTAATTCTTTAACCTGAGTACCTCTCATATCAATCAGTCTTAGAGACGATAACTGACCTATATTGTCTGGTAGTTTTATAAGCGTACTCGACATTATATAAAGCTCTTTAAGGTTTTTTAATTTACAGACGGAATAAGGTATAACTTCAAATGATGTTTTAAGAAATACCAATGTTTTTAAACCATCTAATTCTTCAAAACCTTGTGGAAGGTTATTAGCACCGATTAATCTTAAATATCTTAAGTTTTTAAGGTTTTTAATTGCTTCAGGTAGGGAGGTTAAAGCCTTACGAGACTCTGTTTCAATAAAACCACCGTTACCGTCCGATACGTATGTAGAAGAGCTACAAAATGAGATATCAAGCTCTTTAAGCTCGATTAGTGATTTAGCATCTCGAGGAATCTGAGATTCAGGTATATTATTGACGTCAGCCCACTCCCATATCTCTTTGATCCAAGTTTGAGTTTTGGTGTTATCAATGTCATTTGTGATGTTCGTATTCATAAGATTACCTTTGACGTTTTAAATGAGGTGATTGTATTTAGAGTGACAATGTACTAATTAGATGCGGAGTTACGTTAAATACAGTAATAAAAAGAAAGGTAAGCCAAGCAGATTTTATGGTTTAGGAATTTAATGAGATATTGTTGATAAAGTTTGGTTTGTTTTAGAAAGGCATGCGTGTGCATATGTCCTGCCACTTTAGGATAAAAGTGGTTAGACAATAAGTTGGATTGCGTATTTACAGATTGGATGAAAAAGGGGAGTGGACGAATTTTAGACATAAAAAATCTCCTAGTGCTCTGTCTGTGCCAAATTGAAACGACACAGTCACCTTACAGAGCAAAAAGGAGTTGTGCGTTTTACCAGTCTTTGTTTTACATCGCGCTGGAAGTAGCCATAAACCCACGATGTATTTTTAAATTATCAGATGTTTTGATTTCTGTCAAAGTATTTTTTATTTTTATGAAGCTTTAAACAAATGCAATAATGTTAGCAGTTTAATCTGAAAATACTAATTCAGCTAGACCATTATGATTAACGTACACTACTGCATTTTGTTTAAATCGATTACATAATGCTAAACAAGTAGTCTTATCGACAGGATAAGCAAAATAACTCTCTTCTCTCCATATACCATCAGGGCTTTCACCATACCCATCAATTACTTTCAATCCTAAACTTAATAGATAGGATTTTAATGATTCATTGGCTTGATTGTTTTCAATATGGCTTCTTACTTTGCCATATGGATTCCATGCAGTGATAAATATTCCACCTAGAGCATTATAGGGTGTAAATAACTCTGTGCTATCTTTAGATATCATACCTATATTTAAGGTAATGTCATTAAAGCAGTAATTTGTCTGTTCATAGGCTTGTAAAAGTGATTGATTTAGCATAATTTATTTATCAGTAAGGTTAGATTTAATAACTAAATATTTTCAGATCTTTAAAACCAAGGATAAAAAATAGTTGAGATTCGGGTAATGTTAAAAGATTTAGTGTTTGTCTAAGGTTTTAAGTACTAATAATTTACTACGAACAAATAAAGCCAATACTAGAGCAAATAAGGGGTTTGACCCCTGCTGTCAAATCCGTACACCTAAACTTGGGAGATTTTAATCAGGCAGCTTGACGATAGAAATCCATCCAAACTTGTCTTGGCGATCTCATACCTAAACTCTGCTGAATCCTGACTTGATTGTAATCTAACTCAATATATTTCAAGATGCTGTTGATTGCTTCAAATCGAGTTTTATAATTATGATGATATACCAGCTCATTCTTTAAAACGCCCCAGAAGCTCTCTATTGGCGCATTGTCATAACAGTTACCTCTCGCACTCATAGATCCTTTAAAACCGTGTTTAGTGATCATTTTGCGATAATCATCGCTGCAATACTGACTACCTCTATCTGAATGCACAATAAGTCCTTGGCTAGGTCTTTTATCTTTGATTGCTTTATTTAAGGCCTTACAGACTAAATCAGTCTTCATGCGTTTATCGATAGCGTAGCCAACCAGTTCTTTGGTATACAAATCTTTAACGCCTGCCAAATAAAGCCAGCCCTCATCTGTCCAGATATAGGTGATATCACTGACCCAGACACAATTAGGACGATTAACGCCAAACTTCTGTTTAAGCAGGTTAGGATAAACACGCTTGTTATGCTCTGAGTCCGTTGTCACTTTAAAGCGCTTATGACGTCTACATTTGATACCATGTTCTTCTTTGATACTACGTACCATATACTTGCTGACATCGTGTCCTTGTTCATTTAGGTGAGCATGCAGACGCTCATAGCCATATCGTTCTTTGGTCTTCCTGTGCGCAGCTTTTACAAGCAGCTCACAGTGATTGCGATGTATTTGCTGAACACTGATGTCACGCTTTTTCCAGTCATAGTAGCTTGATGGTTTGATATCAAGGTTTTTGCACATGGCTGTGATACTAAATTCATATTTGTGATGGTCAATAAAGGCGTACCTTACTGATCGTGTTTGGCAAAGTACGCCGTAGCCTTTTTTAATATCTCTCGCTCTTCTTGTGCTATTTTTAGTTCACGCTTTAAACGCTTAATTTCTTCAAGGGCTGAAACAAGCTCTGGATCGTATTGCTTAGTACCTTTGAGTTTGCCTTGATTGGCTTTTCGTTGCCAATTGGCTAGTGTCTGCATTGGTAGCCCTAAATGCCTTGCTGTGGCACTGACATTGCCACCATTATTCTCTATTGCTTTGACCGCTTCTGCTTTAAATTCTTCACTGTATCTTTTAGCTTTCTTTGTCATGGTAAACTCCTAATTGTCTTCCTTAGTTTACCAAGTTTTTATCTACGGTTTTTTCAGCATAGCTCA
>NZ_JBXYJH010000014.1:0-117724 GCF_057396215.1 Psychrobacter sp. CX18 | reverse complement strand
CTGGACGTATGACAACACCACTAACGACTTAGGCGAGGGCGTCACCAACGTACAAGCGCGTATTGTGGATCTAGCTGGTGATGTGGGAGCAGTTGATGCACAGACTGTTAAGGTTGATACGACAGATCCTGAAACCAATACTATTAGTATAGACAGTATTACCGAAGATACTGGTAGCTCATCAACCGATTTTATAACCAGTGACCAAACGTTAGTATTAAGCGGCAGTATAGATAAAGCACTAGCAACTGATGAGAAAGTTCAAGTCAGCCTAGATGGGATTAACTGGGATAATGCTGAATATACAGCAGGTACAACAACTTGGTCATTTGATAATACAGCTGAAACTTTGCCGCCTGGCGATTACACAGTATATGCTCGAATAGTAGACACCGCAGGTAATGTAGGGGCTACTGATAGTCAAGACGGTAAAATTGATAAAACACCTCCAGCAAAGAATATTATTGACATCACCAGCATAACTACTGACACTGGTGATGAAGCAGATGACTTTATCACCAATGATCAGACCTTAGTATTCAATGGCACTTTAGATAATGCATTAGGAGCTGATGAAAAGGTTCAAATCAGTTTAGATGGTGGGACAACCTGGACAGATGCAACGACGAATGGTACCAGTTGGTCATATGATAATACGGGTAATACTTTGGAAGAAGGTAATTACACAGTGAAAGCTCGTATTGTTGATACTGCTGGTAATACGGGTGCTACTGATACTCAGGTTGTTAAGATTGATACGACCAAACCTGAAGCGAAAGCGACCATCGTCTCCTATGTCGATGATCAAGGTGATGTTACCAGTGACACAAGCACCTCAATAGTAACCGATGATAGCTCTGTAACTCTAAATGGAACTTTATCAGAATCGTTAAAAGCTGGAGAATCGGTTGTAGTCTACAAAACAACGACTGTAGATGGTGTAGACACTACGGTCAAGGTTGGAACAGCAACAGTAGATCCAGATAATACATGGACATTAGATAGTGTAGCTATTACTGAAACTAAAGCTACTTTCACTGTGAAAACAGTTGATACTGCAGGTAATGAAACTGCAGGAACAGGGTCACTACCTATTCAGTTATTAAACCCTGCTCAAGTGACTAACATAACTGTTGAGGATAATCTAACAGATATTGTAGACGGAACTGAGCTAGATGATTCTACTAACCCTCAAGGAAGTGCTAACAGTATCGACGGTGTAGAGGGTAACTATGAAGGTATAGTATCTCAAGCTGATGGAGCCGCGCCTTTAGACGGTTTAACTAACGATAATACACCAACTATCACGGTAACTCTTGATAAAGCTTTAGCGACCGATTTTCAAGAGATTGACATTATTCGTTCATATCAAAGAGCAGATGGTGAATGGATTAGTGAAGGGGCTGTTGCAAGTACCTCTGCTGGAACATTAATAGTCAATACGACTGATTCTAAAACATACAGCTTTACGGATAGTTTGCCTGATGGAGGTATCGATAAAAACTACCGTTATGAAGCTGTATTAGTTAATGATCCAGTGATTATTAACCCTAACTTAATAACGTCTGAAGTTACTGAGTTTGAATTAGATACTGTTGCTCAAACACCTATTGTAACAGGATATGATTCTGCTACTGGTGTACTAACAGGATACTCAATTGAGGATGGTTCGATTTATATAGGGAGTGGGCCAGTTCAACAAGTAACTGCTGGTAACACATGGACTTATACATTAAGTGAGACTGAAAGAAGCAATTTTAATGCTAATCATGATCCAGATAATTATGATAGAGATTCAAATACACAGCCTGCTAATGCAAATATTGAACCATTGAAAGAACTGGGTCAAAGTATACTGGATCAAAATATTCAAATAAATTTTGTTGATAAAGCTGGTAACGTGCCTTCTGCACCCATTGAATTTTATTTATTTGATAATAGTGATGGACCTTTAGGTGTATTCAATCCAGAAGATAATCCATTCTCAGCTAACAATGCATTTACTGATCCTACTAATAATTATAAGGTTGATACTACTGTAACGCCAAATACTACAACTTATATTACTACTTTTAACGATGCTTCACAGCTCGTATTAGTAAAAGGCAATATAGATAATTATGATGGTGTAAATGACAAATTTTTAGTTAATTTAGGTGGTGGAGATGATGTATTAAATGTGACTGACAATATCAACCCTGGTGTAAGGATCGATATGGGTGCAGGTGATGATAGAGTAGCAGCTGGTCAATTAGTAGGTACTGAATTAAACCGTATTTCAATAGATTTAGGAGAAGGTAATAACTATTTTGGCTCAGAAGGGGGTACGAACAATTCATTCAAATATGTTAATGTCATATCAGGAAGTGGTGATGATACTTTTTACTCGGACGGTGAGATTGACTATTCAGTTCTAAATTTGGGCGATGGTAATAATACGATTAATTCAACTGATGATTTTGATTTTGTTGATGTTACAACAGGTAATGGTGATGATTACTTATCTATAATTCATCCAACTGACTATCCTGGTACTGACATATCTGCAGTACACATTAATTTAGGCAATGGTAATAATACGATTTATATTCAGAGCGGTGGCATAAATACTTACGGTCAAACTGGTAATGAATATACTGAAGTTATCATGGGCAGTGGTAATGATACTGTTTTTATGTCAGAAGATTTTGACGATAATGGTGGTACTAACCTTATTAACCGTATGGAAACTGGTGCTGGTGAAGATAACGTACATGTTGGTGGATTCATTGGTGGTAAAAACACCATTATGGACTTAGGAGCTGATAATGACATTCTTTTTGTTGGAACTGATATTAAAACTGGAGCCAAAGTTTACATGGGCGAAGGTGTTGGCGAAGCTACCATTGGCGGTAATATAGAGGGCAATAATACTACCATAAGTTTTGGCGCTTCTAATGATACGTTGGACGTTACCGGCAATGTTTCAGGCGGTGCCAAAGTTGACATGGGTGATGGCGTTGGCGAAGCTACCATTGGCGGGAATATTCAAGACACCAATACAAGTATAAACTTTGGCGCTTCTGATGATACGTTAAGTGTTACTGGTAATGTATCAGGCGGTGCCAAAGTTAACATGGGTGATGGTGTTGGCGAAGCTACCATTGGCGGGAATATTCAAGACACCAATACAAGTATAAACTTTGGCGCTTCTGATGATACGTTAAGTGTTACTGGTAATGTGTCAGGCGGTGCCAAAGTCATCATGGGCGAAGGTGTTGGCGAAGCTACCATTGGCGGTAGTATAGAGGGCAATAATACTGCCATAAGTTTCGGCGCTTCTTATGATACGTTGGACGTTGCCGGTGATGTTTCAGGCGGTGCCAAAGTTAAAATGGGAGACGGGGACGATAAAGTTATTATTGAAGTAGATATTAATGGTAGTACTACAAACGTAAATTTAGAAGCTGGCAATGATAGCTTAACAGTTAGAAATGTCGAGGGTGGCGCAACTGTAACCACTGGTGAAGGAAACGATATAGTAACGGTATCAGGATTTATAGCTGAAGACTCTACTATTAATCTAGGTAGTGGTGACGATATCATCTATCTTGATCACTTCAATGATGGTGCTGGATCTCTTATTAATGGTGGAGAAGGCATAGATATACTTAATCTGACTGGTAGTGATACAGGGGGCGCTAATGATATCGCTATTAACAAAATAGAGATTGTTGATCTTCTTGGTGATGGAGCCAGTTATGATTTGGATGATGCAGATATTACAAATAGTGATAATACACCATCAACAATCTATATAAACCAAACTGGTATGGGCAATGAGATTGATTTAGATACTAATAAATTAGTTAAAGTTGAGTCCGAGTCTGGACAAACCTATTCAGATCCATTGAATACTGCTCACGTGTATGATGTGTATTCAAATGGTGTTGAAACACTTTATATCGAACAAGGTATCACAGTCATCTAATAAATAATCCTATACTCTAACGAAAAAAACGTCCTCTCGAGGGCGTTTTTTTATGTCCTGTAATTTCAACTATCTAACGCTTTAACATCGATCCATAAACTTTAAAACCGTCAAATCATTCAAAATACTTGATAACTCAAATAAATTTTTATACCCTTATGACTCTTTTAACCAAACATTTGTCCATTAATAAAACCGCTAGATGCATACTCTATTAGAGATAAGGAGTTGATTTATAGGTACTAATAGTTGCTAAACGTTCAATCATAAGTTGCTATTGTATTTAATAGACTATGGATCCGGCTAAACCTTTTGAGTGTTCAACAAAGCCTAAGGAGAACCTATCGATGATGAAACCAAAAAAGCCGTATGATCCTGAGGTAAAAGGCTATAGAGCTTCATCAAGTTTTATATTAGATATTGCCCCCCTAGTACTCACCGCCATGATATTGATGGTGCAGTTCTTTATCTTCAAAGACTTCACCCCTCACATTCCGTTAGCCTGTGGTATTTTGATTACTGCTATTTTTATGGCGGCACGTGGTCGTAGCTGGGAGGGTATGGAGTCTCGATTTTTAAGAGTGATTAAGGTTGGCCTGCCCGCTATTATTATCTTGATGGGCGTCGGTATGTTAGTCGGCTCGTGGATTATAGCGGGTACCGTGCCGACAATTTTGTATTACGGATTTGATATATTTAGTCCTTCATCCTTTTTGGTGTCGGTTTGTATTATTTGTGCCGTTATTTCCATAGCGACAGGCTCTTCATGGGGTACGGTCGGTACAGTCGGTCTGGCAATGATGGGTATCGGAGTAGGGCTGGGTTTACCGCCTGAGTTAACGGGTGGCGCGATTGTATCAGGAGCTTTTTTTGGTGATAAGATGTCGCCACTTTCAGACACCACCAATTTAACGCCAGCGGCAGCAGGAATAGATATCTGGGAGCATATCAAGGGATTATTACCGACTACCTTGCCAGCGCTGGTGATTGCACTGGGTTTATATGCTTGGATAGGTAGTGGCTATAGCTCTGACTCAGTAGATATGTCATCAGTGAGGCAGATGCAGGCCACGCTTTCGGCCAACTACAATATTAGTGTCATAACGCTCTTGCCAGCACTGGTGGTGATTGGCGCCGCAGTCATGAAATTTCCAGCCATTCCCACTGTATTGATAGGGGTGTTTGTGTCGTCACTCATCGCTTTCTTTTTACAAGGGGTCGGTGTACATGACATCTTTACAGTATTGCAAGATGGTTATGTTAGTAAAACGGGCATAGAGACCGTTGATCAATTACTGACCAAAGGCGGCGTCATGTCGATGACGTGGGTGGTGACGTTGACTATTTTTGCACTCGCCTTTGTCGGTTCTCTTGAGCACTATGGCACTCTAAAAGCCATCATGGCAAAGCTCAACAAAATAGTGAAGACCAGATTTGGTTTGGTAGGGTCCACCTATGCCATCGTATTAGGCGTGGGCACTATCATTGGCGATGTGTATACGACGCTTGTGTTACCGGGGCGTTTAATGAAAGACAAATACAAGCAAATGGGTTTTAATCGAACCACTTTGACCCGTACAATCGAGGACGCAGGTACTTTATTATCGCCCCTCATTCCTTGGAATATGGGAGGTAGTTATGTTGCGGCAACGTTGGGCGCAGCCACGCTTACATATGCGCCGTATGCCTTTGTGTGTTGGATTTCACCGCTGATTGGTTTGCTATGGCTAGTTCTTAATAAGTTCATTCCACGTGAAGAGCCGCAACGCGTCGAGGCGATGGAGAACTTAGTGCATCCAGATGCCCGTTAATACGCTTTAAAAAACAAAGCAAAAACTAAAGCAAAAAAACAGGGGGATGAGACGCATAACGAGTCATACATCCTGCTAAACTTAATGGCACAGTATGATTTTGTAGATCACAAGCCAGTTAAAAGACGTATTTTAACTGGCTTCATTTATAGCGAATAGTTTTAAGATTTACCCCAGAGTAAGATTATCGGTAAAATTAAAATGACTTAAATAAAACAACTTAAAGTAAGATAACTTAAATAAGATAACTTAAATAAGATAACTTAAATAAGATAACATTTGAAAATAGTACTATTAAGCGATCTATCTATTATTCATCATTGAGCCGTGGGTTTCGCTTCGCTACACCACACGCTACACCTCATATCACAAGTTACACCTAACTCATTATGGGTTAGTCCTAACTTTTTTAACTATCAAAACTATAAAACCCAGTTGGCTTATAAAGCTGCAACTGGGTTTTTATTTCAAGGGTTCGGTTTAATTTAGGCTCAACCGAGGCTCAATTGAATTAATAGAACCAATAACCGAACCCGCTAAACCAAACTAAGCAGATAAGGACTCACGACCATGCGGGGTCATAAAGTCTATCTCTGGTCCACGCGGCACAATTAACGTTGGATTGATAGTATCGTGACTGCCATAGTAGTGGGTTTTGATATGATACATATCTACTGTTTCCGCAACGCCGGGTACTTGATATAAGTCACGCAAATAGCCCCATAGGTTAGGGTAGTCTACGATGCGTCTAATATTACATTTAAAGTGACCGACATAGACAGGGTCAAAGCGTACAAGCGTAGTGAATAAGCGCCAATCTGCTTCCGTTATAGTATCCCCTGTTAAGTAGCGTTTACTGGCTAACGTTTCCTCTAGTTTATCCAACGCCTTAAATAAGCTGACCACTGCTTCATCATAAGCTTCTTGAGTGGTGGCAAAGCCTGACTTATAGACCCCGTTATTGATGTTTGGATAGATAAAGTCATTAAAGTCGTCAATTTCAGCACGGAGATCATGAGGTAAGAAGTTAACGTCTTCATTAGCACCCACTTCATCAAACGCTGAGTTAAACATACGGATAATTTCAGAAGACTCATTGCTAACGATAGTGTTCTGCTTTTTATCCCATAACACAGGTACTGTCACACGACCAGAATAGTCTGATTTGGCTGCGGTGTAGATTTCATGCATGTAGTTGGCATTGTGAATAGGATCAGGAATAACGCCTTTGTCCTCTTTAAACGTCCAGCCATGTTCGTGCATATAAGGATTGACCACCGAAATGGGTATTAAATCCTCTAGTCCTTTAAGCTTACGATAGATCAGCGTACGGTGTGCCCAAGGGCAGGCTAGAGACACGTATAAATGGTAGCGATCCGCTTCTGCTTTAAAGCCTTCACTACCTGTCGGGCCCGCACTGCCATCTGCGGTTACCCAGTTTCTAAATCTAGCGATATCTCGCTGAAAGCGGCCGCCGGTTGCTTCTGTGTCGTACCACTGATCATGCCATTTACCGTCGATTAATAAGCCCATAAATTACTCCGTTTAATACAGTTGCTTTAAGTGAATATTTTGATCGCTGAGTGATCTCTAAAATGATCTCTAAATCTGTTTAGACTCAATGGTAACGATTGACTGTGTAACAATAAACAGAAGTTATGGCAATTAATTGTTCTAGTTATAAGAACATTTGTCACTATTATTTAGGTGCCGATGAAATAGGAAGTTTTTACAGATTTCATCTGTCACCAATAGGCCTTGAGTTGAATTTAACTTTACAACAACTGAGGATAATTTATTTGACTGTCTATTTGAACGGCCTCAAAGGAGGGGTTAAGCGATTAATAAATAATACCCAATTGCCTTTAAAAGCCTAATACAATTATTTTCATCAGTCCTAAGCAATTAATTACAGGGTTAACTATTGGATTTTTAAAATAGGTCATGTACGATAGCGCTTTACGTCATCCTTTCCATGATACGAGACTGACCCTATGACGCTTCCTGAATCCTCCTCAATGTCTCCCGCTTCATCTGTCGCAACGAAACCTGTTGCTAATGATGAAAAGAAATCTTTGCTACGCATTCGCGGTATTAACAAAACGTATGACAGTACTCAAATCTTAAAGAGTATTGATCTTGATATTTATGATGGTGAGTTTCTAACCTTGTTGGGTCCATCTGGCTGTGGTAAAACCACCTTATTGCGTTTAATTGGCGGTTTTGAGATGCCAGATAGCGGCACGATGGCGTTAGATGGTGTCGATATCACTAGATTACCTGCTGAAAAACGCCCTATAAATACTGTATTCCAGCAGTATGCGTTGTTCCCGCATATGAATGTATTTGACAACATTGCCTATGGTTTAAAGTTAAAAAAAGTACCAAAAGCTGAGATTAAAACTCGAGTACAAGAAGCGTTGGCAATGGTGCAACTTGAGCATACTATCAATCGACGGGCGCAAGACTTATCAGGGGGGCAGCAGCAGCGTATCGCTATTGCCCGTGCTGTGGTAAATCGTCCTAAAATGTTATTACTCGATGAGCCACTATCAGCGCTAGATGCTAAGATGAGGGTACAAATGCAGTCTGAGTTAAAAAGAATGCAACGAGAGCTTGGTATTACCTTTGTGTTTGTGACCCATGATCAAGAAGAAGCGCTTTCTATGTCAGATAGGATTGCGGTTATGAAGGCTGGCGAATTTCAACAAATTGATAGCCCGATACGCATTTATGAAACACCCGCTAACTTATTTACGGCAAGCTTCATTGGTGAGACCAACCTCTTTACCGCGCGGGTGCTGGAGATTAACGATCAGCGTATTAAGGTGGAGGTGACGGAGCAAAAAGAGGGCTACCATCCAATACGTGATCTGCCACGTCCCAAGTTTGAGGTACAAGTAGGACAGAGTATTAACCTATTATTGCGTCCTGAAGATATACGGGTCTATTACTTAAACGAAGGATATGACGGCTTGGTAGGGCACGTGGTAGACAGTGCTTATAAAGGCAGTACGCTAGATTCGGTAATCAAACTTCAAAACGGAAAATTGATCAAAGCGTCAGAATACTTTAATGAGGACGATCCCAATTTTAATTATAAATTAGGTCAAGAGGTTCGTGTCGATTGGGTCGATGGATGGGAATGGATATTACCAAATGAATAAATCAACCGCTTCTGCAACGCCTTCAGCTAGCCCTTCAGTAGGTCCTTCAGTATCAGGTCATCAAAGTGGGCGACTGTTCCAAAGAGTCACCTTGCTGGTGATATGGGGCTGGTTAATTGTCTTTGCATTATTACCCAATATCTTAGTGGTATTGGCAAGCTTTTTGACCCGTGACGAAGGTAGCTTTTTAGCGTTACCTTTGACGTTGGATAACTATTTACGCTTTGTCGATCCGTTGTACGTCAAAGTATTTTTTCATTCACTAAGCATGGCCTCTATTACTACCATTATTTGTTTGGTACTTGGTTATCCTTTTGCATGGCTTATTAGCCGCACATCAAAACGATGGCAATCCTTCTTAATGCTGTTATTGATTATCCCATTTTGGACCAATTCTTTGGTGCGTCTGTATGCGGTGAAGCTGATAGTGGCAGCTAATGGCTTATTGAGCACGGCTTTAATCGGTATGGGATTCATAGATGAGCCGTTACAAATTCTGTATACCCAAAAGGCGGTAATCGGCGGGCTAGTATATTTATTATTTCCCTTTATGGTATTGCCCTTATATGCGGTGTTTACAGACTTACGGGACGACATTGTATTAGCATCAAAGGACTTAGGCGCCAACAAATTTCAGACCTTTTGGCATATTATCTTACCGTTAACCACTCCGGGTATCATCTCTGGTGTATTATTAGTGCTATTACCCGCTATGGGCATGTTCTATGTGGCCGATATTTTAGGAGGGTCACGAAACTTGCTAGTGGGTAACATCATTAAGTCGCAATTCTTAGATGCACGCGACTGGCCATTTGGGGCAGCGGCAAGTGTGTTATTGACAGTGACCATGGCTATATTGATAGCCGCCTATTATGCCAGCAGTAAGCGTATTGGCAAAACTGACTATCATGAAGTGGCATAAGGGGGACGGTTATGGCCAATACATCAACGACCAAGACGACACGAAACAGTAACACATTAAGCAATACCTTGAAGTGGCTAGCCCGCCTTTATTTGACCCTTATGTATCTCATCATGTTTGCACCAATAGTGGTGATGGTAGTGTTTTCATTTAATGCCTCTAAGGTTGGCTATCACTGGGGCGGATTTAGTCTTAATTGGTATCACGAGTTATTTAACAATGAAGCAATGATACAATCGGCCATCAACTCAGTATTGCTAGCGGTAGTTGCCGCGACAGTGACCACAGTGATAGGAGGTCTGACCGCCTTATCTTTTCAGCGTTATGACTTCAAAGGCAAAGGCGTTCTTAAAAGTTTGCTATTTGTATTAATGATGTCCCCTGAGATTGTGTTAGCGATTTCACTGCTTGCGTTATTCCTAATCATAGGCATCGAGCTTGGCTTTGTAACCTTGTTATTGGCACACATTACCTTTTGTCTGCCCTTTGTGGTGATTACCGTTTCTGCTAGATTAAGCAGCTTAGATAATAGTGTGCTTGAAGCCGCCCGTGATCTTGGAGCCAGTGAATTTACTATGATCCGTACTGTACTGGTACCGATTATCCTGCCTGCAGTGATGGCGGGCTGGGTATTGGCGTTTACCTTATCGCTAGATGATGTGGTGGTATCTACCTTTAATACAGGGGCAAGCTTCGAGATTTTGCCATTACAGATATACTCTATGGTTCGGGTAGGGGTCAAGCCTGAAGTCAATGCGGTGGGCACTATCTTATTGGCAGTCTCGTTAATAGGTCTCGTTATTTCACAATTATTGTTACTCAAAAAACGTTAAGGAGCGAATATGTCATCAAATAATGGGTATTCACGCAGACGTTTTTTGGGCATGTCAGGGGCAGGACTTTTAGCCTTATCCGGTCTGAGTTTGACGGCTTGCCAACCTTCTAACACAGGTTCAAATGGTAATGAATCAGATTCTGACCCATCAAATGCTAATCAGTCCTCAACAAATAACGCATCGGGTAACAATGTGGTCAACGTCTATAACTGGACTGAGTACATCTCTGACAGTGTACTTAAAGCGTTTACGGCTGAGACCGGTATTGATGTCATTTATAGTACCTTTGACTCGAATGAGGCCATGTATGCCAAGCTTAAACTGACTAATGGAAGTGGCAATTATGATGTTATTTTCCCTGGTACTGACTTTGTTGATAAAATGCGAAAAGAGAATTTACTAGAGACGATTGATCATAGTAAATTATCAAATTTTAAGCATTTAAACCCAACTTTTTTAGATGCAGAGTTTGATCCAAGTAATAAATTTAGTGTTCCTTATTTATGGGGATCATCAGGTATTGCGGTCAATACACAGCGTATTGATAAATCCGCTATAACCTCATGGGATGATCTATGGCGACCTGAATATGAAGGCCGCGTCATGCTTATGAATGACTTACGTGATGTCTTTACCATGGGGCTATTAACCTTAGGATTCCCACCTAGCACCCGAGACCCAAATCATATTAAAGCGGCTTATGAGAAGCTTTCAAAATTGATGCCGAATGTTCGTACCTTTAATTCTGATGCACCACGTATGCCGTTTATGGAAGGGGAGACTTATTTGGGGCTGGCGTGGAATGGAGAGGTCATCATGGCTCAAGATCAGGGAATGCCTGAGCTGGATTTTGTCTATCCAAAAGAAGGGGCTATTATGTGGATGGATAATATGGCCATTCCAAAAAATGCCAAGAACCTTGAAAATGCATATGCCTTTATCGATTTTATATTGCGTCCAGAAAATGCTGCAGTTATTAGTGAAGAGATTGGCTACGGTACACCCAATAAGTCTGCTATAGCACTCATGCCCGAGGAGACTGCAAACAATCCCATTATTTATCCCCCAGAAGAGCAACTCGGTCATGCTTTATTTCGTCAAGATGTTGGTGACGCTACGATGGCATTGTATCAAACGTATTGGGACAAACTTAAAGTGGATATGTAATTAAGGTTACTCAATAAGCCAACCTTTTATTTGGTTTGATCTTAATATTTTTAAATAGTTTTAATAACAAAAGATAGTATTAGTATCTGCTAATACTATCTTTTTTTATTAAATTCTTATCCAGTAACCATCAAATAGGGAAGATAGTCATATGCCAAACTTTAATATTGGTTATTTAAGTAAATTTAATTAAAATATTTTGTAAATTAATCAAAAACTTAAACATTATTAATTTGTTTTATTTATAATATTCGGAATAGTTAAATAAATTAATGACTAAATTAAATAATTTATTTAAGTGAAGGATCTAAATGAGATTCTTTTTAAACTAAATATAGTCGGCATACTTATAAAGAGTCACGGTGTTAACCTCGTTAAGCCGACTACAGTAGTACTTGCACTCGGTTGCCTTGTGACTACTTTAAAGTTCTTTGACTATAATATTAATAATGGATTAATCACTTTGAAAACAACTCTTCGCACACTTGATACCGGTACTATATTAAATAAAAACTATAAAATCTTAAAAACACTAGGTTCGGATAGTTATAGTATTTCATATTTAGCTGAAAATATTAAGTTTAATAGCCAGTGTACCATTAAAGAGTTTTTTCCCACCTCTACCTTGAGAGATGATCAAAACCGAGTGATTAATAAACCTGATTCTTCAGATATTAACTTTGATAAAGGTTTAAATACTTTTTACGAAGAAGGTTTGCTATTAGCAGACATTAGTCATCCCAACATTGTTAAAGTTGAAGCTACTTTTAAAGATAATGGCACTGCATATGTCGTTATGCCCTATGTAAGTAATTATACCTTAAAGGACTGGATGCAAGACAACCCATATCCTAGCGCTCAGAAGATTGAAGATGTCTTTTACCCAATTTTGGAGGGGTTAAACGGTGTTCATCAAAAGGGTCTATTGCATACTGATATCCAACCAGAGAACATTGTATTTTCTGAAGATGACACTCCGATTCTGACAAACTTTGCCAATGCTAGGTTCGGTTTTACAACCAAAACCAAATCTTTAGACACGGCTTTAACTGCGCCTTATGCGCCTATCGAGCTATACACCAATACTACCAACCTTAGTGCTAGCACTGATCTATACAGTATTGCTGCTTGTATGTATCAAGCCATCACTGGTCAAAAGATACCAGAAGCTATTGATAGATCTAAAGGTTTGCCCTTGCTACCTTTAACGGATATTGAGGCCATTAAATCTAAATATCCTAAAAACCTACTTACCACGATAGATAGAAATTTAGCTTTTAAATCCAGTGATAGAAATCAATCCGTTGAAGAGTTTCAACATGGATTGTTAGGAGTTAACCCTTCTCGATCAGCTCCCTCTAAAGTAGTCAACAGCAGCAATCAATCGCCACTTCTCAAAAAAAGTCTGATCGGTATTTTGGCTCTGATTGGTATCGCGGGTTTAATTTACGCTGGCATGTCTATGTTTAACAGCAATAGTTCGAGTGGCGGCTTAAGTAGCCAGTCGTCAAGTTCAGATAGTATCTCCACACCTAAGTTGGACCCAAATGACTATCGTAATATCAAGGCGGTAATGAATATTCAAGGATCGAATACTATTGGGTCTGTATTGATGCCTAAGTTATTAGAGACTTATTATCAAAACAATAATTCATCACCTCTTGGCTTTGCCTCGATTGGCTTAGAGGATAAAAAGTTCATCTATATTGGTGAAGATGGCGATAAACATGCCATTGACTTAGGAAGTCATGGCTCAAGTACAGGTATTACTGCATTACTCAATCAGCAGGCTCAACTCGCAATGAGTTCTAGACAAATTAAGGCAGAAGAAGTTAAGCAGCTAGCTGATGCTGGGCTCGGTAACATGACCAGTGATGCTCAAGAGATTGTCATTGGACTTGATGGTATTGCCGTTATTGTCAGTCAGTCTAACCCAATACAATCCCTTACCATTGGTCAACTAACGGATATTTTCACCGGTAGAATAACGAATTGGTCACAAGTCGGTGGTGATGACCAGCCAATAAACCTTTACATTCGTGATGAGAAATCAGGTACGCGTGATACCTTTGATAGTCTTGTTATGAAAACTGAAAAAGGCGCTAAGGCCACCGCCTTTGAAGATAGTGCGAAGCTGTCGGATACTGTCAGCAATGACGCAGGCGCGATTGGTTACATAGGTCTGCCTTATATTAATAGCGCAAAAGCATTAGCCATAGCAGCCAGCGCAGACTCTATAGCACTGTTGCCAACTTCATTCACCATTTCAACGGAAGACTATCCTCTATCAAGACGCTTGTATCTATACCTCCCCAAAAAGGCTGATTCAGCAGCACGCCATTTGGCGAATTTCACCTTATCCAAAGAGGGGCAAACAATAGTTCGTAACGTTGGATTTATTGATGTTATGCCTGACTTGGTTAAAGTGAGCCAAGAACGATGTGACGACAGTAATAACGCGGGTTATAAAATACTGTGTCAGTCAGGCAAACGCATGGACACCAATTTTAGATTCTCTTCTGGCAGCAGTGAGCTTGATAGCAAGGCAAAACAGTCATTAAGAAGGGTTGTTGAGCGTTTAAATCAAACGAGGGTGGAAGGTACTAATGTGAAATTTGCATTGGTCGGGTTTACTGATAATAAAGGTAGAGAGTGTATTAATAATCAAATTGCAGTGGATCGTGCCGCTATAGTAGCAAGAGAACTCGAAAAATACGGTGTTAAAGCAGAAATTGTACAGGGTATGGGAGCACAAGCACCAGTCGGTGATAACTCTACCGACTTAGGACGCGATAAAAACCGCCGTGTAGAATTATGGACGCTACCTTCCAATCAAACGCTTAAATTTCCTGATATGCCTAAGTGTTGATACTTTCATAATTGGATAAAATGTTGTTTGTACCCCATTCTCAACTCTTAAGGTAGGTTGTGGCTTTAGCCCAGCATTTATCATTAAAGAATTTATTCGCTGGTCTAAAAGCACCAGCCAACAATAGAGTAATAATTAGTTTAACCAGAAATATTTCACATGTGTGACAATTTTCACTATAATAGGGTAGAAAATTTTTTAATACTTAATTTAATTTATTTAAATAGTTTGCTTCAAGTATTATAAAATTTAAATCAATTTAGCCTACATATGTCAAGCCTATATTCATTAAGGGGTCTTGTCTTCAGCAAGTGGAAAAAATAAATGTCGATAGAAAATATACAAGGGTTGCCAACAGGCTATTTAATTCAAGATAAATACAAAATACTTGATAAGTTAGGTAATGATTCAATAAGTATTACTTATCTCGTAAGCTATAATGGTTCGAATAAACTTCATACTATTAGAGAATATTACCCTAAGACTGCTTTAAGAGACACTGATTCAATAGCTGTCATCGGAGATGGCTCTGACATTGAGTCATTCGGATGGGGCTTGAAAAGATTCAAGGAAGAGGCACAATTATTAAATGAGATTGACCATCCAAATATTATAAAGGTGACAGAGCTTATTGAGGCAAATGGTACCCTTTATTATGTGATGCCGTATCTTGGGAGTAAAACGTTAAAAGACTGGATGGAGAGTCATCACTATCCAAGTTCTCAAGCGGTGGAAAATATCTTTTATCCACTATTAAAAGCGTTAAAGTATAGCCATAGTAAAGGACTTCTACATCTAAATATAACCCCTTCAAATATTATAATCACTGAAGATAATGCCCCCGTTCTGATTAATTTTGGGGCTGCGAAGCAACTCATAGGTTTAAAATATAAATATTTAGAGGAGGTATCAACCGAGCCTTATGCCCCTATAGAGACTTGCCAAGGCTTACCTCAGTATAATGAAAGCTCTGATCTCTATAGCTTATCTGCCTGTATGTACCAAGCTATCACAGGTAAAACAATTGCAGATGCTATAGAAAGATCCAATGGTATGCCAATACTGCCTCTATCAGATATTAAAGCAATCAAAGAAACATACCCTGATAATCTATTGGACGTTATCGATAAAAATTTAGCGTTTAAAGCGTCTGAGAGGTATCAATCTGTTGAAGAAACTCAACATGCTTTATTTGGCGTCAATATATCGTCACCTGCTTCGCCAGATCCTACTCCACAAATAAATGAGCAATCTTCCAATAATAAGGTGTGGTTAGGGGGAATAGGTTTAGTTTTAATTGGAGGCTTAATTTTATCAACTGTCGCTTATTTTAACCAATCTCCCTCTAAGGACTCTTTAAGTTCAGGGCAATCTTCAGAGACTTCAAATAATTCGAAAACCATCGATAAGGGTACACGAATTGAATCTGATCAATCCGCTTTATCAGATTCAAAGTTAACGACTGACAATGATATTAATATGAGTCAGGAAGACGTCTTGCCAGAGGCTGCTATAGTTGATCAAGAAGAATCCCAGAGCAAGGAATCGGACAGCGCTGAAGATAATGAAGCACTTGACTCAGAAAATGAAACCAAACCTGAAGGTGATACCATTGCTGATAAGAGAAAGTTAGCTGAAGCCAAAAAGTTAGCGGACGAAAAAAAACGGGCTGAAATAGAGAAAGCGAAGGCTCAAGCTAAAGAAGCTGAAGCGAAAGCTGTTGCGAGAATGGAAACCCAAAACAATAGAGTGTCTAAAAAAGATAATAACAATACAGAATCAAATAAAACTGCAGCAAATGAAGGGGTGGCGAAAAAGACAAATGTTCCTAATAATAAAAGCAGTAATGTTTCTTCATCTACTCGCCAGAATAATGCGTCAAATGTTAAGCAGTCTACTAACGTTTCAAGCAATAAAGGTCCTTGGGTACCAGAACTGAGAGAAGGTAAATGGGGCTTTGTTAATCTAGACGGAGAACCTTTGACGCCGTTCATGTTCAATCAGGTCATGGCATTTTCTGAAGGGATGGCAGGAGTTCGCCAAGGCAACAGTTGGGGATTTGTTAATACTACAGGTAAGATTGCTATTCCGCTTAAATTTAGCGAGTCATCAGTAGATCGAACAAGTCGTGGCAGTTATCGCGGGGTTCAACCTTTTGTTTTCAAGCGGGGTAAGGCGTGGGTCAGTAATACATCCACCGGGACGCCAATCTGTATTAATAAGTCAGGCTCCTTTACATCTTGCGAAGATTGATAACCAGTAAATGAAAGACACTGCCTTTGAATAATACTGATTGGTAACACTATTACCAGTGAAAACGTAGTTTTATAGAAAAGTATATTAATTTGTGAACAAAGCGTATGTAGGGGTAGGCGGATAGTATCCTTTATGAAGATGTCATTCTCCCATATGCTTTTATAAATTATGTTTGCTGAGCAATAATTTATACATCTCATCAAGCTTACTAACGTAGTACTACCATTGGATTGCCTAGACGCTCTATGAGTTAGCTAGAATCCTAAAAAGAGAACAACCTAAATAAAAAAAAGGCTTACCGAATATAACGGTAAGCCTTTAATGTCTAGCAGTGTCTATCAATATTACAAATATGGTGGGCCCAGTAGGACTTGAACCTACGACCAAAGGATTATGAGTCCTCTGCTCTAACCAACTGAGCTATGGGCCCTAATAATAAGCGATCAAAGTGCTTAATTAGACGCATTATAATACCTGAATTTTTTAAATTTGCAAGCATAAGGTGCTAAAAAATCTTGAATAAATTACATGATTTTCTCAATAGAGCGGATTCTTTCTACAGCCAAAGCATCCCCAATTGCTTTTCCCGTTAATTCACTATTAATGTCATTGATAGTAACACTGTTATAAGCTTGAATATATCGTTCAAATTGAAGTTGCTGGCAAGCCAGTTCAATAACCTTGTGAACTTGCATTAATTCTAAGAGATCATTAGATGCTTTATCCGCTTTCGTATGTGCGATTAAGGTAGCGATTGACTCAGCTGAACTATGAGGGTAAAGATACAAAGAGGGATAACTCTCCGCATAGGCATTGGCAAATTGAGTCATTTTCTTAGGTACTTTTAAACTTATACCCAGTTGCCTTAAGTCTTTAGACCAAGTTTCATCTACCTTTAAGATGTCAGAAGATACTGCCTTATTATCAAAGTCATTAAATAGATAACTTGCAAAACTAACCATCAAAATAGCCCAACGCTGATGCAAGGCTAAGCTCATCTGTCCTGATAGTTGTAATGCTTTAAACACACCCTGTTTTACCGGCGCTTCAGTTAAAGCAGAAGCCAGGTTTGGCATGATATAGGGTAGGGAGCCTATCTGTATTAAACAGTCAAGGAAGGCTTGAGGCGAGGGTTGCATTAATGCTCGACTTGTCTCTTGCCATACTCGCTCTGCCGTTAAATGCTGAAGCTCGTCGTTTTTATTAATGGTTTGAATGAGCTTTAAGGTATCAGGTGCAATACTAAAGTTATGATTAGATGAGGGTTCATAAAATCGCCCATAAAATCGAGCAATACGTAGTACTCTTAAAGGATCTTCGCTAAAGGCTTCTGAAACGTGGCGAAGCATCTTATCTTTGATGTCTCGTTGTCCGCCATAAGGATCTATGACTTCTCCAGTAAAGGGGGTGTCATCCTCCAGTCCTTTAACTTCAATCGCCATGGCATTAATGGTTAAGTCACGTCGTAATAAATCCTGTTCTAAAGTTACTTCAGGTGATGCATATACTTCAAAGCCTTTATAACCTTTGCCAGACTTACGTTCAGTTCGAGCTAAGGCATACTCTGCTTTGGTTTTTGGATGTAAAAAGACAGGAAAATCACTTCCAACCTGAAGAAAGCCAGCGGCTATCATATCTTCTGGAGTAGCTCCTACGACTACAAAGTCTTTGTCCGTAATAGGTCGTTGCAAAAGCTTGTCACGAACAGCGCCACCTACTATATAAACGTGCATTATGCTCCTTAAAATATAGATGTCTAATCGACAGATGATCACGGTATAAAATATATCATTAATTATTATTAAATATTTGAATCATTACAGTTTTCATTAGTAAAATTCAACGTGTACTAAATTTATTTAATGTATTGCTGATGATGATATTTGTTATAATACATTACTAAAGGTCATTATTTTTTAAATAAAGATGACTTTGAATAATTAATAAGCGATTTATTAGACTCATAATCGTTATGACTTAAATTCCTACTTACCACCCTATAAACTACTCGATAAACTACCCTATTAACCATCCTATTAACTACCCTGATTATAAATTAGCAGCAAGGAGTTAATACTTGTGATCATTTCAGATTTTAAAGACTTAGAAAGCTCCGTAGCTAATCTTAAAGATAACGATTTAATTAGACTGGTGTATTCAAGTAAAATTAGCAAAAAAGGCAGATCAGATCCAAATTTATTTCAACAAATACAAAAAAGTGCGGAAGATTATAATAAAAGAAATAATATTAAAGGGTTGTTATGCAATGACCATAACTATTTTTTTCAGTGTCTAGAAGGTGAAAAAAAAGTCGTACTAATTTTAATGTCCAAAATCTTTAAAGATAAACGTCATAAACAGCTTAAAGTTATCTTACTGCAAGCTATTGATAACTATCAATTTAGTAGTTGGTGTATGCGCTGTTTGAATCTTGATCATCCAAGCTTTCAGCATTCCCCTCAGCATTCTCATTGTAATGAAATACAGCAATTTTTACCACTTAAACCGCTCAGTTGGTCAGACTGGTATATTGAATACTTTATAGACTCTATGCAAAGGTTCGAAGAGTCAAATAAATATGATGACTCTGAGGAAGATCTTTACAATGTAATAAGAGATCCTCAGCCCGCAATCACTTCTCTTTTTGACTCTATGATATTACATGGTTTTATGCTGGTAATAGTACTCGTATTAATAATAATAGGTTTAAGGCACTCCTTTAGCGACGTCGGTGTTTTGAGTCTGCCAGGATTGACAAAATAATACCTTATACATAAAACAACCTATCTAAATCAGTTTTACAGATTCTAATGGTTACCCTGTTCTCAACTTATTTAAACTCATTGTAGGCTGGTGCTTTTAGCCCATCAAATCAACACCTTTAATCAAAAATGCTGGGCTAAAGCCACAGCCTACGTTAAAAGTTAAGAATGGAGTAATGGTTGCTTTTTATGAATTACGCTCGGACTTATCGACCTAATTTGGTTTAGAGCTAGCGTTGGTCTAAGATCTTAATTTTATGACGTAGTTATGCAGTAATTAGTTATGCAAAAAGTAGTTATGCAGAAAGTAGTTATGCAGAAAGTAGTTATGCAGAAAAAAGCCAGCAAATGCTGGCTTTTTATGTTAACCGTTTTTATTCAAATCTTAGTACGGTTTACCCAAGCGGCTAATTAGAGTTTATTGCTCTATTAGCTGTTATTCGCATCAATATCTTGAGCTTCAGTGACTGCTAGTGCGGTCATATTCACCACACGGCGAGCAGTTGCCGAAGGCGTCAAAATATGTACAGGCTTATTCGCTCCAAGCAGGATAGGTCCGATAGACGCACTGCCTGTGGCCGTTTTAACTAAGTTAAAGGCAATATTCGCAGCGTCTAGAGTTGGCATGATTAATAAATTGGCGGGACCTTGTAACACGCTATGCGGGAAGTCATGCGCACGAATGCGATTATCAAGCGCTGCATCACCATGCATTTCACCATCAAATTCAAAGTCGACATTCATATCAGTGAGTAATTCATAAACCTTACGCATTTTTACTGCGCTATCGCGGTCAGAGCTACCAAAATTAGAATGCGATAGTAGGGCAACACGCGGAGTGATGCCAAAGCGGCGCATTTGATGAACCGCTAACACAGTCATTTCGGCAAGCTGCTCAGCTGTTGGGTCTTCATGAATGTAGGTATCTGCAATGAATAAATTGCGGTTTTGCATTAATATGGCGTTCATTGAGTAAAAGTCTGAAACATTCTCAAGTTTTCCAATCACTCTACGAACATAGTCTAGATGCAAATGATAATGACTGAACGTACCACAAATCATACCATCAGCATCGCCTTTTTCGACCAATAACGAGCCAATAAGGGTGGTTTTACGGCGCACATCACGACGTGCTAACTCAATGCTGACGCCTTTACGCATATTCTTTTTGTAATAGAACTGCCAATAATCTTTGTAACGCGGATCGTCATCTTGATTAACGATCTCGATGTTTTCACCGTCTTTTAGACGCAAGCTAAGGGCATTAATTTGTGACTCAATTATCGCGGGGCGACCCACTAATATTGGATAAGCCAATCCTTCGTCTACCACTACCTGAACAGCGCGTAGTATATCTGGATCCTCACCTTCACAGTACACGATACGTTTTGGATCTTCTTTAGCACGTGCAAACAAAGGTTTCATAACAAAGGCAGAGTTATAGACAAAGGCAGATAACTTCTGGCGATAAGCGTCAAAGTCCTCGATAGGTAGTGTGGCAACACCACTGTCCATCGCCGCTTTAGCAACGGCTGAGGCAATTTCAATAATGAGGTTAGGTTCAAGTGGACCAGGTATTAGATAATTTCTGCCAAATGTCTTGCTAGTATCAATATATTTTTGACCTTGCAGTGGTGTCGCTTCAACGTGTGCCATAGCAGCAATAGCATACACACAAGCAATTTTCATTTCTTCATTAATAGTGGTCGCGCCGACATCCAGTGCACCACGGAAGATATAAGGGAAGCATAAGGCATTGTTGACCTGATTAGGATAATCTGAGCGACCTGTTGCCATGATCACATCACTGCGAACAGAATGAGCAATTTCAGGCATAATCTCAGGGGTGGGATTTGCTAAGGCAAAAATGATCGGATCTCGCGCCATGCGCTTGACCATATCTGCAGTTAATATGCCTGGCATAGATAGACCCAAGAACATATCGGCGCCATCAATGACATCGTTTAAACTAGTTGCTTCAGTATCACGTGCATAGCGCTGTTTACTTTCATCTAAGTTTTCACGCTTCGTGGTGACGATACCGCGAGAGTCGGACATATAGATATTTGATTTCTGAACCCCTAAGGCGCAGATGAGGTCTAAGCAAGAGATGGCTGCTGCACCAGCGCCTGAACAGACGACTTTGATATCTTCAATAGACTTATCGACTAATTGCAATGCATTAATAAGAGCCGCACCAACGATAATCGAAGTACCGTGTTGGTCATCATGAAAGACTGGAATATTCATGCGTTCGCGCAATTCACGCTCAATTTTAAAACATTCCGGTGCTTTGATATCTTCTAGGTTAATACCGCCAAAGGTAGGCTCAAGCGCGGCAACGGCTTCGATAAACTTATCTGGATCATTCTGAGCCACTTCAATATCAAATACATCAATCCCTGCAAATTTCTTGAATAAAACCCCTTTACCCTCCATAACAGGCTTAGAGGCTAGTGGCCCTATATTACCTAAACCCAATACCGCTGTACCATTAGTAATGACACCAACAAGATTACTACGTGCCGTATATTTAGCAGCCAGTTTCGGATCTTTTTGAATTTCTAAACAGGGAACGGCAACACCTGGCGAATAAGCCAGGGCTAAGTCATGCTGGTTTGCAATTTGCTTAGTAGGCGTGACAGAGATCTTACCAGGTATAGGGTGCTCGTGGTAATGCAATGCGGACTGCTCAAATTGCTCTTGATTCATCGCATTGATACTATTTGAATCTGTAGATGTGGTGTTTGAAGTGTTATCGCTCATGTTTAAAAACCAATTATCATTTGAAAAAGGAATTCCGCAAACGGGAGACTCGAAATGTGTAGACGTGTTATTAACGTAGATGCATATAAAAAATGCTATAACAAATAAGACGCTTTTTAAAGATATCTAGTATTCAAAATATCTAAGCGTCATCAATGAAGTCATAATTATACATAATTCAACACAAGATAGCTTGTGAATCAAAGATGACAGTGAATTTTTTGTATAAATAAGACAATATAGCGGTTACTGTATGAAATAGTAGGGCATCAAGATGAACAACTAATGACGATTGGTTTAGCATCGGCATCAGGTGGCGTTATATCTGCTTTGATAGCGATATCTTGAACCTCATAAGGCGTTTTAAGCAAATCAAACAATCTATCGACTTCTGAAAAATCACCTGTCTCAGCTTTGTCAATAGCACGCTGTGCCATTGCATTTCTTAAAATATAGACGGGGTTAGAGGATTGAAGAGTTTTAATAATATCTTCAACAGAGGCAGTAGCGGTTGATTTGTTTTTATTGGCTAAAAGGGTATCGATATGGGTTGAATAGGTTTGTTGCCACTGCTGCCAAACTTGCAATTGTTCATTATCAAGTTCACTTTCCAATCGTTGTAAAAGCTGTAACTCGTAAGGATGATCATCTGGTTGCAATATAGCAATTAGTGCTCTAAAACTATTAGTATAGTCTAATTTATTTTGTTCGATAATCTCTAAGAGCTCAAAAGCAAGCTTTAAGGTGGTATTAATGTTTGATGAGAGGTCTACAGACACGTCATCAGGAATATCTTCAGATAACAGCCCTACACCCTCTTCAGAGGCCATAAATTCCCATGGTAAGCCAAGCTTACGACAAATCCCCTGTTGATAGTGGCGCATAAATTCAGCTTCATAACTGGCCAAACAAGTGGCGAGCGTTTCACGCGATATAGTCTCTTTTTTACCCTCAAATATTGCTTTGCCTGAGAGCTGCATAAAATGCATCATCCAAATATTTAAGTTCCAATGACCAATAGCAGGTTGGTTTTGATAGGTATAGCGACCCGTATAATCTGAATGGTTATTGATCCATGCAGGATCAAATCTTTCTAAAAACCCAAAGGGTCCATAATCTAAAGTTGCACCAGTTATAGATAGATTATCCGTATTCATCACCCCATGTGCAAAGCCAATAAGTTGCCAATCAGCAATCATCTTTGCCGTATTACTGATAACTTTAGTTATAAAATCTGTGACTGGTGTATCAGAGGTGGTTAATTCAGGATAGTAGGTTTCAATCATATATTTTGTAAAGCTGGCGAGCAGGTCAGGTGCAAAGCTTGCAATCCACTCAATATGACCGAGTCTCACATGACTGTCAGCAACCCTCATTAGAGCAGCACCTTTCTCCATCGTTTCACGACGCACATTGGTATCTGACGTAATGAATCCTAAAGAGTTTGATGAGCGGTAGCCTAGTGATGACATGGCATGACCGCACAAATACTCTCGTATGGTACTACGTAAGACAGCGCGACCGTCACCCATGCGAGAGTAGGGAGTAAGCCCAGCGCCTTTAAGGTGCAAATCTGTCATTTTGCCGTCCTTATTGATCACTTGAGCCATCAATAAACCACGACCATCACCCAGTTGCCCTGCCCATTGTCCAAACTGATGACCAGCATAGGCCATAGCTAATGGCTCAAAGCCCTCAGGAACATATTTTCCAGCCAAAATTTCAACCCAATGTTCCATGAGATCGGGATTACTATCCCAACCCAATTCAGATGCCACAATTGGATTGAAATGCCCGGCCTTAGGATTGTTTAAAGGCGTAGCCGGTTGTTTGTTAAACAGGCGAGGATCTAATGTGGCATAACTGTTATTAAAATGCATAGTGTCTTTTTTATTGAAGAGAGTTATTGATGAATGTTAATAATTAGCTTTAATAATTAGCGTTAATAATTAGTATAAATAATTAATGTCGAGAAGGATGGTCAGTCTATTGGATAAATTAAAATCTGTTTGATCATTCGAGTTTATTTGGAATTTAACATTTAGAGCTTTAGACCTTATTTTAAGACTTATTGTAACAAACTATGGTCTTTAAAATTGTGGTGTGAGTGTTGCGGATATAATGACAATCCGATTTTAAAACGACACAACATTACTAGGGCGTCACGAGTACTCATTAAATTGTGACGCTTTGAGTCAACACTTTGATAGTCATAAAAAAACCCTTCACTGTTGTGAAGGGTTGGAGACAGTTGGTAAAATTTGTAAGATTAGCAAAAATAGATATTGTCGCCAAGGTATTAAAGTCTGCAGGATCACATTCTTACAAGGTTTTAAGACCTATAGTGCGAAATGCCTGCTTTAAATTAGTATTATGGCTATTAATTCGCTTTGAAATAATCTTGTACTGATCTTTAAGTTGTTCATCGACATCATGCAAACGCTCAGAAAATTCAGCTTTTTTCATCTGCACGGCTTTGGTTTTAAGAGCTTGCCATTGTTTGACAGTCTCGTCAAATAACTGATACTCAAAATGGATACGGTCCGTAAAGTTTTGAAACTGACGAGATAAATTAAAGTCACTCACCAGTCCGCTTTCATCTGTTATTGAGTTGATTTTATTTTGGGCGTTTTTAAATTGCATCTCAACCTCAGCATGCTTGATTTTCATGTCATCAACCACCCGTAGATCTGATGCCAGTCCAACTTTTGCCAACAGCGCAATTAACCATTTAGTGGGATCATACTGCCACCATTTCACCCCATTACGATAATCATATTGGAAGAAATGATGATAGTTATGATAGCCTTCCCCCCAAGTTGGTATCGCTAAGATGAAGTTGTCACGTGCAGTATTACTATCCGTATAAGGACGAGTACCATACATATGACATAAGGAGTTGATAAAGAAGGTTAAATGATGGTTTATCACTAAACGAACCAGACCCGCGAAAAGCAAGGTTGCCCATACATCACCTATTAGCCAACCAATGGCACCAATAAGTCCAACGTTCGCCACGACAACCCAAATGCCATAATATTTATGCTGAATCTGTAGGAGTTTATCTTTGGTTAAATCTGGAATATTTTTATAGTCAAAATCGCCACTAGGATAATTGCGTAACATCCAACCAATGTGACTAAACCAAAACCCTCGCTTAGCAGAATAAGGATCATCAATAGGATTATCAACATATCGATGATGAGTGCGATGACCTGAACACCAATCAAAAGCAGAACCTTGAACTGCTAGCGTGGCACCTACTAAGAAAAAGTTTCGAACTGCAGGATGGGCTTTGTAAGCACGATGTGACATCAGTCGATGGTAGCCTGCCGTGATACTCAAGCCCGTCCATATTGCCACAGCACCGGTTACCATCCAAACAGGCTTACTGACTGTGTGAGTGGCTAAATACCAGGGCGCGAGAATTGCTGCAGCTATAGGAGTGGCAACCAATACTGTCGCAGGTATCCAGTTTATAGGGGCATTTCTAAAGGCAAGCTCTTTTAATAAAGCATCACCAGCGGCGTCTTCACTGTGAACAGATTCACCATCTGATACAGCCGTCTTTCCACCAAGATTAAGGTTTGGCTGATAGTTTAATTTTTTAGTATGTGTTGTACTTGAAGTCGAAAGGATGTTTGGGTCTCTGTTGAACAGCTCATCGAGAGGCAAAGCGTTTACAATAGAGTTTATAAGTCGTTTGCTACCTAATAAAATAGAATCGATACTAGACGCCGACAAATGATTTTTAAGAGGGGTCTTATTGAAAAGGTTGATTTTGCTGAAGTGCATATTATAAGCGTTCCTTGCGAATAAAAATTAAGGCGGAGTATAGATGACAATAAACGTCAAAAGCAATCACATTAGATACTATAGAAAAATTAAAACTATAACGGCTAAAACTGAGTTAATGCATAATGATTAATAAATAGTTTAATCAAGTATTATAATCATATAATCAACCTATATAAGCCGGTATTAGTTAGTATTAAAAAATTAAGACACCTAACATAAGACACCTAACAAATGGACTAAATTAATAAAATAGAGTAATTAGACTTAATAATAAGTAGCATACCTTAAAAGAATACGAAAGTGAACAGCTATTCACTAAGAATTAGGCTTAACTACACTATCGACACTGTTTATTACACCAGTTAAACATCTAAAAAAATAATAGTAACAAAAGTACTGAATGACGAATCCTAAGCACTACATTCACTGATGACATAAATTGAAAATTAATTGCTTAATTTTGTTAACATTTTATTCTGATATGGTATATTCATTTACCAAATTATTTAGCTGGGGCAAGCGAAAATATGAAAAATGAACAAGAAGATTTAAAGATAATTAATGCGTTAGAATCAGAGATTGAAGTAAAAAGTAAAATGGGCACTAGCGACAACTTACAACACAAACCAATTAATAGTGATTCACAACCGCAAGCTAATAAAACGAATAATGACGAAGAGGTTTTATTTGAAGAAATCGATATTAAACATGATTTGAAAATAGGTTTGGTGGTACTAAATCGTGAGAAATCTTTGAATGCATTGACTACTAATATGTGCCGGCGAATGAGTGCCAGATTGACTCAATGGCAAGATGAAGCAAGCCTAGTCGCCGTTGTGATTCGGGGAGCAGGTGATCGGGCATTGTGCGCGGGTGGCGATATTAGACAGTTGTATGCCGCAAGACAGCAGTGGGATGGGGAAGGTATTGCGCCTCAAGAAGCGATAGAATTCTTTGACAATGAATACAACTTAGATACTCAAATGCACGAATACAATAAGCCTATCATTACTTGGGGTACGGGCATCGTGATGGGTGGTGGCATGGGTGTGCTAAGCAGCAGCAGTCACCGAATTGTGACTGAGACCACACGGGCGGCAATGCCTGAGGTGAATATTGGACTGTTTCCAGATGCAACTGGCAGTTGGTTTTTACAGCGATTTCCTGCCAAAACTGGTTTGTTTATGGGTTTAACGGGTGCAGATGCCAATGCCAATGATGCCCTGCTATGTAATTTAGCGGATTATAAAGCCAATAGCCAAGACTTTGATAAAATGCTTCAGCATCTATGCGAAGCAGAATGGCACAGTGCACTGCAACTAAATACTTCAAAACAAGATTGTGAAAATCTACAGTCTAAAAATAGCCTAAGCAGAGATTTGCATAAAATTGCGTCATCAGCACTAAATCAATTTAGTTTAATCTCGGCTAATGACACTCATTTTGCCCCAAGTAATGTAGCCAAATTCATGAAGCCCATTCAAAAGCTTATGAACTGTGGCGGACTTGATAAAATCGATGAGGTGATGCAGTCTGATACTGCGCTTAAAGAATTTTATCCAGAGTTTGCAGATAGTGAGTGGTTCCAAGCAGCGTTAGGTAATTATCGTTATGGCTGCCCAGTCACTAAGGCAATAACTTACGAGATGTACCAGCGCGCACATAATTTATCTCTAAGTGAAGTGATGGCGTTAGAGACCAATGTGGCGCTGCACTGTGTTAATTATCCCGACTTTAGTGAAGGTGTACGGGCATTGCTCATTGACAAGGATAGAAATCCAAACTGGAGCCGAAGTATGGCGGAGTGTTTAGATGAGGAAGGTCAGGCTTACATTCAACGTCATTTTGAAGATTTATAATATCTTTTAATGAGATAACCTATTCTTGATATGCTTAGTCAGGCTCCTTGAACCTACTATTTTTCGTGTTTGATTTGTCGGTTTTGACTTGCTTTCCTCGATAGGTTAATTTCTAGTTGTGGTATAACATGGTAATGGGCTTGTTATAATGCTGTAAGTTTATATCAAATGGTCTTAGGGCAGTAGCTGAACCTTAGAATGGAGATTTTGCTTCGCTACATCATACGCTACTTATTTTGTATATAATTTTGTACTTTTACAATTGTTGATTGCTTTTTTGGTTAAAACTTTTCTTACTGTTCATTATTTAAGATTAAGAGGTTACCCTTAAACTCATAATCTTATAACGACTGACAAATTTTATTTCTATTATCCATTCTCAACTCTTAACGTAGGCTGTGGCTTTAGCCCAGCATTTTTATTAAAGGTCTTGATTTGCTGGGCTAAAACCACCAGCCTACAATAAGTTTAAAAAAGTTGAGAACGGGGTATTTCTATTACTATCCATAAAAGGAAAGCAAAATGGATTTTGCCAATATTTACCCAGACCCAGTTGTGAGTGCTTGGCTAGATATGGATGCACTCGATCATAATATTCGATTGGTCAATCAAAAAACGCAGGCGGTGAACCTGCGTATCGCCACCAAATCAATACGCTCAATTGATGTCCTTAATTATATCAAAGCTAAAACACCAAATTTTATCGGGTTAATGTCCTATAGTGCAGCAGAGTCAGTATATTTGTTAGAAAATGGCTTTGACAATATCCTCTGTGCTTATCCTACCCTAGATATGTCAAATGTCGCCAAAACCATACCCTATACCAAGCAAAATGCCACCATGATTTGGATGGCAGATCGAATTGAGCATTTAAACGTATTAAGTGAGCTTGGTAAAAAACACGGCAGTACTATCAAAGTCTGTCTAGATATTAATATGTCTATGCCACTACCAAAGCTATATTTTGGGACTAAACGCTCGCAGCTACTCAAAAAAAATGACGTCAAAAAGCTCCTTAAGCAAGCCAAATCTTTGGCGGGTGTTAAAATTGTGGCAGTGATGGGTTATGAGGCACAAATTGCTGGATTGCCAGAGCAACTGCCCAATAAAACGTTGTTAGCCCCTGCAATACGACTATTAAAAAACCGCTCAAAAAAACAGGTCAGTCAACGGCGTGGGTCATTGGTCAATTGGATAACCAAACAAGGGTATCCATTGGAGATTGTCAATGGTGGGGGTAGCGGTAGTATGGACTTTACTAGCGCCCAGCCAGAAGTGACCGAGATCACAGTAGGTTCAGCGTATTATAAACCCGCTTACTTCGACTATATGGACAGTATGAGCGAATTTAAGCCGGCCGCAGGATTTATATTACCTGTGACTCGCCAACCTGAAAAAGGAGTGGTAACTTGTCACGGGGGAGGATTTATCGCATCAGGAGCTTCTGGTATTGATAAAGCGCCTGTGGTGCACTATCCAGCAGGTTTATCCATTTTGACTGATGAAGGTTTTGGGGAGGTACAAACGCCCTTGATGGTAGATGCTAAGCACTTTAATTCTGATAAAACGACAAGTAATAGACCAAGTATAGGCGATGTGGTGTGGTGTCGCCATGCAAAAGCAGGTGAGCTATGTGAGCATTTTAATGAGCTGATATGCTATCGAGACTCAAAGCCACAACATGAGGCAGAAGGCTTTGCCAGTGTTATGTCTACATATCGAGGAGAGGGAAAGTGTTTTCATTAAAACAATGGCAAGGTAATGCTAAATGGGAGAATTGGGTTGGGTATGTGACCGCTGAGCCTGAACAAAAATTAACCCCATCATCGGTAGAAGAGATACAGCAGATTATTAAGCAAGCTCGTGCAGATCATAAACGAGTACGTGTCACTGGCGCGGCGCACTCCTTTAGCGGCTGTGCAAAACCAGAAGAGATTGCAATAAGCTTGGACAGCATGCGCGGCTTAATATCAGTCGATAAAGACGCCAAAGAAGCGACGTTACATGCCGGTACTTATCTTTATGAAATCGGTGATGCCTTACGCGAACATGGTCTGGCATTAGAGAATATGGGAGATGTTCAGGCACAGACAATTGCTGGTGCGGTGAGTACTGCGACCCATGGTACAGGTATTACCCTAGGTTCTGTGGCAAATCAAGTGGTGGCATGGGAGTGGGTAGATGGTAAAGGAGAGCGACACACTCATCGCCGAGGAGACCCTAAAACCGATGAATTAGGCAATGCCTTACATGCCAGCTTAGGTATGCTTGGTATCTTTACAAAATTAACCCTTCGGGTAGTCAATCTGTACGGACTTAAAGAGTCAAATGAGCGCTTAGAGTTCGGTGAGGGGCTGGCAGGATTTCATGAGATGGCACGTAACCATCGGCATATGGAATGGTTTTTGTTTCCCGGTACTAATAAGCTTCAGCAAAAGACATTATCCGTGGTCGAGCCTAAACCAATGACACGCGGACAAAAAATTAAAGACCACTTTGACAGTATTGTCATGTTAAATGGTGCCTTTTATATGTTGTCTGAAATGGCAAGAATGAATCCTAAATTGACTAAAAAGGTCAGTCAAATTTCGGCTAGCTCGGTGCCTAACGCACATCGTGAAGGCTACAGTTATGAAGTGTTTCCCACACCGCGTGGGGTAAAGTTTAATGAGACAGAATACTTCATTAAACTGTCTGATTTTGACGCCTGTATCACCGAGGTCAATGAGCTTCTGCTCGCCGACAATAAAAACTCGCATTTCCCGATTGAGGTACGCACCCATAAAGGCGAGACGGGTATGTTAAGTCCGACGCAAGGTGAGGATTGTGCCGTCTTGTCGTTTCACGTTTATAAAGGTATGGACTGCGAGCCCTTATTTAACTGGGTATATGAATATATGAAAAAATGGCAGGGTAGGCCACACTGGGGTAAAGTCAATAAACATACCTGCGATGAGCTTCACACGTTATACCCTCAGCTTAAACGCTTTCTTGAGATTCGTGCAGACTACGACCCTGATAATGTGTTTATGAATACATGGCTCGATCAAAAGTTTTTAGCTCATTAAGCATTTTTTGTTTAAAATTAATGGCATATAGTAAAGTTTTCTGTTATTTTCAAAGTTAACTTCACTTTTATAACAATATCCCCTAAAAACATGATTTTTAAACTTTTAAATGTAAAACAGATTAATACTTTTAAAGTAGTGACTTTTTCTGTCAAACACTGGATTTTTAAGGGGCTTGCTATAGGCGCCACACTTAGCGTATTGAGTGCGCCTGCATATGCCTGTCAAATACCAAAAAGCTACTACTCAAATGTATTTTGTACTCCCAATAGTGGTTATTTTATAGCGTTAAAAGATTCTGGTCAGCCTGTTGCTCTCATTAATAAACAAGGTAGACGGGTGGCAGACTTGATGCGATATCAAGCCGTTGATGTTAATAAATTAAAAGACGGTTTGTTTCCGGTCCAAAGACTTGGAAAAGTGGGATACGTTAATACCTCTGGTACTGAAGTCATACCGCCAATTTATGACATTATTAAGAATGATAGTCAAACTAAGGGCTGGGCACGCGCTGTCAATAACAACCGAATTGTGGTTAAAAAGGGGGGTAAATTTGGGGTAATTGACACCAAAAACCGTGTGATCATTCCTTTTTCTACCAGTTATAAAACTATTAGCGATTACAATAGCAATCTGGCGAAGATTACCACCCAAAGCACGACTAAATGGGTGGATGTCAATGGGAATCCGGCAATCGACCCTGCGACACTTTCAGCATCTAAGCTGCCTGCAAACGCTGTTAATACTACTAAGCCTAAGGTTGAATCGAGCAGTCAAAACGCAGCTATTTCGAGCAATCAGACAACCTCCATACAAGCGGTAACAACACCTACTACAATGACCTCGATACCAGAGATACCACAATCAGTTTCAGGAGAGGTATGGCAACCAGAACAGCGTGACGGTAAATGGGGCTTTGTGAATAGACAAAGTGTGCCAATGATTACTTTCTCCTTTAATCAGGTAACCCCATTTTCAGAAGGATTAGCCGGAGTACGTTTACAGGACAAATGGGGGTTTGTTAATTTAGCAGGTGAGGTAGTGATACCGTTTGAATTTAATGAATCTGACGTTCAGCGCGATAAGATGGTGACCTACAAAGGCGTTCAGCCTTTTGTTTTTACTGGTGGAAAAGCGTGGGTGGCTAATACATCTAGCGGTCTGCCAATCTGTATCAATACAAAGGGTAAATATGTCGCTTGTGAGGATAATGCGTTAGTTTTGATTAGTCCTCATTAAGTAAGTACGAGATATCGATCTAAAAACTGAGTTTAACATTCATTTACGATTGAAAAACCTCTTTTAAAAAAATGATCAACAAAAGAACAGCTCACTTGAGCTGTTCTTTTGTATATAGAAGAATATTGGACTATTTTGAACTGTCGTACTTTGCTTCAAGTTCCATAGCACGCTGGAAGCTTGGTAGTGCTGATAAGCTTTCAACATACACTGCAATATTAGGGTAATCCTTCAACTGACCATGCTTATTTAACACGATAAGGTCAAATGACAACATAAAATCAGCTCCGCTTAGCTTATCGCCGACAATAAAAGACTTTCCTTGAAGGGTTTTATCAAGGTAGCTAAGCGTTTTCTTCATTTCTCTGCCGATATATTCTGATAAAAACTCATTATCATTGACGCCAGCTCTTTGCGTAAAGACCTGAAGAAGTAATGGCACCATCAGTGAACTTTCGGCAAATTCAATCCACTGTAGGTAATCTTCATAGTCAGGGGTGTCTAAGGCAGGACGTAAACTATAAGAGGCAAAGCGATTTATTAAAATCTGAGTGATAGCCGCAGACTCGGCAATGATACGTCCATCAAGTTCAATGACGGGTGACTTACCTAATGGATGAATCTGTTTCAAATTTTCAGGAGCTTGACTTGTCTTAGGATCCCGCTTGTAGCTTATGACTTCATAAGGCTGTCCGAGTTCTTCTAATAGCCATAATATGCGTAATGAGCGCGACTGATTAAGATGGTGTAATTTAATCATTTAAGGCTCCTTAAGACTGAAGTTTATGAATAAGTCTTTTGGCAACCTCTTCAGATGAAGCAGGGTTTTGACCAGTTACTAATAAGCCATCTTCTACGACGTATGACTGCCAGTCAGGTCCTCTTTCGTAAAGACCACCATTTTCTTTTAAAGCATCTTCTAGCAAGAAAGGAACAACATCAGTCAGACCAACCGCGTCTTCTTCAGTATTGCTAAAGCCCGTTACTTTCTTATCTTTTACTAAATACTCACCACCGACTTTTACATTTTTAAGTGCCGCAGGCGCATGGCAAACGAAGGCTACTGGCTTATCGGTATTTACAAAGTCTTCAATTAAGGAAATCGATTTTTTGTCAATAGCTAAGTCCCACATTGGTCCGTGGCCACCTGGGTAAAATACTGCATCATAATCAGCAGCGTTGATATCTGCTAGTTTATGAGTCGTCGCTAAAAGTTCCTGAGCGGCTTTATCTTCTTTAAACCGATCTGTAGATTCGGTTTGAGCATCTGCCGAATCACTGCTGGGATCAAGTGGGGGTTGACCACCAGCAGGTGACGCTAGCGTGATATCTACACCAGCATCTTTAAAGGCATAATAGGGAGCTGCAAACTCTTCTAGCCAAAAGCCAGTCTTCTTACCTGTATCTCCAAGACTATCATGAGACGTTAATACCATTAAAATTTTCATTATTTATCCTTTTATCCTTTGTGTGTATTGGTTTTGATTAGGTTGAAAGTGATAAGCATCTTTTTAGTGATGTCACTATGATTGTATAGTCGGCGAACTTATAAAGAGTTACGGCGTTAACCTCGTTAAGCCTACTGCAGTAGTAATTGCACTCGGTTGCCTTGTGACTACTTAAAAGTTCTTTGACTATATTTATTCAGGGTCAGCAACCTTAACCACTGTTTTACCAAAGTTATTACCCTCTAACATATCGGAAAAACCTTGAGGTGCATTATCTAACCCATCAATGATGTGTTCCTTGGTCTTAATTTTACCTTCTGAGACCAGTTGACCCATGGTTTGTAGAAATTGAGGGAAGTGGTCACCGTACTCTTCAAATATAATAAAGCCTTTAACGGTTAAGCGTTGTCTTAAAATCGTACTCATCAATAAGCTTAAGCGGTCCTTACCCTCTGGTAACTCAGTCTGATTATAATGAGCAGCAAGACCACAAACCGGAATACGCGCATGGGCGTTGAGTAGCGGCAATACAGCATCGAAGACACGGCCACCGACGTTTTCATAATAAATATCAATACCATCTGGGCAAGCTGCTGCTAGCTGCTCTTCAAAGTCATCGGCATAGTGATCGATACACTGATCAAAGCCTAACTCTTCAACCGCATATTTGCACTTATCTGCACCACCAGCGACACCGATGACCTTTAAATCATGCAATTTGCCCACTTGACCGACGGTGGCGCCCACTGGACCTGTCGCCGCTGCAACTACCAAGGTTTCACCTGCTTGAGGCTTACCGATATCCGTTAAACCCATATAGCCTGTAAATCCTGGCATACCCAGCACGCCCAAACCATATGAGGGATGGCACATGTCACTGGTCAGTTTATAGACGCCTTCGCCATCACTCACGCTATAATCCTGCCACCCTGAATAAGCAATGACAATATCGCCTTGTTTGAAATTGTCGAGATTTGACTCAACCACTTGTGACACGGTGGCCCCTAACATCACATCACCAATTTGCAATGGATCGGCATAGCTTTTAGCATCACTCATGCGACCTCTCATATAAGGGTCTAGTGACAAATAAAGGGTGCGTAGCAGCATTTCATTAGCCGCTGGGGTAGGAATATCAGCGCTTGATAGTTCAAAATTATCATCAGTGGGCTTACCATGAGGACGGCTGGCCAGTTTTATTTGACGGTTGCTGTCTTTTGACTGTGTGTTTGCAAATGTCATTTTTATAGTCCTAGTTCTCGTTAAAATGTTTACTATTACGAGTTGTAATAAGATTTATTATAAGAGGTGCTTTCTGATTTTAGGTCGGTTTTGATGTTAAGCATTGTCCGGTGTTGTGATACCCGCTGCTCGTTGTAAAATGCGACGTGAGACATCTAAGTCATTGGCTTTATGTTCTCCTAACTTGACCATACCATGCTCTTGAAGTTGCTTAACAATAGGCTCAATTGCTGTCTTATCTAAATCAGCGTCCACTAAATTGACAGGTAAACCTAGACTTCTAAAAAATTCTTCGGTATAGATAATGGCGGTTTCGATGATCTCATCTTCAGTTAATGACTCGTCCTCGATATTGATATTCCAGACATTATGTGCATATTGTAGTAACTTCTCTTTTTTGCTTTCTTTAAGCTCACGCATAACCGAAGGCAATACAATCGTTAACGTTCGGGCATGGTCGATGCCATGTAGCGAGGTAAGCTCATGACCAATCATATGTGTTGTCCAGTCTTGAGGGACCCCAGCGCCAATGAGACCGTTCAATGCCATCGTCGCGGTCCACATAATATTTTTACGAATCTCAAGGTCATCAGGATTCTCTTTAACCGCCAAGCCCTCGCTAATGAGTATTTTAAGTAAACTTTCTGCAAATGCATCTTGTACCTTGGCATTAACAGGGTAGGTTAAATATTGCTCCATGACGTGAACATACGCATCAGCAATACCATTCATCACTTGACGCTCAGGTAAAGTGAGGGTCTTAGTAGGGTCAAGGATTGAAAATTTTGGATAGACAAGAGGGTTACCAAAGGGTAGTTTTGCATGACGTTCACTATAGTTAATGACACCACCAGAGTTCATCTCAGAGCCTGTGGCAGGTATGGTCAATACTGTTCCTAAGTCCACAGCAGAGTTAATATCTTTGCAATAGCTGGTTAGTGCCTCCCACGCTTTATCACGAGATACACTACCGTCTTTATCTTTTAATGATGACACTAACGCCACAAATTTACTACCATCTATGACCGAGCCGCCACCGACTGCTAATATGAAGTCAATATCGTGCTGATTCACCATATCCGCTGCTTTCATTAGAGTAGTAAATTCAGGATTTGGTTCAATACCGCCAAATTCAAAAATCTCACGACTACCATTAGACTCAAGTGCTGTTTTAACTTCGTCAAGGGTACCGGTACGTTTGGCTGAACCGCCACCATAGGTGATTAATACATGAGCGTTTTCAGGTACCAGTTTAGACAATTGTTCAATCTGGCCTTCACCGAATACGATACGAACGGGATTATGGTATTGGAAGTTATTCATATTATTTTCCTTTTTTAAATATTTGAACCTTTGTTATGAAGAGCTATGGGGAGTCTTCGTATGCCATCATAGGCGGTAGTATTAAGTTAATGTTAAATTATAGTACTTAATGTATAAATGGATTCTACGCTAAGATTAGACCGGTCGTCTAGTAAATTTTACAAAATCATCCTAAATCTATCCAATAATCTTATAGTAATTCTATAAATCTGGCTGTTGAGCATACTGTGCAAAGAGGGGAGCGTACACGCAACAAATAGTTGAATTAAAAATTTCACTGCAAATTGACTAAACAATAGTCTCCGCCAGTGCCATGGTCGAATGTTCCACACGCCCTAGTGTTTTATTCATAAATTTTTACTCATAGAGTATTATTTTGAATCAAACCCTAATTCTTTGGTCGTTGATAGCCACATTTCTTGTAAAGGGATATCAGACTGGCTAGTTTTAGCGATAAGACTGGCGCCTAACCAACCGTAATACCAACGCTTCGCTGCACTTTGCGCAGCTAAAGCTTCTGCTTCATACAAGTCTTCTGTTTCAGAAGTCGGGTGGTCTATATTTTGTGACAATGTCTCAAAATCAGGTTTGGGTAGCGAGCCATCCTTCCAACCTGCCTTAACTTGTTCACTAATCCAGTTAATCGTTTGTTGGTAACCACCAGAGAGTGCTTCTCGCATGGGTTCAGAGATATCGGCGACTTCGCCACTCAACTTAACGACCAAACACTTTTCATGATCGCAGCCATTTTGCTGAGTGTCATACCAATATTGAAAATAGGTGTATAACTTCTGTTGGGCACTTATATTTTGATCTGAAATCAAATCCAACCGCGTTTTATAATGATCAAAATACCCTCTGATAACGGCTTCGCCAAACGCTTCTTTAGACGCAAAATAATGATAAAAAGAACCTTTAGGAATGCCCGCTGTATCTAAAATCAGTTTAATACCGACTGCTGTAAACCCCTTTTGCGCCAAAAGTTTATATCCAGTGGCCAATAGGTGAGATTTGGTATCACCCTCAGCTGTGTTAAATGAGGGGTTAACGAGGGATGTATCATTCGGTTGCAACTCTGGCATGAAGGCGTAAGTATCTGATGTTTGTTCAGAGTTAGAGGTATTGTCTAACGCCTCTTTTTCGAAGGGTTTATGCTTATTAGGACTATTCGAAGGTTTGACAGAAGACATAAAGACATCCCGTTTTGCAAAGAGGCATTCAAGTTTAAAAAATGAAAAGATTTTAGTGCAACGATTATTAAGATTTAAAAAGTGATACGATTTAAAAGTGATAAGAGTTAAAAATTAAAAGTCGCCTGCTATTTTAACACATTTAAATTTGACACATTTATAACAGGGTTTCCGCTTACCGCACAGTTTGAACGTTAACGATTTAGCTGATTTTTCATTTTATTATTTAGGCCCTAATTGCATACTTATAATTATGGGTAGTATACCTACCTATGAAACATTATTAAACGCTTTAGTCTGTAGTCATCAGAATGTAGAATCTAGGGTTTATAATACGAATTACATCAAATCGTGACCGAATGAACTCATGCCGACAATAAAACTGTACTCGTCCTTAATTTATTCTCAATTTAATCGAACATTAACTATTCTGATGAACTTTCAGCCAAAAAAACCGATTTAATAACCAACCGAATAATTAATCAATAAAAAACCTAAATAAAAATGTATTCACAAAGTTAACAATAAGGATAACAAATGCAACCATATGCTTCTTTAACCACTGAGCGTCTTGAAAACATCGTTAATATCGCCCAAGACTATGTCAGTGAAGACAAACAATTATTTAAAGACTTCATCACCGTCTATTACCGTAATTTGGCCACTAGGATCGCCGATAGTGAGTCTGATGAAGACTTAGCTGGTATTGCGTTACACCATTTTGTATTGCTAAAGTCGTATCAAGACAACCAGCCCAAGTTAAGTCTGTTCAATCCCAATGTTGAAGAGCATCATTTCCATAGCAGTCATACGGTCTTGCAATTGGTAGCATACAACCGCCCATTTTTAGTAGATACCTTATCCATGTGTATCGAGGAACATGGGCTCGATGTACACAGTATCCATAACACCATTATCGATATTGAAAGAGATGAGTCAGGTGCTATTTGCACTGTCCAGGATGTACAAAATAGTGATACCAAGTATTTGTCAGTAATACACTGTGACATTGAGCGCACTGATAAAGCCACCATGGAGGCATTAGAAGCGTTTATTAAAGAGAAAATCTCAACATTAGATATTGTAGTGGGTGATTGGCAAGCGATGCGTCATAAGCTCATCGACATTAAAGAGGATTTGGGTAAAAACCCAATCCCAGAGGCTTACCACAAAGCTGAAGAGATAAAACAGTTCTTACAATGGATATTAGACGATCACTTCATCTTTTTAGGGTTTAGAGAGTATCGCATCGAAGGTATTGATGCGTTACACAATAAAGACTTAACAGATTCTGGTGCTGTGTCTAATGAAGTAGCGGACAAAATAGACTTGATAGCTGTGGGTAATAGTGGTTTAGGACTCTTGCAAGGTGAATCTGAGGACACGCAGTCGAAGAGCTTTTCTCAATTACCCAGTCGTTTAAAAGTATTGATGACCGCACCACGGGTGGTGTTGCTGTCAAAATCAAGTCAACGATCTCCCATTCATCGCCCGGTATATATGGATTTCTTAGGTATTCATAAATACGACGAAGCCGGCAAACTAATCGGTGAGTATCGCTTTATCGGGTTATTAACCTCACAAGCGTATCAGCTCACCGTACAAGAAATTCCATTATTACGTGAGAAGTGTCAGAAGATTATGAAAATGGCCGACTTCCCAGAAGACGGTTATAACTATCATAAATACATTCACATTATCAATACCTTGCCTCGTGATGATTTATTCCAAGCCAGCACCGATGAGCTCTATGCTATCGTCTCTGGGATTGCGCAAATCAAAGATAAAAAACGATTAAGCTTGTTTGCTCGAGTGGATCATTATCAGCGCTTTGTGTCGTGCTTGGTCTACATTCCTAATGAGAAATTTAACACCGATATACGTCTAAAAGTACAACAAGCCTTGGTCAACGCATTTAATGGGTATTCTTCGGGCTTTACCACTGAGTTTGATGAATCCTTTCATGCTCGAGTCCATGTCCATGTGCGAACCGAACCCGGAAAAATCAATGATGTCGATTTAAGACAGTTAGAGGAAGAGCTTAATACCTTAATGGATGACTGGGCGGATCAATATCAACAAGTGATGGTAGAGACCCTTGGCGAACAAAAAGCCAATAGCTTATTAAAGACCTTCTTACAGAGTATTCCTGAAGCTTATAAAGAGCATTTTGATGCGCGCACTGGCTTAGCCGATACTAAGCGGCTGGCTAGCCTTAGCACTGATAACCCCATGATTTGGAAGATTTATCAATCGACTGGGGATGCCCAAAATCAATTACACCTCAAGTTATACGGCTTAAATAAGCCTGCGATCTTGTCTCATATATTACCCATACTTGAGAATTTTGGGGTGTCGGTGATTTCAGCCCAGACTTATGAGTTTGATGTGGCTGAAACCCCTCTGTGGCTCCAAGAATATGAGCTCACACTGCGTCACGCTAAGACTATCGATATGAAGGTCGTTCGTGAGCAGTTTGAAGACAGCTTGGCACAAATATGGGCAGGGCGGGTTGAGAGTGATCCGCTAAATGAGTTGGTATTGTCTACGCGTTTAGGAACGTTTGAAGTCGTCGTTTTACGTGCCTTGATGCGCTATATACTGCAAGCTAAAGCCCCGTTCTCAAGCAACTACATTCAACAAACTTTAGTGAAGCATGGTGATATTGCCGTGTTATTGGTTGAGTTGTTTGATACCCGTATGAATCCATCGATTGGCAATGATGACCGTCAGACTAAAGTCAGTAAACTTAAAGATCAGCTGAAAGACGCATTATCAAAAGTTGAGAGTTTAGATGAAGATAGAATCCTGCAATGGTATCTAGATTTAATCAATGCCATGCTTCGTACCAACTTTTATCAGCGTGATGAGCAAGGCAATCGTAAAGATAGGCTTTCGTTCAAGTTTGCAGCCGATAAGATACCAAACCTTCCTAAGCCAAAACCCATGTTTGAAATCTTTGTGTATTCACCAAGGGTAGAAGCAATTCATTTACGTGGCGGAAAGGTGGCAAGGGGCGGTCTGCGCTGGTCCGATCGCATGGAAGATTTCCGCACTGAAGTATTGGGCTTAGTCAAAGCACAAATGGTGAAAAACGCCGTTATCGTCCCTGTCGGCTCAAAAGGCGGGTTTATCGTCAAGCAAAAAACACCCGCTGATGGCCGAGAAGCCTTTCAAAAAGAAGGGGTGGCCTGTTATCAGACTTTCCTAAGAGGCATGCTAGATATCACAGATAACATAGTCGATGGCAACGTCGTGGCGCCTAAAGACACGGTGCGCCATGATGAAGATGACCCTTATCTGGTGGTCGCAGCCGATAAAGGCACGGCAAGCTTCTCAGATATTGCCAACGGTGTCGCCGCGGAATATGGCTTTTGGTTAGATGATGCGTTTGCCTCAGGCGGATCAGTTGGTTATGACCACAAAGCGATGGGTATCACTGCCCGCGGTGCTTGGGAATCGGTAAAACGTCACTTTAGAATGCTAGGTCGTGATATCCAGAATAAAGATGACTTTACCGTGGTCGGTATCGGTGATATGAGTGGTGACGTGTTCGGTAATGGCATGCTATTGTCCAAATATACCAAATTACAAGCTGCCTTCAACCATCTGCATATCTTTATCGACCCGAATCCCGACTTAGAAAGCTCGTTTGCAGAGCGTGAAAGACTGTTCAAATTAGAACGCTCTACTTGGGATGATTATAATAAGTCATTAATAAGCGAAGGGGGCGGTGTCTTTTCACGTCAAGATAAGTCCATTGATATGACCCCTGTGATGAAGTCGGCCTTTGATATTGAAGAGGATTCATTAACCCCTAACGAGCTGATTAATAGGCTGTTAAAAGCGCCCGTTGATCTGATTTGGAATGGCGGTATCGGTACCTATGTCAAATCCAGCGATGAGAGCCATGCTGATGTTGGCGATAGGGCCAATGATGCCGTTCGAGTCAATGGTAAAGACATTCGAGCCAAAGTATTTGGCGAAGGGGGCAATTTAGGCTGTACCCAGCAAGGCCGTATTGAATTTGCGTTATGCGGAGGTCCAGAGCACGACGGCGGACATCTCTATACCGATGCCATTGATAACTCAGGTGGTGTCAACTGCTCAGACCACGAAGTTAATATTAAGATATTACTAGGCAAAGTGGTCGAGCAAGGTGATATGACCATTAAACAGCGCAATGATCTGCTAAAGAGTATGACCGACGAGGTGGCCGAGTTAGTACTGCGTCAAAACTATCTACAGCCTCAAGCCATTGAGCTCAGTCATCTGAATCCAGCGGACAATCTGACCGATCACAAACGTATTATTGACTTTTTAGAGTCAGAAGGACGTCTTGATCGGGCGATAGAGTTCTTACCCTCAAACGAGGTTATTGAGCAGCGCATGCGTACTGGTGCTGGCATGACCCGTCCTGAACTGTCGGTGATATTAGCTTATGGCAAAATGTGGGTATACGATCAGTTACTAGAGTCAGATCTACCTGATGATCCTTATTTTGTTAATGAGCTACGTAAGTATTTCCCTGATAAGCTAGCAAATCAGTTCTTTGATGAGATGACGCGGCATCGTTTGCATCGTGAGATTATCAGTACCTACTTGACCAATAGTGTGGTCAACCGTCTGGGTATCGAAGCGATTTTCCGCTTATTTGAAGAGACCAATCAATCCATTGCGACCATTATCCGAGCGTATGCGATTGCCAGAGATATTTTCCAAGTTACTCAAAGCTGGAAAACGCTTGAAGCACTCGATAATCAAGTCGATGCCATTACCTTACTAGAGCTCGAAAACAGAATAAGAGACGTCCTAGAGCAAGGTATCGTCTGGTTAATCAATGCTTATGGCAGTGATTTAGAAGTTGCAAATACGGTTGATCGCTTTAAAAAAGGGGTAGAGGAGTTGACCCAGCCTCAAGGCATCATTGCTACCCAGTTTGATGCAAATCTGGAAGATGATATTGCAGATCTAAATTCGGTAGGCTTAGATCAAAGTGATTCTCAGACCTTTGCTATCTTACCGTATGCCATCGATGCGTTAGATACCGTATTATTGGCAGAGCAATATGACTGCACGATTGATGCGGTAGCGAAGCTGTATTTCGAAGTGTATCAAAACCTGCATATCGACTGGCTAATGGATAAGGTCGAGCATCTACCACAGCAAGATCATTGGGACAGACGTGCCCGTTATGCGCTACTTAACGAGCTATCACGCAGTATCAGACAGATGATGACCAAGTTGCTATCACAGGAAGAGCCTGAGCAAGCGTTACAACAGTGGCAAAATGCTCATAAACCGTCTATTGAGAGTATGGCCAGCGAAATGGAGAATCTTGAAGGCTCCACGGTTAGCTTGTCTGCCTTATCCGTCATGATTAGCGAGATAAATAAATTGATTAGCGAGTAGCTGGCTGTTTTTTAGATTATGTAGCTAATCCTGCCATCCGCTACTATCTTGGTTTGCAAAGGGCTAACCGCTACGCTTTAACCCGTTCCTGCTTTGCGATAACGGTTTAAAGCAAGCGTATCAGCCCTTTGCTTCACCAAGTATATCCGCTACTGTCAGGGCTAAACCGCTCTATCTTCTCACGTGTAAGTCATTATTAGAATGCGGAATATTAAACTCAAGGTAAAAATAGGCTTGGGGATGAGTTTTCGGTTAAATCCCCCTTTGAAAAAAGGGGGAATTGCAACCCTTTTCAGTATTTTCCAATTGAGCAGCTAAAAGTACTGTTAATAATTCAGTTATTAATATTGCCGGCTATTAAGTTGAGGTTGAGGTATAAAGTTATGTTTCCACAGCATAACACCCTGCTCCGCTAATCTGACTGTGCCCACCCGATATCTTTTCAACCTTAATTTGAGTTAGTATTCGCTCTTTTAAGCTCTGAACATGTGAGATGACCCCAATTAATTTACCCTCAGCTTGCAGGTTAGTCAAAGTATCAAGGGCAATATCGAGCGAGTCCTCATCAAGTGTGCCAAATCCTTCATCCAAAAATAACGAATCTACACTGATATTTTGACTCGCCATTTTGGACAATCCAAGCGCCAATGCCAGACTAATAATAAACCCTTCACCGCCCGACAAATTCTTGGTACTACGAATCTCACCACCTTGATAGTCATCAATAACGTTTAGCTCTAGCGGATTTTCCTCATCACGGGTAAGCAGGTAACGATCACTCATCTTTTTAAGCTGGGTATTGGCGTTGCTGACCATGATTTGGAAGGTCAAACCTTGTGCAAAGGTACGATATTTTTTACCATCTGCTGAGCCAATGAGCTCGCGTAAATTACGCCAAACTGCAAATGATTGTTGTTGCTCTTTAATCGCCTCAAGTTGCGCCTGTTGATTGGCTTTATTGGCTTCATTGTCTTTAAGTTTTTGTTCAAGTGCACCGATTTGTTTATTAAGCTCTGATATCTCACCGTCTATTGCTAACAGTTTGGTCGTAAGTGTAGCTTTAACGGTTTCATTATCTTCATAGTCTTCACCATGCTCAACTAATGGATTAGCCAGTTTTTCTTCAAGTTGCTTTTTGGTATCCTCAAGTCTATGTTGCGCAATTTTTAAATCACTGTCTATCTGCTGTTGTTGTCTGGCTAATGCCTCACGAGTCTCACGCTCCAACATGGCCTCTTTAAACTCACTTTCATCATTAAAGTTATTATCTTTTAACAATCCATTAAACACAGTTTGTTGCTGGTCTAACTTTTCACTGGTTTCTGTTATCAACTTATCCAGTTTTAACCCTTGTTGCTTAAGTTGTTCAATACGCTGTTGGTTATTATTAAATGATTCTCTCACCTTAGATAACGTTAATCTGGCCCTATCCATTGCCAAACGCAGGCGTTTATCAATGGCGTCTATGTCGGCAACTTCATAAGCAGGAGCTACTCCATTGCTGGCTTTATCATCAACATCAACATCAATATCAATATCAATATCAACATTCTCAACAATGGGCACCTGAATATTAAGCTCACTAACCATCTTCTGATAGTGCGTTTGTCTATTGCCTTGAAGTGATTTCAGATTGGCTTGCAAATCCTTGATAGACCCAGTTAAAGAATCCCGTTCACTTTGCAACTGTTCAATCTGAGTCACTAAGCCTTTGATACTTGTAGTTAAATTGCTGATTTCACTACTTAGCGATTGGCTAATTTCTCGCTGTTGGTCATAGTCCTTTTGAAGTTGTTGCATCCCTCTACAATAATTGCGCAGAGTTTCTATATACGTTTCAGACTCAGGTATGGTTAGAACCTGTTTATTGATTATAGAGTCACTTAATTCATCCAATTTAGTAGTAAGGATTGTCCACTTATCATTATCATCACCCTTATAGGGACTGGCTAGATGACGGATAGACTGAACCAAGCGCTCAATCTCTGTAAAATTACTCTCAATATAAGCGTCATCACTGGCAACTTGTTGTTGACTCAGTTTAATCTCTGTTTCGATATCATATATTGCTTGCAAAGCAGAGTGGGCATTATCTTGCAGAGCTTTAAGTGCCGTTTCGCTTTGGTTAATGTCGTGCATTAACCTATCGTGATCATCAAGCACCGTGTTAAGCGCGTCCTTTTGCGAAGCTAAATCCTGTATAACGTTTTGCAATAGTGATATTAAATCATCGGCTGTCGCTTTTACATTTATTAGCGCTTCGTTAGAGATATCTCTAGCAGGTTTATCAAAATCATGATTATTTAACTTAGCTTCCAAAGTCTGTTGCGAGTCATTGAGTTTCGTCACTAATGAATAGTTATCAAAAATCTCTACAAGCTTAGGGCTAACGTTATTTAATAGTTGTTTAAAGGTCGCTATCTGTGATGAATTATTAACGACTAAATTTGATGCTTGGGCTAACTGATCACTTAACTGTTTTTGATAACCGTTCAGCTCATTTTTCGAAGTTGCCAAATTAATTTTATCTTCAGCAATAAGCCTCTCGATATTCTTAATTTCATTCGATAATTCACCTAAACGGTTTTTAAGTTCAGCAATGGGTGAGGGCTTATCCAAACCATCTTGTGACGTGTTCTCTAACAACGGATGATTGCTCGCATAAGGATGCTCAAGCGACCCACACAGCGGGCAAGGCTCATCGTGTTGCAACAGATGTATAAAATCCTCAAGTTTAGCGACCTGTTGCAATAGCTCTAGATTGGTCTTTTTATCCTCATACTCAGTATTTAGTCTATCAAGCGTCTGTTCATTTTCCTCAATACGGTGTTGACACTTATCAATCTTAGCTTGACTACTGGGTAGTAAAGAAAGAGACGCCTGTACTTGTGAGCTAAGCTCACCTATCTGACAAAATTGCGCACGCATATCTCTAAGCTGTTTGTCACTTTGGTCGATATGGTTTAGTTGATGACGTAGCGATTGTAAGGTTTGCCCTTGCAATAAATTACGATGTTGTGCCTTTAAAGAGTCAACCTCTTGTTTTTTACGTTCAATTTGACCATCCGCCTGTTGCTGGCTACTCTTGAGCGTTTCAAGTTTCTGCGTTAACTGCGCCAAGTTACTCAACGCCTGACTTCTATGTAACGCCTTATCCGCATTATTGCTTAACAAGCTTTTAATCTGCTTCCCAAGCTGATGAAATGACTCAATATGGCTGACAAGTTGCTCATGATGCGAGTGAGTAGCAAGATAATCGGTTGCTTTATCCAGCTGAGTCTTCAATTGCGCTTGATCAACTTTAGACGTCTTTAAAGAAGCGTTTAACGCATCAATATTGGTGGTCAGCGAGTCATAACGAGTTTGTTGGTCGTCCAAACGCTGTTGAGTCTGCGAAATTTGACCATTGAGTCCCCTTATGTCACCTATCAAAGGTTGTGCTTTCTCATACTGATCCGATGCTGTTTGCTCAGCTGATATGGCATGGTCTAAATCAACCTTATTTTGGCTAAACTGACCTTGAGCTTCAGTCAGATCCTGCTTACATTGATTCTGATCTGTTTTTAAGCTGTCCAATTGCTGACGATAGATCACCAGTTGATTAAAATCATTGCTAATTTCAAGCGCCTTGTTTGCCTTATCCAAACGCTCGGCATCCGCTGTAAACCCCAACTTCGCCTGCTCAGCATCCTGTACATCATGCTGATACTGCTTTTGCTTACCTTGTAAATCCGCAACCGCATCCAGCCACTTAATTTGCGTCTCAAACCCTGCCTGCGTGGCTTTCTTAATATCCAGATCACCACTCAAAGTGTCAATCGTCTCTCGGTACTCTGCTTCGGTATCAGCATCCAACAGCGACAAACTATTTGCTACTGCTTGCATCCGATCCAACTCTTCTTTCTCGAAACGAAACTTCTCATGCACGTTTTTAGAGATATCGGCATAAATCTGTGTACCGGTAATCTTCTCCAAAATATCGGCGCGTTCATCAGCGTTCGCCTTCAAAAATGCTGAAAAACTGCCCTGTGCCAGCAAAATAGAACGGGTAAACTGAGAAAAATCCATCGACGTCAGTTCAATAATTTTCTTTTTAGTCAGCGAGGATTTTTCTTCTAATACTTTATCGCCCGCACTTGGATTATCGGTATTTACCTCGGCGATCTCATGCGTCGCACTTTGCAAATTCCCATCAGACTTACCATACGCTCGGCGTTGACCCCAACGGCATCGGTACTGCGCCCCGTTCAACTCAATCACCACTTCGGCATAACATTCCCCCGTTTGCCGAGTCATCACATCATTGGTTGAGGTAATCTCACCAAGGCGAGGGGTCGCCCCATACAGCGCTAAACAAATGGCGTCCAAAATTGTGGTCTTACCCGCACCCGTCTGACCAGTAATGGCAAAAATCCCTTCATTCACAAACGCCGAATCGCTAAAGTCGATACGCCATTCGCCCTTCAAGGAATTCAAATTTTTAAGTCGTAGTTCGATTAGGCGCATGATGTCATCTTAGAATAAATATAAGAAATAAGAAGTTAAAAGGATGCTTTGAAGTTAATCAGGATTGGTAGCTAATCTCGCTTTAGCTTGTATCTTCTTAACTCAGGGTATATCTTTCCATAAAATCCCCTTTAGGGGATTTTTTCTTGCGAACCTAAAATGACAGTGCAATTTTTTAAAGGTTCTCAAATCGAGGCTAAACCGCTCCTCCGATGAAAGGTTAGTGTATCAAATAAAAAAATTGTATAGATTTCAATTTAAAAAAGTAGGTAAACTGGTAGGTTGACGTAGAGTAGTAAAACTAATTTTAAATAATTATTTAGTATCATAATTTAACGCAACGTTCGAACTAATTGTATCAATTTAACTTTTACATTATAGCTTTTAGTAGAATCTTTCAAAATTTGGGGTTTTGATGGCAATATGAGCATTGAGTCATTGAATGAAAAACAAGCTTTAAAAGCCTGTATCGACGATACTATAGCTTTTAAAAATATGTACATGCAAATTCATAGCTTACCTGAAGTAGGTCTACTGCTTAATGGTTTTATGACTGAAATAGCAATGTTTACAATTGAAAGCTATGATGTAATTACAAGAATAAATCCCGAAATGAAACAATTGTTCGATAATGATGCAATAGATAAACTAAGACTCAGTCGTCATCGAGCTAAGTTATTTGACTCAAAAAAAGACTTCTATGAAGTCTTGTCTATCCTAAAAACTATTGATGAAAACGAAATCAAAAGGTATAAAGAGCTTAATTCTAATAATATAGGTTCTATACTTCCTTTCCTAATTGATGATATGGGTATTACCCAATTTAAGGGTAGATTTATTACAACTACTCATTCAACCATTTATGACTTTGGACCAAATTTTAAATTTGATGAAAAGTATGCATTTGAATTAGGGCAAAGTATTGGTGTTTATCTTCAGACTGTTATAAATGAATTTGATGTTGATGTTGATGTTAATGAAGATATCGAGTTAACAAAATATAAATCAAATATTCGTCAATATGAGACAAAGGATATAAAAAGTAAAAAACTATATTCACGTATTAATTTTCAGAATAGTAATAAAAATTTCGCACCTGCTTTATCATTATTATTGGTACGGCTTAATTATACAAGATACATTACTTCGCAGTTTTTCCAAGAAGGAAGTCTATGTCTATTAAGATTAAGGTTTGTAAATGTATATCATACTTTAAGCTCTTTAAGAAAAATACAATCTTTGATTATGCAAAATGATCCAACTACTACAGAAAAATTCTTTTTTAAATCTATATTTGCTAGCAATGATGTTAAGTGGCTCTTAGGTCAAGGACAACTTCGAAATTTTTTGACGCATTATTTTCTAGATAGTAAACAATTAAGAAAGATGCCTCTAAATTTTACTCGGGTAGAAGCTATTGAGATTCTAAGTGGAGGTATTAAATATAGTGATATAGATGCAAGACTAATTAGTGCTATTGATATTGTTACTAATAAAATCGAAGGAATATTAAATCTAAAGGCGGATATGTCTTGGTTAGGTAGAAATAAAATATAGAAAACTTAGACAGAGCTCTTATCCTAAAGAATTACTATCGCCTACTGAAAATTAATCAATACTCAATCCACATCTACTAAATCACCCTCTGACTTCCTTTGAGTGAAATCTAAACTAATATCGACACCCAAATTTGCATTAATATTGACGAGAGCATCTAAGCTGAATTTGCTAATTTTTCCGTGCAACAAATCATTTAGCCGAGGTTGAGTAATTCCACAACGTTTAGCAATTTCACTTTGAGTGCCTGACATATGCTTAACTAAATCAGTAATATGGTGCATTAACTCAGCACGCATTTTTAAGTTAGCACTTTGAACAGGCGTATCACTTATGGCATCAAATACAGACGTATATCTAGTCATCTTGTAACTCCTTTATAAGCTTTTTTAGCCTTGATTTAGCAAGCGTAATATCTGAATGAGGTGTTTTTTGAGTCCTTTTAGTAAAGGCGTGTAAAACATATATAACATCAGCGAATTTAGCAGTGTAAATGACTCGGTAAATACCATTAGCGTCTTTAAGTCGAATTTCGATAACACTACTGCCTATACTATGCATGGGTTTAAAATCATCTGGCATATCGCCTAATTGAACTTTATGAAGTTGATATCCTGTATCATGCTTTATGTTCTCAGGAAATGAACGAACTTCATCTAATGAAGTCCCCAAAAACTCAATATCTTTCATAAAATCCTTTTAATTACTTATTGTATTATATCAGTACTGATATAAAAGTGATAGGGTGTACTAAATTTATTTAGACTTCATACTACTGATAATTATGTATGAGTATTCGATTTTTTTAATGCTTAGATTTATATAGAGTGAACAACACTACACAAACTTCTAATCTTACTTGATTCAAACCTCACCCGAATTAACATCTTCATGAGTCGCCTCATGCAATATCTGCTGATAAGCATCCTGTAGCTCGTCCTTCTGTGATTCAGCGATATCATGCAACGCTCAAACACTTCTTTATGCTATGTACAAGTGACATTAAATTTGATCGGGCAAACGATATTTTCTAGCTTTGCGCTCGCCACTGGCGACTAATAAATCTTGCTGAACTAAAGCGTTTAGGTAGCGTCTGACGGTAGAGGCGGATTTGCGTATCAAGATTTGAGCGTCACTATTGCTAATACTCGAATTTGTCTGTAAGAATTCGCTAATCAACAAATAGGCTTGTTTTTCGTTGTCAGTCAGTTTACTTAATTTATCGCTCACTATATCAACTTTATCGCCCATTTCGCTATCTTTATCGCTCAAATCATCATTCTTATCGCTCATTTCTACCGATTTATCGCTCACATCAGTGGTTTTGGCGTTATCAGGATTATAGCTAACGTCTTTATCAGTACCCCCATTAGTATAGGCATTGACCATATTCAAAATAGCATCAAGCATAAACTCAATAAACACAGTGGAGTTATTGGCTTTATCTGCGAGCCCTAGTGCTCTATAATATTGTGCTTGGTTTTCATAGACAATCGTCTCTACAGGTAACCATGCAAACACAGGGTTTTGCAGACTTAATAATACGGTTTGCCACAACCTACCCATGCGCCCATTTCCATCACTAAAGGGGTGTATGACTTCAATTTCATAGTGCATCACCTCACTTTTTATTAAGATAGGCGTGTCGTCGGTTTTTGCCCAGTTAAATAAATCCGTCATGAGCTTAGGTACAAACTGTGGGCGTGCTCCCATATGGATAAGATTGCCTGAACTGTCATAGATGCCAATATCGCCTTTTCGCCATTCCCCTGAATAATCTGCCAAGCCCTTTGTCATCATCCCATGTGCTGTTAAAAAATCATTGATGCTATAAGGGTCAAATTTTAAGATTTGCTCATATGCATCATAGGCGTTTTTAACCTCTTGAATTTCTTTAGGGTTGCCAAGCACCCGTTTACCGTTGATAATATCAGTCACTTGCGTTAGGGTTAATGAGTTATTTTCTATGGCTAATGAAGACTGAATAGAACGCAGACGATTGTCTTTTCTTAGGTGCAGTTGCCTTTCATAGGCTACTTCTAATCGTCCTATCTGTTGTGAGATTAGCACGATTTGATTTAGCATGGTATTGGTGAGGGTAAAGGGCGGTTTCATAGCATATCCAAATTTTACAACCTGTATGTATGTTTATATTGGTTGGGGCTTTATAGGATAAACCATCAGGGTGTTATTTACGAGTCAAGAGTATTTAAGACGACTAGATGCGGTGTTGATAAGCGTTAATTAGTTTTCTTGAAGATTTGACTGTTTAAATACGTCTTACTTAAATTAAACCTCACCCGAATTAACATCCTCATGAGTCGCTTCATGCAGTATCTGCTGATAAGCATCCCGAAGCTCATCCTTTTGTGACTCAGCGATATCATGCACTGTCATACAGCGCTCAAATACTTCCATCACATTCAGATCTTGTAGCGTCTCGGTACTATTCTCAGACGTTAAGACTTTATTATAATTATTCGTGTTCTTTATTTTTAACGCTTTAAATGAGGTGCCTTCTAATAACGCCTGTATTAACTCATTAAAATTACTAACGATTTCATTACCTTCATAGATAACTTCCAACCAAATAACCTCATCTTTAGGAAGCGTATTTATGGACTGCTCAATATGTGTCATATCTCCTCTAATCTGCATTAACTTTTGAAAAGTAGGGATGGGTATAGAGGTAATCTGCATCTGCTTATCGTGATCGTGATAAACAGGAGTAGGCGAGTCGATGTCATTTGTATCAAAGCTGTCTGTCTCGAAGCGATCTACATTAGCTGGATCAGTTGTAATAGTTTCAGTCGGGATTTCTTCAGACAATTTATGGGTATTATCTTCGTCGTTATTGCTTTCATCAAGTTCATCATCAAGACCTGCAAACAAATCATCAATAAATAGACTGTCTTGATTTTTAAGTTTAGGCTTAACCGATGTTTTTGAGCGTGTTTCAGAAGTAGATATTTCTGACGTAGATGTTTGTAAGTTTGGGGTGATAAAGGTTTCATTTGGCTCAGATTGCAAAGGTTGGCTATCATCTAAATGCTCATTTATAAAGTCGCCAAACTGAATCAACAAAACTTGCTTTTGCTGGCGAGCCTCCCCAAAACCCATTGGAATTGGCGAACCACTATATCGAATGTGCTCACGTCCACCGACCCGTTGCGGTACATGCAAATGACCCAGCGCCACATAATCAAAACAGTCTGCAAACATATCAGCCGATATTTTACCCAATGAGCCAACATATAGATTGCGAACGCCGTCATCATCTGTGGTACGTCCACCAGAGGCAAACAAGTGACCGGTAGCGATAATAGGAATATGACGTTGGTATTGTTCTTTAAGCTTAACTTGTTGGGCTTTGGCAATTTCTGCCACGCCATCGTAATGTGCTTTGATACCTTCTATGACTTTGCTGTCTTTATCGCTATCAGACTCGCCCGCTCGACTACTGCGAACATCACGATCACGCAAATAAGGAACAGCAGTTATGATACAACAAGGAGTGCCTTCGCTATCATTGAGGGTCAACACCTCGGCTTTTAGATCCTCACACGCTGTTCCGATTACATGCACATTTAAAAATTTTAATATATTGCTGGGCGCATCAAGAAAGGTAGGGGAGTCGTGATTGCCAGCAACGATGACGATATGCTGACAGATTGAATGAGCAACCCGGCCCAAAAATTCATAATACAGCGATTGTGCTCGATTGCTCGGTGTCATGGTATCAAAAATATCACCTGCGACTATTAGGACATCAACTGTATAGTGGCTGATTGAGTCTTCTAACCACGCCAAAAACGCTTCAAACTCTTCATAGCGTAATTGACCGTACAGACGTCGACCCAGATGCCAGTCTGAGGTATGGAGAATGGTTAAAGATTTAGAAGAGGTAGACGGTTCGGTGGACTTTGTCATATATAATATTACAACGCTTAACTAGTTTAGAGGATGACTTAATCAACAAAAGATTTAGGATGAAATAATCATACCATAAATAGTTTTAAGCAGGCTTATAAGCAGCTTTAAGAAGTTGATATGCTATTTCTTCAACATCTTTATAAGAAGGTTGCTAACAATTTTGAAAACAACCTATCTTCTCTAGCTATCAACACGCTAGTTGGAGATGACAAGTAATAGTTTTAAATCTAAGACAGTCTATAGTGTATGATATGCCCATTAAATTTATAAGTGAAAGGCAGAACTTGTGTTAGAACCAACAAAGCAGTATGTAAAGTGGCAAGAGAACGGATCAGAGCATCAAGCACGCTGGTTATCGCAAAGCGGCTATGATGCACCAAAACGTATGGTAATTATTGATGATACGACAACAGCAGGTGAGGCTTATCGCTTAGCGAATGCTGGCACGTCTATGCTATGGAAAGGTGATTTTCAAAACGCTAAACAGCTTATTCAAGCGCTACAAAGACGTATTGAGCGTAATGAGCTGCGCAAAAGTGAGAAAGCAGCCAAAAAAGCGGCTCAAAATGAAAGTGGTTCAAATCAAACTTCAGATTCAAAGGCTTTATCGAATCTATTTCATAAAAATCGTTTGGCTCAAAGTCAACGCTCTCGAATATTAAGCCGTCTGCTTTTGCAGTTGGATGCTGGATATATTAGTCAATTACGCCGCGCGCCTGATGTGAGTGCGGCATGTACTGCTGCTTTTGGTGAACTGAATGAATCGTGCGTATTGTCTCTACGTGAGTTACAAGGGGCAATAGGGGCGGCTCAGTGGCGAGAAAAAGGGGTGCCGATTAAGGCTTTAGGGTTATCCATTTACCCGCATTACGGTGTTTTTGCGCCGACTCGTCAAGAATATGTACAGCTGTTACTTGATGCACCGTTACCGTCACCCTGCGAAGTTGCCTATGACATCGGTACGGGAACCGGTCTATTGGCTATTCTATTGGCGCGACGAGGTATTAAACAGGTAATAGCAACCGACCTAAACCCTTGTGCTTTAGACTGTGCAAAAGATAACCTTGATCGTTTAAAGCTATCAGACGTTCAATTGCAACAAGCTAACTTGTTTCCAAAACAAGCGCCTAAGGCAAGTCTAATAGTCTGTAACCCACCTTGGTTGCCAGCCAAGCCCAGCTCCCCTTTAGAGTATGCAGTCTATGATCCCAAAAGTGCTATGCTTCGAGGATTCTTAAAAGGAGTAAGACAACATTTGACTGAGAATGGCGAGGCTTGGCTCATTTTGTCAGACTTAGCGGAGCATCTAAATTTGCGGTCTCGTGAAGAACTATTAGGTTGGTTTGAAGAGGCTGGATTGACAGTAAAATATCGACTGGATACTGAACCAACGCATAGCAAAAGCCAAGACACGGCAGATCCGCTATATGTCGCACGAAGCAAAGAAGTAACTTCACTGTGGTGTTTGATTTAATGTTAGTAGTTTTCAATATAGTAAAAATTAAAAGTCGCAAATAAGTAAGTTATTAACCGAAAAATTATTAGTTATAAAGTTTTAACCGAAAGTTGAAGCTAACCATCGGCTTTTCTTATTTTATACATGGTTTATCCATTTTAGGCAGGTATTGTTTAAGCATTACCAAAATCATTAACACTATTGTATTATTGATTACCTTAAAGGATACCGCTATGTCAGCATCACGCCATCAGGATTTAAGCTCTAATAAACAACATCATAAAAATAGCCCTAATTCATCTAAACCCTCAACTCACTCGCAGATAGGCTATTTCGAGATTCTTGAATATCCCACTACTAACATTATGACCTGCTTCCTTACATTCGGTGGCGTTTTAGGTGGTTTCATCATATGGGTGCCTTTAGCGTTATCAAATAAGTCTTATTTTTTAGAGTTATTAATGACTGCGTTGCTAGGTGGCGCTGTCATAGGCATTATTCCATCTTTTATAGTGGCATTAGTGATAGTGAAACAAGAAAAAAAATTGCAACAATCTTCAGATTGGTGGGATTTATTTTGCTTAGGAGCTGTCGTAAGTTTCCTATATATGCTTTTTATAGTTTTAGTCATCGTCGTTGTGTCAAAAGGCGCAATATTTGAGGGAATGAACGGACTTAATGAATTTTTATTGATTATAACTTTATCAGTTACCGCAGTAGGTGGACTGAGTAGTTTGATCTCAGGCAGTTTTGTATTACCTAAGCATTAAATTGCTTCAGTCTTGTTTTATCCAATGATAGAAGTATTCATTTTTATACTGGGAAATAATGATGTCATCCACTACAACTAAGAATTCAAAGCTTAAGGATAAATCTGTCGAAAATAAAAATTGTATTGATGGGTCAGCAAGGACTTATAACCAAGTTAAAATCAGTGAGGATAAAACACCCTCTAACATAAGATCAGCTGAAATATTTGATTATAATCCAATAAGTGAAAGCTCGCGCATTATCAGTTGTTATGCGCTATTAGGTGGTGGAGTAGGTGGACTAGTGCTATGGTTAGTTATTTCAATAATAGTCATGTACCCTTGGTTTGCAGCGCTACCGTTTGCATTAATTGGTGGATCAGCGATTGGCTTTATTCCTTCACTTATCACTGCAATGATACTGCTTAAGCGCAAGACCATACTTAATCATCCTTCTAAATGGATTGAACTCTTTATCGTTGGTGCTGTAGTTTGCGCTCTGTATTCAGTGATTATAATAATTGTATCAAGCTATTTGAATGCGACTCCTTTATTGGAAGGTTTTCCAGATATAATTATTATTGTATTGACGATGGCTGGCATAGGTGGTATTAGTAGTTTTATAATTGGTGGATTTGTGTTCCCAAGACAGTCGAATTGAGTTATAACCATGATACATTAAGAATATGCCTTCATTATTTAAATTAGAAGGCGTTACTTGTTCTAGCAGATAGCTAAGACTTTAAAGCATGTTTAAAGCATGTTTAAAGCATGTGCCTGCTGATCCGTATCCGCAATGTGCTCACCATACCACGCCAGCTCGTCATGCAGTTTAGCTACTTCACCGACGATTAGCAGAGCAGGGGTAGGTAGGGGGTTGGCATCATGTTTAGCAACGATGTCTTGAAGGGTGCCGGTCATGACTTGCTGAGTCGGTAGGCTGGCTTGAGATATGATGGCTATTGGGGTATCTGGAGAACGACCCGCATCGATCAAGCCCGTGGTTAAACGTTCTAACGAATGCAGCCCCATATAAAAGACTATCGTCTCATTCGGATTGGTTAATGAGTCAAAGCCATTATTCGGCTCGCCAGATTTTAAGAAACCTGTGACAAATCGCACCGATTGAGAGTGATCACGGTGAGTCAAGGGGATACCAGTATAGCAAGAGGCGGCACCTGCTGCGGTAATACCAGGCACGACTTGATAGGGAATATTTGCCGCACGTAGAGACTGTATTTCTTCACCACCGCGTCCAAATACAAAGGGGTCACCTCCTTTTAGGCGAACCACACGCTTACCAGATTGCGCCGCATTGATCATGAGTTGATTAATGCTTTGTTGAGCCACCGCATGATTGCTGCGTTTTTTACCAACAAAGACTTTGTCCGCATCACGTCGGCATAAATCAAGCACTGCATCCGAGACTAACGCATCATAATAAACGATATCGGCTTGCTGCATCAGGCGTAACGCTTTGAAGGTCAAAAGCTCAGGGTCACCAGGGCCAGCTCCAACAATATAAACCTCACCGGTAAGTTGTTGCTTGGTAGCGTCTTTATTTGAATGTGCATCTGCATCTGAGCCATTGCTGGCACTCTGATTGGCAGCCGATTCTAAGTTGTCCTCTAATGCCTTTTTGGCTTCACTTTCACGTCCTGCGAACATAAGCTCACTAACCTTGCCTTCAAATGCCTTTTCCCAAAACTGGCGTCTGCCAGTTAAAGTTGGGATTTTCGATTTAACTTCATCACGCATTTCACCAGCGAGTTTAGCAAGCTTACCATAACCTTGCGGGATCAAGGTTTCAAGGCGGGCACGAGTCAGGCGAGCGAGTACTGGCGCTTTACCGTTTGATGAGATGCCGATAACAATAGGATTTCTATCGACAATCGCTGGGAATATAAAGTCGCATAGCAGCGGAGTGTCGACAACGTTGACCGGTATGTTTAGGGCTTTGCAGTCGGCATGTACTTGGTGATTTAAAGCCTCGTCATCAGTACCTGCAATGACAATGCGCTTGCCGGTTAGATACTGCTTATCGTATTCGGCAGTAATGAGCTGGTGCTTGTCCTCATTAAGTAGCTCACGAATCTCATGGCTAATCTCTGGCGCTAAGATAGTAATACATGCACCGGCACGTGACAGCAAGTCTGCTTTACGTTGAGCAACTTCACCGCCACCCACAATTAATACGGGTTGATCTGTTAGTTTGAAAAATAAGGGAAAGGTATTCATATCTCAAAAGCTTACTGTTAGAGTATGATGACATTATGACGCATTCAGTGACAACTATCACCATAGAAGTCGCTATTACTTAATTCATAATGTTCATAACGGTATTTCAATAAGTTGATAAAAATAGGACGGTTAAGTGACCATTAAACTATTAGAGTTAATAAAAATAACTAAAAAATAGGAGCGTTCATGAGTAATAAACAATCAAATCGTGAGCCGTCACAAGAATCTAAAATGGCTAGAATAATTAACATAGTCATTGCGATTATATTAATTATTTTCTATTTTTATTTTTTCTTTTTTATATCCGAATATTTTGCCCAATGGGGTTTTGGACATTATTTTGGGTATTGCTCTTATATCGATTTGGCTGTTTAGAGCATATAAAGGAGAAAAAATCTATTTTATTATGATGGTATTATCCGTGTTTATACTCTTGACGGGGATAGATGAAGCTTTTGATTTTCAGATAAAATTAAAACCTATTTATGCGCTTATAGTAGTTAGTATTTTTATAATAAAATTTTTTCATAACGCTATCTCAGGAAAATATGATCCTTAGATCTTTCGTAAATAAGATACTAGGGTATTAAAATAGGGTACATATACAGTTTCAGACTCATTGAGCACTATTCATCGTGTTTGATAGATTTGATTTATTGCGCTTGGACTTGCCTTCAATGATAGATTAACTTCTATATTTGGTATAACGTTTAGTTATGGCACTAACTTCTAATGATAAAAAAACACCGCTATTAAGCGGTGTTTTTATTAAGACTAACGCAGAAACAAAAAATAGTGCAATTGTAGTTTCTTCATTTTCACTGTTTGAATGGTAAAGCCAGAAGCTTGATAATGTCCACAATTGCCAATAAGCGTATAAGTTATAAATGAAGCTTAAAGCTGAGTATGTAGTCCACACTCACGGTTTTCTTCAACTTTAGTAGGGTCAAAGTAATCAAACTCATTAGGTAAGTTATTTTCTTCTAAATAAACATCTAAGTCAGCATCTGTTTTGTAGAATAAAGGCGCAACTTTTAAGACACCATCTTTCGATTGGCTTAGAACATCAAGACCTTGACGGAACTCAGTTTGATCTTTACGAATGGCGTTAAACCAAACGTCAGGTTTTAACTCGCTAAGGGCACGTTTGAATGGTTCAAGTTTTACTTGCTCCGTAAATTCATCATGCAGTGGGTTATTGACACTTGGTATACCGTTAAACGTTGCATCACGATGAGCACTGGTTTGCTTTGGAATATAAGTCACGACATTAAGATTTAAATCTTTAATCAGCTTATTCGCAAACTTATAAGTTGCATCAGTATTATAACCAGAGTCTACCCATAATACAGTGATATCAGGTTTTTGCTTAGCTACTAAATGCAGAATGGCAGACTCGTAAGGACGAAAATTGGTCGTAATAATAGGATTTTCAGCTTTTGCTAAAGCCCACTCAACGATTTGCTCTGGTGTCTTACCCTGTAGTTCTTGGTTAGCTTGGTCAATATTAATATCGATACTCATAAAATGTCCTTAAGCGAAAAAATGTAAATAATAAATCAGAGAAATGTTTAATTAATCAAATAGTTAATCAGTAAAATTTTAAAATAATTATTAAAAAAAGCTATCTAAAAAAGGTTTATCTAAAAAAAGCTATCTGAAAAAAGTTATCTAAACATAGGTAACTGACTGGCAACGCTACCATCGTATGAGGAGGGGAGAGCGCTAAATAGGAACTCAATATCCTCCGTCAGCTTTTCATCAGCGATGACAAAAGTATCAACGCCAGCACGCTTTAAATAGACGATTTGATCAAGGCCAAAGTCGCCAGTGATACGAATCTCACCTGTAAACCCTTGCTGACGTAAATGGCGGGCCTGACTAAAGCTTCGTCCATCAACAAAAGAGGGTTGATATAAGACAATTAAATCAAGATTATGAAGCAGTGTGCGGTCCGCATCTTTACAAGCTTGTAGAAGATCATCAAGCTGTTCAGTACTGACATCAGTATCCGCCCATAAGCCCATCCGGCTTGAGCGCGTCGCAATTAACGCCAATAACTCACTTAATAAGCCTGTCGGCATGCTTGAGCTAGCGGATTTAGCATTTTCTCGTGACCCAACCACTTCATTAAAAGGCAGTATCACATCTAAGCGCTCTTCTTTATGAAGCAGCTCGCTAAGATGAATGCTTTTGATCGCAATAGACTCAGGAAGCTCAGGCGTCTCTATAGCATACCAGCTGTCGTCAGAAGTTATGTTGTCAGCGTCATCATTTAAGACATGATAATTACCCATATACTGCCTCCTTGAAGGGTTTAATACCCACACGTTGTACGAAGTCAGCAAAAGGCTCGGTGCTATCGCCCTCGACATGACGCTGATCGGTATAGACGTTTAATATTTTCTCAAGTGTTGGTGCGACCTCTTCTGTCGCAACTGAGCGACCAAGAATGTTGCCAAGACGGGTGTCTTTCTTCGAGCTACCACCTAAGCTGATCTGATACCAATGTTCGCCTTTTTTATCGACACCTAAGATACCGATATCGCCAACATGGTGATGAGCGCAGGCATTCATACAGCCAGACATATTGAGCTGAATATCACCTAAATCATAGAGATAGTCTAAGTTATCAAAGTGCTTTTCAATTTGCTCGGCGATATTGTAAGTAGTGGCATTGGCCAGTGAGCACAAATCAAAACCTGGACAAACAATCATATCGGTTAACGTACCAATATTTGGACGCGCTAAATCAATGTCAGTCAGTGCTTGCCATAAGGCGTAAAGGTCTGTTTCTTTAACATCAGCAAATACTAGGTTTTGTTGATGGGTCGCTCTAATTTCACCGAAGCTATAGCTATCAGCAAGATCGGCGATACGATCAAGTTGATACTCCGTGACATCACCTGCCGGTACATATTTACCGTCTACTAGGCCTGCTTTTAAGGACACTATGACTGCCCGATAGCCTGCCACTTTATGAGCCACCGTATTACGAGAATACCAGTCAGCAAAGGCCTTTTCTTGCAAATGTTTGTTAAGTTCAGTCTTGCTGGCTAGCGCATCAATATTGTCATAATCAAATTCTGGGAAGTAGCTTTTAGCAGTGTCGAAGTTATCATTAGTCAGTGTTAAAGGCCCATCTTTGGTGAAGGATTCCCACTCTTTTTCGACTAATTTGCCAAACTCTCTAGCGCCCATACTATCTACTAAGATTTTGATACGGGCTTTATATTTATTATCACGGCGTCCATGTAAGTTATACACACGCAAGATGGCATCTAAATAGCTTAGTAGATGCTGGCGAGGCAAAAATTCACGGATGGTTTTACCGATAATGGGGGTACGACCTAGACCACCACCGACAATCACCTCAAAGCCGATCTCACCTTCTTCATTTTTTATCACGTGTAAACCGATATCATGGACCTGAGTGGCTGCACGGTCCTCATAAGTACCAATCACCGCAATTTTGAACTTACGCGGTAGGAAGGCAAACTCAGGATGGAAGGTTGACCACTGACGGATAATTTCGCAATATGGACGGGGATCTTCGATCTCATTGGCATTAACGCCCGCATAAGGATCAGTAGTCGTATTACGGATACAGTTACCAGATGTCTGAATGGCGTGCATCTGCACCGAGGCCAATTCAGCAAGGATATCCGGTACTTCTTCAAGCTTAGGCCAGTTTAATTGTAAGTTAGTACGCGTCGTGAAGTGCCCAAAGCCTTTATCATATTTACGCGTAATATCAGCAAGCTTACGTAGTTGATAGCTTGCCATTAGTCCGTAAGGCACCGCAATACGTAACATAGGAGCATGGCGCTGTATATAGAGACCGTTTTGTAAGCGTAACGGTAAAAATTGCTCTTCGGGTAACTCCCCGGCTAGGTAACGACGGGTCTGATCGCGAAACTGCTCAACCCGTTCATCGACCATGGCTTGGTCCGCATGAGTGTACTTATACATATCAATTATGCCTTTGATGAATAAAAATCATGGCACTATACTACCTATCCATTGTTAAATCTATAAATTCATAATAGTCATATCTATATCCAAAGACAGCATAGATAAGAATAAGCAAAGTTCGATAGTCTAGTGCAATCAAAATCTAGTGTAATAAAAGTCTAGTGCAATCAAATAATGAGCACTATTTAAACAGCTTATGTTCATTTAACAGCTTATGTTTAGCGGCTTATCGTTAATAGCTTATAGTTTATAACTTTTTTTAAAAACAAACTTACTTAAACAATCGCGGATGATGTTATGACCGAACTAACAACCGAACAAGCAACAGAACAAAAAATTGTAAAACGCCTAGGCAAAACCAGCATCGTACCCCCTCATGGTAGCGCTGAGCTAAAACCATTATTACTTGAAGGTGAAGCCTTAGAACAAGCACTTGAAGCGGCTAAGTCATTACCACAGATTACTTTAAGCTCAAGAGAGCGTGGCGACTTAATCATGTTGGGTATCGGCGGCTTTACCCCGCTAGACGGCTTTATGAATCAAGCAGACTGGCAGGGTGTGGTCGATGAGATGACCTTAAAGTCAGGCGATCACAAAGGATTGTTTTGGCCCATTCCCATTACTTTGTCGACCAGTAAAGAGCAAGCCGCAACGCTAGCTCCGGGTGATGAAGTGGCATTGGTAGCTACTGATGGCGAAATCATGGGGGTCATTACGGTTGAAGAGACTTACGAGATTGATAAAGATCATGAATGTCAGCATGTATTTACCACCACTGATCCAGCGCATCCCGGTGTCAAGCAAGTCCTTGAGCAAGGGGAGGTCAATGTCGCAGGGTCTGTTAAAGTATTTAGCCAAGGCGAGTTCCCAACGCTATATCCTGAAATCTACAAAACCCCTGCCGAAACCCGTGCACTATTTGAAGAAAAAAACTGGCAAACCGTGGCTGCGTTCCAAACCCGCAACCCAATGCACCGCTCGCATGAGTATTTAGCGAAGATAGCCATTGAGATTTGTGATGGGGTTATGATTCATTCTTTATTAGGCGCCTTAAAGCCTGGTGATATCCCTGCCGATGTCCGTCAAGAAGCCATTAAAACCCTTATTGACAACTACTTCAAAAAAGACACCGTTATTCAAGCAGGTTATCCATTAGATATGCGTTATGCAGGGCCACGTGAAGCGTTATTACATGCTTTATTTCGTCAAAACTATGGCTGTAGTCATTTGATTGTGGGCCGTGACCATGCCGGTGTCGGCGACTACTATGGTCCATTTGACGCACAAGCCATCTTCGACACTATCGACAAAGATGCTATGGAGACCAAACCGCTTAAAATTGACTGGACATTCTGGTGCAACGCCTGTCAGGCCATGGCTTCTACCAAGACTTGCCCACATGATGCACAGCACCATGTCAAAGTATCGGGAACCAAGTTACGCAAAGCCTTATCAGAAGATGAAGAGGTTCCGGAGAATTTCAGTCGTCCTGAAGTATTACAAATCTTACGTGAGTATTATGCCGGTATTGCAAAAGAAGACCGAGCTGAGATTAAACTAACTGGCGCTTCTGCTGTTTAGGATTTTAGCTGATTCACTTTTCTTATTGATATTATTAAAGCCAGCGCACTGCTGGCTTTTTGCTATTTGCAGCCAAACCCGCTTACCGCTATATCTGCTTAATTATGCTCGGCGTTGGCTAAGGGCTGGCATGTCTCTTGCTTCGCGTAGCCACGCCAGCCTTTGCCACCGCATCTCAAGACAACTATATTTTACTGAAATAATTTGGAATAACCTTAATTCAGGACAATCAACCCATAAAATTTAAGGTAATAGGCTTCCTCTTTTACAAAGCAATGCTTCTCACCTTTTAGACATATGATCTTCATCCCTTTTTAACTTTTGAAAGGTGAGCTCCCTTCCTTTTCCAAAGGAAGGGTTGGGGATGGATTTTTTAACCCAAATAAAAATAACGCCTAACAAAAACTGATATCCCGATTTCAGGCTATCAATGAAGGCGAGCGTTACGCTATAGACAGTAAGTTTAGTAAGCCTGACAAAGATAGGTTGTTATATAGAAAAGGTATACGTTTTATTATGACATCGATTGTGAAACAGACCTTAATCACAAGAGATTTTATGACCTTTTGTGTTAATGCAATAGAAGTTTCTATTACGATCCAGTACTTGAGCTTTACCATTTCTAAATGAAGGTAACTCACCCTCAAATGACTCAATGACGTAATTATAAGGGATAACAAGGTCGCCTTTGGTATTTATAAAGCCGTATGAATTATCATCTTTAATCACTGAAGCCACACCGTTTGAGAATTTACCAATCATCTGATCGAACTTTAAAGGGATTACTGTACGCCCATTTTTATCGATCACGCCCCACTTACCCGTATCGTAGTCGCCTTTTCGAACCGAAGCTAGGCCTTCTGAGAAGTCGCCTGCATAGTCATAGACAAAAGGAATAACAGTGGTACCTGTTTTATCGATATAGCCGTATTTTCCTTCTTGATACTCATCACCAACATACCTACCATTATTGACCGCTGCTAAGCCTTCTGAAAAATCACTGGCTGCCCCGTATTTAAATGGAATGACGGTTTCGCCTTTTGTGTTTTTAAAGCCATATTCCTGTTTATCATTTAGTAAGGCGACCAAACCTTCGCTAAAGCTATTGATGCCAATATCGTATTCACCTGTTGAAAGATATTTTACCGGTATTACCTCTTTGCCAGTAGCACCACTCACATAACCGACTCTAGTGTTATTATCGCCATCTTTGCCTACGCCAATAAGACCTTCAGACTCATTAAAGACATAGTCATATCGATGGTTAGGTATGATTAATTTTCCTTTATTATCATAAACTATAGATCCTGTCTCGGTATAAATGGACACCCAGTTATCACTAATACAGTGCATTTGAGTTTTACTAAATCCAGATAACGTTGGTTTGATGCAGTCATCATCAGCCAGTGCAAAGGATGCTGAAACTAAACACGTGGTTGCTATTGCAAGTTTAAATAATAAGTTGTTGAAGATCATTGCATCACCCTACCGTTTATTAATATTGTTTAAAACATATTGATTTATAACAGGTTATTAATTATTTCAGAATATCTTAGCATGACTTTTTAATCAAAATGAAGTCGTATTATCGATAAATTTTTAATTAGTAATGACACGACATTTATTAACGGCGACAATCTTATTTTTTGAGTACGTCCTAAATACTGTAGGTTAAGTCGTATAGGTTAAAAACGTGAATTACTCATTCAAATATTATTCATTTAAATAAAGCTCAGCCATACTATCCAGCTGGGTTTTAACCGCTTTCCAATGCGGCATAACTTGGGTTAGCAGTCGCCAAAATCGCTCACTGTGATTATGCTCTACGATATGACATAGCTCATTGTCGCCTTGCGCACTGTTATAGGATATTGTGTTTATCGGTGCGTGGGACGCACCCTACGCACCATAGTATGGATTTTTTCATGTTATCCCCACCGACTACGAACCTTAGTCTCAAAATGGTCAAGCAATCTTAGCTTTGTAATAAGAAACTCATGAGCGGTATCTTTGTCAAATCCAAAAATCAGACTACTGAGCCTAATAAGGTAGAGCAAGACCATTAATTGTATCGGTTTTTTTCAGTACTAGATTCGGAATGTATTGTGAACGACAGGAAACTGTTTAGATTTCTGTTGCCAATAATTCATCTGTTCCACATATTGATTTGGATATTCATTATTTAGAGTTTCATAAGTATCAGCAAGTATATCGATAGCAAGATGGCTACCTTTATCTGCTAAGGCGATCAAATCGGAAATTAAAACCTCACGACAGGTAGGCTCACTACCCTCTAACATTTTTTCTACTAATATTGCCTGAGCATCTACTGAGCCCGCTTTTGCAAGTAGGGCGAATAATCTATTTTCAAGCTCATCATTATATGATGCATCCGTATCGGATAATACGGCATCATACTCCTCTAGTAATGCAGGAACATCACTGTCTGATAAGGAGTACAAAAGAACAAGATACAATAAATCTGATATATTACCAGGATTTTCAAGTTCCCAATAATCTATAACTCTTGACAAATAAACGATCGCTTTAGCATCATCTCTAGGAATATATTCCCCCGTTATATGGGCTCTATATAAACCTAACAATAGGTCTATTGACTCTAATATCGAGAAGTTATCCGTCTCAAATAAAACCGTAAACTCATCATCAGAACCAAAATAAAAGCGATAAGGTGGGTCAGTAGGGTGAGTTGATAAAATATACTTATGTACAAATCGTCGCAATATATCTAATGCTTCAGCAGTTTCTTTATTCACAATCACCGGCTGACTACGTTTTATGATAGGTAGGGTAGGTGCTTGATGCTGTGCATGACATTTTGCGATAACCGCAGGCTCTGGTTTTATAATCAAAGCACTGTTATTGTTGGTATTTGCATAGCAGCTTATGCTGAATACTATGCTTGAGCAAAATAGGGGTGTTAATATGATTCTTGATATCGATAGCATGTCTGTCCTTAAACATTAATGTTTGGTAAGCGCTTGAAGAGATGTCTAACACAAGTAAGTACATTTAATTATAATAATGACGGCTAAGGTATTTAGGGAGCCAATCCCGCTACTATCTGCCCGACAGTACAGAGCAGTGGTGCAGCTTAGCATGTCGCTTGCTTCGCGCGCCATCCCAAGTCTGACCACTACACCCTGTGCCGTCCGTCAGTATATCCGCTGCAATCGTGGCTAAACCTCACCTAAGGCGGGGTTGATAGTTTAAACCGTAGGATGTCGCCTTGCGCATCTTTATAGGTTGTTATGTTTATCGGTGCGCGGGGCGCACCCTACGAATTGTAGAGCGAGCGGGACAAGTCTCATTATTAAGGTCTACAGCAGTGATTGTTTGGTGGTTAAGGTTTTTTATAGCATAGGTCACCGTGACATCATTGGCAGCGAGATACTTGTCTGTATAAAAAAAATTGTCGCACAGTATGCTAATACTACTGGGTCGATGTGAATACTCTTGGATTTGTGTTTTTTCTGAATTAGAGTATTCATTAGGGTTAATCAACGTTATAGAAGTGGCATAGGGAGACAGCGTCAACATCACATCTTCACCATTGGACGCTGCCATATCTACTTCCCGTACCGATTCAAAAATGCTTTGATTGAAATCTAACACTTCTTGCGCCGCATCTAGATCGATATATACATAATTTTTGTCTACTGCGCCAGACTCGACCAGCATATCATCTAAAATACTTGCCATAACTGTGGTAGATAAGGCGGTACCAATTAGAAAAACCAATCCTTTTTTCATATTTATTCTCTATACTTATAATGTTAACTTAATAGCTTATTACAACTATCTGATTTTGTCATACTGGTAAATAACGTGACCCTTCCAGTTTATCACTTATAGCTTTCGGCACACCAATAACGTCAAAATTAAGTTTTTGCTTTTAGCGTTTATAATTTTTAGATTTGATAATTTTGCGTTAGTATTAAAAGCGTTTATAAACAGTTAAACTAGTTTTAAACGGCTAAATCTACTCAAGTGTTCAAAGGCTTCAAAAATCAAAGGCATCCGATATGAAAAAGACGCTATTGGCATTGTGTATCACTTTCGTCTTAATATTTTCGAACTCAGCACAGGCCAATGAAGTTTGCCAAGAGATATCACAGTTGGCAGGCTGGGTAATGGTGGCAAGACAAGAAGGGTTGTCGGCTGCCGAAATGGCGCGAGTGTCTAATAATGCACTAGAGGGCTATGGGCAGGATTATCATGTGTTGGTCAAGGCGATGATTGAGGATGCGTTTAAAGTCCCGCGTTATTTATCTCAACAAGATAAAACGCATGAAATTCATGACTTTACACTTCAGTATTATCAAAGTTGTGAGCAGGCATACGCTAAACCGTAGCGAATTTTAAAGGTTCTAGTGAATAAGTCCTCATGGTTCTAAAGACTCAATCTTTATACTGAATTTCATTGGGTTTTTAGCAGTTTTAAGGTATAGTTTAAAAAACCTAATTAAGATGAGTAGATATGAAAAAGCTGTTATTAGCAGGATTGACCTTTATATCGGCGCTAACCATGCCAATAGTCGCATCCGCGGATGAACCCCAAGCTTTAGAAGCCCAAGAGCCGCCAGCCATGTGTCAAAGCTTTTATGAATTGGCGATATCTGTGATGGCATTAAGGCAGCAAGGTGCGCCAGAAGAAGCATTGTTAGAAGCAGCGACAGAGCGATATAGCAACTCTCCAAAACAAGGTATCGATGACTTTATTTATTCTTCAACCAATCAGATCGTTGAGTTAGCGTATGAAGCTGACGTTCAGCCGACTGAAGCGTTACAAATTGAGAGCATACAGCAGTATGGCTATCTGGTCTTCGGCGGCTGTATGGAAATGCTAAAAGCGAATGAAAGTTTAGAATCCAGTTAACGGTCTAAGCTTCAGTTAACGGTCTATTATCAGTTAACAACGGCCATTAAACAAAAACTCAGCAATTATCGATTGCTGAGTTTATTATTTGGAAGCGGGCTTAGTTATTTATAGGCTTAAACAGTTGACTATTAAAGTAAATTTAATCATTTACTGATGTGTAGTGGGTTAACGTAGCTTAGTTTAGCGTAGTCGCCTTTTAAAGAAAGAGAACCACTGCAAAGCGTATTTAACGCCTCTGGATTGTTACTATCAATAGTAAGCATACCCTCTTTAAAGCGTAAAAAAACCAACCCTTTCTCATCAAGCTGAGTGCCATCTAAGGACGATGTCAAGGAAGAGGCTAGTTGGTTTTGATCGTCATCAAGTCCCTTGACAGGTATGGTATAAATCAAACCATGTAGCGCATCTTGCCCCATTAACTCAGCGGTACCACGATAGTCGCAGGCAGGAGAATTAGAGGATACGTTTAGCGTGTTCTCGCTGTTAGCGTATTTCGAATCGTGACGTAAAGGATCTGGTGCCATACTGACACTTATTGAGATCTGTTTTGCCGGGTCCATAAAACTAACTTGCGCAACATGGACGACGACTTCATTAGAATCATCCAAGTTAGTATTATTTATCAACTTACGGCTGTAATGTCCTGCTATCTTTTCGTTATGGTGACTGCCTTGGTTAGCATTGCGCTCATGATGTTGTTTATGCCCATTATCCGTTAGGTTAGGTCTATGAATTTGAGGGTGCGATTTACTAGGGTATTCACTTTGTGAATGCGGGGGTACATAACAGCCTAGTAAAAGGCTTGCAGTTAGTGTACTTAGCATGACAGTCTTAAAAGTCTGAGCAGTTATGGCGTTCGAGAGTTTCATAGTTCACCGGCAAAAGGGCATAGGATTATTTTTTTAATCTGTCTATATTATAAGGGCGAAACATTAATTTACAAGAATTAACAGGGGTAAAACTCCAAATTATTCACTTGAATTATGTTTATAGCCAATTATTCAATAAAAAGACGATTAATCAATGAATAACTGTTTCAGTCCTACCTGTATATTCCTAAAAGTCACATAGATAACCAAAATCATCATTAAACATCATTAGGGCGTCCTGTTAGCATGGCACTCATTACTATCTAAAAGATGGCAAATTATTGCTAATAAAGGAATGAGTCAATGCCGATTAAATTTAAAGAAAATTCATCTAGGTTTAAAGCGACTAAGGTGAAAGCGACCAAGATTGCTGCGATATCAGGTATAGCTGCCTTAGCATTAGGGTTATCAGCTTGTGGTAATCAAAACAATGAAGACTCCGCAACGACAGAGGGTGCTACGACAGGCGGTCAGGATATCGAGCTACTTAACGTATCCTATGACGTGGCACGAGACTTCTACAAAGACTACAATCCAATGTTCATCGAGCACTATAAGACCGAGCATCCCGGCGTCAATATAAATATCAAACAGTCTCACGGTGGATCAAGTAAGCAAGCACTATCGGTAGCAAATGGTTTGCAAGCCGATGTAGCAACCATGAATCAAGGCTCAGACATAGAGTTATTGCAGAAAAAAGGCTTAGTGGCAGACGACTGGGCGGATCAATTCCCTGATTATTCCGTACCTTTTACGAGCACCATTGTCTTTTTAGTGCGTAAAGATAATCCCAAAAATATTTCAGGTTGGGAAGACTTAACACAGCCCGGTCTTGAGATTGTGATGGCCAATCCGAAAGTCACGGGCAATGGACGTTATGCCTTCTTAGGTGCCTATGGCTACGGCTTGCACAGCTTCAATAATGATGAGGATAAAGCCAAAAGCTTTGTCCGTGATTTACTAAAAAACGTCAAAGTTTATGAGAATGGCGGGCGAGCTGCGACCACTACGTTTGTTCAGCGTAATATCGGTGATGTACTCATTACCTTTGAAAATGAATCAAACTTAGCGGCAACTAAGTTTGGTAAAGGACAAGTAGAGATCGTTTATCCCGACTATTCTATCAAGTCAGAAAGTCCAGTTGCCGTGGTTAAGGCAGTGACAGACAAGAAGGGTACAACGGAAGCGGCAACCGAATACTTAGACTACCTATGGAGTGAGCCTGCTCAGCAATTGGCGGCAGATCTATATTTACGTCCGAGTGTTAAGTCTGTATTGGATGCTAATAGTGATAAATTGCCACCTGTGCAAACTTTCCGCCCAAATGATTCGTTTGGATCTTGGGATGAGATCATGGATAAATTCTTTAGTGAAGGTGGCGTTTTTGATCAGTTGGCGGTCAATGCACCTGAGTAAATAAGTTTATGCAACCCAAATTATAGCCCGTTCTCAACTAATTAAAATTTACTTTGACCTTGTTTTAGCCCAGCAAACGTTAAGACTTGGAAATAGGGTAAATTATTAATATCTAAATGACATATAAGTATTAGATTCAATTAGCTGAGGACTATAATCAATGCAGTTATGTAATCATAGCTGCATTTTTTATGCCTGTGCCTTTTAAAACTATTTTTATAAACTATTTCAATAAAAACTATCTTTGTCAGGCTTATTCCTATCTTTCATTAAGATAGGGTTATATATCACTAATTATAATAACAGGTTGTTGATAGCATAAGCGAATTCAAATTATTATGCATTATAGGACACCTGTTATGGCAACTCCTTTATCACTTAGCCAGCTGCTCAGCGTGCCATTTCAATACTTACCATTACAACTAAGTAAATGGGCAACAATGACCACTTTATTTAGTGTGGGGTTAAGCTTATCCGCCTGTGGCAATCAAACACAAAGTACCACGATTACCAATGCCGACGGCAGTACGACGACAATTGAAACTAAAAACGTTGAGTTGTTAAATGTCTCTTTTGATATCTCGCGTGATTTTTATAAAGAATACAATCCTTTGTTTATTAAACATTATCAATCTCTACATCCAGAACAGAATCTAAAAATTAGTCAATCTCACGGTAGCTCAAGCAAACAGGCGATGTCCGTTGCCAGTGGTCTGCAGGCAGATGTCGTTACTATGAATCAGGGTTCGGATATCAAGAAGCTTCACGATAAAGGGTTGGTTGCGGACAACTGGGCAGCTGCTTTTCAAAACCATGCCGTCCCTTTTACCAGTACCACCGTATTTTTAGTTCGCAAGGGCAATCCTAAACACATTAAAGACTGGAATGACCTTACTCAGCAAGGGCTGCAAATCATAATAGCCAACCCTAAAACCTCAGGTAGTGGACGATATAGCTTCTTAGGGGCTTATGGTTACGGTCTCTACGCGTTTGACCAAGATGAGGCTAAGACCCAACAGTACATGAAGCAACTGTTGGCAAATGTCAGAGTCTATGAAAGCGGCGGACGCTCTGCCACGACTACTTTTTTGCAACGTCAAATGGGCGACGTTTTAGTGACATTTGAAAATGAAGCTCATTTGACTGCTAGCAAATTTGGCAAAGGACAAGTAGAGATAGTCTATCCAAGCTACACCATTGAGTCTGAAAACCCAGTGGCGGTGATTCAACCCGTTGCCAAGAAAAAGGGCACGACTCAGGTTGCAAATGAATATTTGTCTTATTTATGGAGTAAACCTGCCCAGCAATTGGCTGCAGAGTTGTATTTTCGCCCAAGTGATCATTCAGTACTTGAGTCGAATAGAGATAAACTACCGGCAATAGATACCTTTCGAGCAGAAGAGGTGTTTGGTGATTGGAATACTATAATGGATACCTTCTTTAAAGAAGGGGCTATTTTTGATCAATTAGCGGTTAATGTACCGGAATAAATAAGGTGTAGTTACACCAAGCGCTGGTGTTATGTTAGATCTAATTACTTCTTGTGATATTCCTTTTAGTCACTAAGATAGCCTTATTCATCATTAAACTTAATAAGTGAGCCCTGTTAGCATGTGCACTATTAATATCGCTTAACGTATTAATCTAGCCTAGAGCCTGTATTAATAAAGTATTTAACCAAAAGAGCCTTTAACAAAAAGAGCCATCATCCAAATTTAATGCCGTTACCGAATTTAATGTAGTGAGAGTTTAATGAACCAGCCATCCTCAACACCACCACCGGTCAGTCAACAGCGTAAGCGCCCTTGGTTAACAAGATTGCGTCAGCGTAACGTCTTACCTGGTTTTGGTCTGACAATGGGTATTACCGTACTCAGCTTGTCGTTGTTGGTGATACTGCCTTTCGCTATGATGATATTTACCACCTCCCAAATGGGATGGTCTGGATTTTGGGAAACTATTAATCAGCCTACCGTTATGGCTGCCATTATATTGTCACTAAAGATGGCATTCTATGCGATGTTGACCAATCTGGTGTTCGGGACATTAGTGGCTTGGGTATTGGTGCGTTATGAATTCTGGGGTAAGTCAATCATAAATGCCTTAGTGGATCTGCCTTTTGCTTTGCCAACGGCTGTGACAGGTATTTCACTAGCGACTTTGTATGCGCCCAATGGATTGATAGGGCAATGGTTTGAGAAGATTGGGGTACAAGTTGCCTTTACACCTATCGGTATTTGGCTAGCGTTGGTGGTAGTGAGTTTTCCCTTTATTGTACGCGCGGTGCAGCCTGTGCTTGAGGAGTTATCCATTGAGTATGAAGAAGCCGCTGCCGTATTAGGCGCCAATCGATTAACCACCTTTCGTACGGTGATATTGCCAGAGCTGATGCCAGCGCTATTAATGGGCTCAGGAATGATGTTCGCACGGGCGACGGGTGAATATGGATCGGTAATTTTTATTGCGGGAAATATCCCGATGGAATCTCAGATATTACCGGTGATTATTATCAGTAAGCTTGAACAAGGTTCAGTGATAGGGGCGGCAGCGGTTGCCTTATTTATGTTATTGATATCGTTTGTGATCCTACTGGCAATGAATATCCTTCAATGGCGACTGTCACGTCGTGTTGGTGCCAAATAGCATCATTTGAGTTATAAAATACGATTAGATTTGGGAAAGTGTTATGCAAATATCCAATGGTTATAATTATGAAGGCAACGCTGCCACCAGAGATGCGCCATGGATTAGACGCTTATTTATAATAGTGGCTACCTTATTTATGGTGGTCATGTTGGTGATTCCTTTGTTTGCCGTATTTTATGAGGCATTAAAAGGCGGATGGGATCTCTATATTGCTGCATTGACCGATGCAGAAGCCGTTGCAGCCATTAAGCTGACTTTATTAACAGCCGCTATTGTCTTACCTATTAATATGATCATAGGCATCTCAATCGCATGGTTAGTCACCAGATATAACTTTAAAGGCAAACAGTTGGTTACTACTTTACTTGACTTACCTTTTGCGGTTTCGCCAGTTGTAGCAGGTTTGATGTTTGTTTTACTATTTGGACTAAACTCTGTAATGGGCGGCTGGTTAGAGTCTTGGGGATTTCAGGTAATCTTTGCTGTGCCGGGCATTGTATTGGCGACCTTATTCGTCACTTTTCCGTTTATTGCCCGTGAGCTAATCCCATTAATGCAATCTCAAGGAGACTCAGAAGAGCAAGCAGCATTAACACTTGGCGCATCAGGCTGGCAGGTATTTTGGCACATCACCTTACCAAATATTAAATGGGCATTGTTATATGGTTTGATACTCACCAATGCTCGAGCTATGGGCGAATTTGGAGCTGTGAGTGTGGTGTCAGGTCATATCCGTGGCGAGACCAATACCATGCCGCTGTTAGTAGAGATTGCCTATAATGAGTATAACTTTACCGCAGCTTTTGCCTTGTCAAGTTTGTTAGCACTATTAGCGCTACTGACACTATTGATACAGCAGGTGATGACAAAAATACAAACGCGTAAGTTTGCTAAAGGTAGCAAGCGTGAACCGATAACTGCCCCCGCATTGGTCATTACGAAAACCAATGAGAGATAAAGATTGAGTGGTAAAGATTGAGTGTCAAAGATAAATGTTTCAAAAAATTTAAGATTTAGCGGTTAGAAAGTGCAACTCAATTGATAATTAAAAAGAGTGAAATATGAGTATAGATATTCAACATGTCCATAAATCCTTTGGCAATTTTGTGGCACTTAAAGACATTACGCTAAGTGTACCGACAGGTAAAATGACGACCTTATTAGGGCCATCAGGCTGTGGTAAGACGACCTTGTTACGAATCATTGCTGGCTTAGAATATGCCGATAGTGGACGGATTTTATTCGACGGCGAAGATGTGACCGATACTCCAGTTCAGAAGCGTCACATCGGCTTTATGTTTCAGCACTATGCGCTATTCCGTCATAAAACCATCAGTGAAAATATCGCCTTTGGGTTGAAGTTATTACCGAAAGATAAGCGTCCCACTAATAATGAGATCAAGCAGCGGGTAGAGCATTTGTTAGAGTTGGTTCAGTTACCGACCTTAGCCAATGCTTATCCGCATCAGTTATCCGGTGGTCAACGTCAACGTATTGCGCTGGCACGTGCTTTAGCGGTTCAACCGAAGTTGTTGTTATTAGATGAGCCATTTGGCGCACTGGATGCGAAAGTACGTAAAGAGCTACGCACTTGGCTGAAGTCGATTCATCATGAGCTAGGGGTTACCAGTATTATGGTAACCCATGATCAAGAAGAAGCCCGTGATGTCTCCGATGAGATTGTGGTCATGAATCATGGTTCAGTCGAGCAAATTGGCACACCAGACGCTCTTATCTCCCATCCTGCCAGTGACTTTGTGGCTGATTTCCTAGACTTGGTTTAATTTATAGTTATTGAGATTTTGTTTTAGTTAGGGCAACTGAGAGTAAATGAAGTTTATTTTTAATGTACTTAGATTATTTTACTCAATAAAAAAGACCTGATAGATATCAGGTCTTTTTTATGGCTACAATATTATTGATGGTATGTTATTGAGGGCTGTTATTTAAAGGTTGTTAGTGCCAGGTTTAAACGTTCAAAAAAATAGGCTGATAATAAGCGAAGTTGTATTATTGCAATGCCGTTTTATTAGTTTATTATTTTATTACCTTAGCAAAATAACAGGGGCAGTGGTTTTGGTTAACAGCTTGGTGGTGGTACTGCCCACCAATAGACGACGCCATTTTGAGTGACCATACGCACCGATGACAAACATGCTGATGTCATTTTCATGTCGAAAAGCGGTTAATGCTTCAACCACTTTGTCATGGTGACTTTTAAGTCCTTGCTGATTACTTTCTATAAGGTGTGCGGTTATATCAAATCCTGCATCACTCATTTTCTTCTGTGCTTTATATAGCGCCGTTTCATTGTCCGTGTCTTTATTGTCCACCATCACGATGTGACCTTTTAGATTCTTGGCAATCTGGTTATCGCATATAAGGTTTATCGCTTTTTTGGCTGTTTCACTTCCGTCATACGCTACCATGTAAGAGTCTGGCGTGATAAATCCATCGGAACATACCATGATCGGAAGATTTACCGCACGGACCACGTTTTCAATCTGACTGCCGATATTCACATGATCATTCTGATGATCTTGGCCGCGCCGTCCTAAAATAATCACCCGACTGTCATTTACAAAGTGCTCGATTGCAGGCAGGAGTTTACTGCGGCGTAAATAGGTATAAACTTCCGCTTGCGGAAAGGTAGTCAATACATGGGCTTTGGCATCTTGTAATAAGGCTTCACCATGTTTGTTCGCTATCCGAGCTGTTTGTTCATCTAAAGAAGCCAACTCTGTTAATAGTGACTTACGGCTGTCCATGCCTATAGCACCGCTTAGATCATGACGATTGGATTTGGGCACATCAATCACGTGTAGCAGACTAACCGGTAAGCCTAGTTCACTGGCATACCATGACGCATAGTCACAGACTGATCGAGTCACATTTGAGCCATCAATACACGCCAAAACGGTATTATCTCCATTGATCGTATGGGGCACTGTGCTTTTTGTAACGGGCATATGGCTATCCTTTTTTATTCCTAGTTTACAACATAGCTAGTAAAGAGAAGCAAAACTTTATTATCAAGCCTGTTTAGGATTTAATCAAACGTTAAACTTAACCGCTTAGACTTATGAATTAATTTATGTCACTTATTCGCGTTAGTCGCAGCATGGATTGTCTATTTCATTATTTATTCCATTATGCATATTATTAAACGTGACGTTATCTGTTTCAATGGATTGGATAACATCCAAACACCACTGCGGCAATTCTGGATTAATGGCATACCACATCCAAGTGCCACGACGCTCAGCAGTAACAATACCCGCTTTACGTAAATGACTAAGATGACGGGAAATGGTGGGTTGTGGTTGATCAAGTCGTTCAGTGAGATCGCAAACACACACTGAGTTTTGTGCCCGCATTTGAAGGACCAGCTTTAGTCGAGTAGCGTCAGATAAGGCTTTAAAAAATAGAACCGGTTGCATAAGAAGTCTTATTAATAGGAGTTAGATAAGTAATGGAGCTGGCATAATAATAAAAATATACCTTTTCTATAAAAGAACCTATCTTTGTCAGGTTCACAGAACCTACTATTTGTAGCGTTGGTACTCGCCTTCCTCGATAGATTAATTTCTAGATTTGGTATTATATTTCTAGTAATTAGGTTATATTCGTATATCCGAATATAGTATAATTGTCATTAATTTAGTTTACACTTTTAAGTGAACAGTCTACTCAGTACAGATTCTTATACTAGCATACCCACAATATTTAAGCTGTAGAGCCCTTTTAATTGTAAAGCCCTTTTATAAATAGAGACTCACTATGTTACTTGCCAGCCTTATTTTTATTTTTACCCTAGTACTGGTCATTTGGCAACCCCGGGGGCTTGGTATCGGAGTCAGTGCCACTATTGGTGCAATCGTGGCATTACTAGTCGGGGTCATTAGCTTTAGCGACATACCTGTGGTTTGGGATATTGTTTGGAATGCTACCTTTGCTTTTATTGCGATTATCATCATTAGTTTATTGCTGGATCAAGCTGGATTTTTCGAGTGGATAGCGCTTCATGTTGCCAGAATAGGGGGCGGAAATGCTAACAAACTATTTGCATTGATTGTGTTACTAGGTGCAGTGGTTGCCGCTTTGTTTGCCAATGATGGGGCAGCACTTATACTCACGCCCATTGTGATTGCTATGCTATTAAAGATGCGAGTCTCAGCCGCCACAACCTTAGCGTTTATCATGGCAGCAGGATTTATCGCAGATACAGCAAGCTTGCCATTAGTCGTCTCAAACTTAGTCAATATTGTATCAGCAGACTTCTTTGATATTAGCTTTGATCGCTATGCGCAAGTGATGGTGCCGGTCAATATAGTCTCTGTGTTAAGCTCCTTAGTAGTGTTATATATGTTTTATCGCCAAGATATACCCTCAAGCTATGATGTGGCGAGTTTACCGAAGCCAAGTACGGCTATAAAAGACAGTGTTACCTTTTATACTGGTTGGCTAGTGCTACTGGCTTTGTTAGTCGGATTCTTTGTGCTAGAGCCATTAGGTATCCCCATTAGCTTAATAGCTGGATGTGGTGCGCTGGTATTAATGATTACCGCGATCGTGAATAAAAAGCTATCGGTAACTACCGTGATTAAAGGGGCACCTTGGCAAGTCGTGATTTTTTCGTTGGGTATGTATCTAGTGGTTTATGGCCTTAAAAATGAAGGATTAACCGATTATCTGGCGATAGCATTAAACGCTTTAGGGCACCAAGGACTATGGGCGGCCACGATCGGAACAGGTTTTATGTCTGCTGGACTGTCTTCAATAATGAATAATATGCCAACGGTATTGATTCAGTCTTTGGCGATAGCGGATACCAACCAGCCTGATATGATCACACAAGCGATGGTGTATGCCAACGTGATTGGTTCGGATCTTGGGCCGAAGATTACGCCGATTGGCTCTCTAGCAACGTTGCTATGGCTGCATGTGCTGGCAAGTAAGGAGGTGGTTATTACTTGGGGGTATTATTTTAAAGTGGGTATTGTTTTGACCGTACCGGTACTCTTAGCAACGTTGACCGCATTGGCACTATGGCTACCTATTGTTAGTTAGCGGCATAAGGGGTCCGAAAAATATCAATGATATAAAATAGCCTAAGCAAAAAATTAAACTCTTATAATAAATAATTCACTCCACATATCAATTAAAGTAACTTATCTTATGAAACCTTTAAAAATTCTCTATATCTGTACTCATAACCGCTGCCGTAGTGCACTCTCAGAAGCGATTACCAATCAGATGGCAAGCGACAAGCCAAGTGAGACGACAGGTGAACGTCGATTGATCGCTAAGAGTGCGGGTAGTGCACCCTCTGGTAAAGTGCATCCACTGACAGTGAGGTATTTGACAGAAGCAGGCTATGCGACTGAGGGTCTGACCAGTAATTCGTGGGATGACGCTGAATATATGGGCGACTTCGAACCTGATTTGTTAGTAACGGTATGTGATAATGCCGCCGGCGAAAGTTGTCCTATCTGGCTTGGCAGTTTACCGAATATGGTCAAGATGCATTGGGGACTGGCAGATCCCTCTAAGCATACCGATGATCCGGTGCAAACCAAACAGAACTTTGCCGAGACCATAGCCATGATTGAACAAAGAGTTGCCACCTTAAATGATATTGCCAACTTACCATTAGAACAACGTCATAGTGCCCTTATTGCCTTAAAAAATAGCCTAAGCAAATAAAATTAAATTCGCTATACACCTTAAACTTCACCTCCAAAGAAACAATTAACTCAACAAACAAGTAAATAAAAATTTATGACAAATTCTACAAGAATATCTAACAACCTAAATTTATCCAAGCTACCTAATATAGAAAAAGAACAATTTCAAATACCATCAACCACTGATTTTACTAAAACATATAGCAATCATCCGCCTAAGATTGTGCTGTTGTATGGGTCTTTAAGAGACGTCTCTTATAGCCGTTTAGTGGTAGAGGAGTGTGCACGTTTATTGCATGCTATGGGTGCTGAAACCAAGATTTACAATCCACAAGGATTACCCTTACCTGATAGTGAGGACATCAGTCATCCGAAAGTGGCTGAGCTAAGAGAATTGGTTCAGTGGAGTGAGGGTATGGTTTGGTGCTCCCCCGAACGCCATGGGGCAATGACTGGCATTATGAAGTCACAAATTGACTGGATACCTTTATCAATCGGCGCTGTCAGACCGACTCAAGGCAAGACCTTAGCAGTGATGCAGGTCAATGGTGGTTCGCAGTCTTTTAATACGGTCAATCAACTGCGAATATTGGGACGCTGGATGCGTATGATTACTATCCCTAACCAGTCCTCTGTACCCAAAGCTTTCTTAGAATTTGAAGACACTGAAGACACACACGGTAATACGATTAAACGCATGAAGCCGTCAGGGTACTATCTACGTATTGTTGATGTGATGGAGGAGTTAATTAGATTTACGCTATTAACCCGGGATAATGCCGAATATTTAGTCGATAGATATTCTGAAAGGGTGGAGAGCGCTGAAGAATTGATGAAGCGGGTTAATCAAAACGACCTTTAAATATCATAAACTAAATTAAATATAATAGCCTAAGCAAATAGAAATATCTAAACACTAAACATTATAAGTTAAAAATTACTCAAAAAAGAAAATCATTTTCTAACTAAAAATGAACCCTTTTTGATTAAGAGGGCTCATTTATATATTATAACCAATTGAACTTAAATTATTATAGATCAATCAAACACTTTAAACTTTCCAGTAATCTTCAGGATAGTCTGGAAGGCCCAGTAATGTATTAGATAAGGCTTCAGACCACAGCTTACTTAACTCACTAAAATACTCATCATTTTCACATATACGGCGAATAATAGGTTTTTTAAAATTGTCATTTTTGTAAATAACCATATCGATGGGCATACCAACAGATAAGTTTGAGCGGATGGTTGAATCAAAAGACAACATAAGCGCTTGGGCAGCATGATGTAAATCTATATCGAACTTAACCGAACGATCCAAAATGGGTTTGCCGTATTTACTTTCACCTAACTGAAAAAATGGGGTATCTTCTGACGCTCGAATACAGTTACCTTCTGGGTAAATCATATACAACTCTGACTTCTGTCCGTTAATCTGACCCCCTAATAAGAAGGTACTGTCAAAGGTTGAGCTAACATCGTCGTTGGCAACATTTTGAGCTTTAGCAATAACTTCTCGGACTAACTCACCAACCATCTCGGCGGCATCAAACAACGTCAATACGGTCAATAAATTCTGATCAAGGCGCTGATCAATTGCATTTTGTAGTTTGGTAAAAACGGCTTGCGATGTGGCAAGGCTACCTGCCGTTTGAATCACAATACTTCTTTCACCGTCAATACCATAAGTATATAACTTACGGAACGTAGAGATATGATCAACACCGGCATTTGTACGAGTATCACTTGCGAATACCATACCGTCCTTTATTCTTAATGCAGCGCAATATGTCATATAAATCCTATTAATAGAGTAGGGGGTGAGGGGCTAACTGCTAGGTTTTAAGTTCACAATTTAGGAATCTAGCTAAAAACGCTATCACAACGCTATAAAACTTAGTTTAATTAGATAAGTGAACTCTAAAGTACCCTAAAGCAAATAAACTGAAGCGCATTTTAATCAAATTTTAATAATTTAATAGCCAAGATTTGTTAGTTATTGTATGTTCGTTTCAGTATAACGTTAAGAGATAGCATCGCTCTTAATTTATGCGATTAACCATGACTTGACTATACAGATTTTCATAACCACCACCGATACGGACACCGCGAACGGGGGCAGCATCCAGATAGTCACGCCCTATGGCCACATAAACATGATTACTAGGCGTAAATAATTGGTTTGAGATATCAAAGGTATACCAATATCCATCTAGGTACGCTTCAGCCCAAGCGTGACTTGACATATGATTTTGATCAGGATCATAAATATAACCAGACACATAGCGCGCTGGAATGAGAAAGTCTCTTAGGCAACCTAAAAACACATGAGTATGGTCCTGACAAACACCCGCACCTATCTCAAAACTTTCTTTAGCAGTCGTCCCAACATGCGTTACATTAGGCGTGTAAGGCATTTGAGAAATAAGTGCCTTTGCAAACTCTATAAGACTGTCATGATTCGGTGAGGTTAAATAAGGAGAAGCAAATTCACGCATTTGTGTTGAGCAGATCGTCAAGGGTGTTTGAACGGTGAACAGTAAATAAGGGATCTCTCCGGTATCTTGGATGCTTTGAGTTGACGTATCAATTTCAACGATGCCAGATGCTTGCATCTGTAAATTATCATGCAATTCATTACGACTTAATGTGAACCAAGTATTGCCAAAGCCATCCTTTAAAGAAGTGGCAAGTTTCGGTAACATGACCGTCCATTCATGCACCGTTTGATGTGGTAAATGCATGGGCGACATTCTTATGTATTGCACACTTCGCTGAGCAAGCTCTGCATAATAATAATTCGTTTGATGATTAATATTAAGTTTCATAGTCTATACACCCTGCTGTAGTAAAGAGTTGAATTCTTGACTTAATTGACTGTATTCATCATATGCTTGTGACTGCATTAACTGATTGGTCAATCGAATCAGCTCTCTCCATCGTGTATTTTGCGGTAAGTTGTTCACACACTCTTTAAAGTGGATACAGATATCCGTAACCTCTTCGCCTAATAACACCATGCGTTCTAACTCTTCAAAGTAGCGGCCCAGTTGCCAAAAGCAGGTGACCGTAGGATGCTCTTGCTTCATAGCAGCGTTACACGCCTTAAGCTGAAGGGTTGCCGCACGGTAAGTGCCAGCACTGGATAGACGTTTAATTAAGTTATATAACTCAGCGGTATCTTTACCAAGTACACCTTTTGCTTCTTGTACATTGGCTTCAATCGCCTCGATAACACTTGGTATTTTTACACTTTCTAAATCTTGCAAGACACCTAGTATGGCGGACTGTGCGTTGTAATAATCGTTTTGCGAACTATCAGCATTAAAGCCCAGATGATGGACAAGTTTATTGATATCGGCATCGTTTAGCTCATTTTTAATAAGTTTATTCATTACCGCATCGTAATAGTGCAATCGTTCACTATATCTACCCAACCAAACAAGATGATTGGCAGTAGACAATAGCAGTATCATTGGTGCATCATCATTACTCTCATAACCCACTTCAACAGGATATGCGGTCACATTGCGATAGGTATGACGTGCCGCGATAGAGTCAATAATTAAATCTTTAGTGTCATTTAGTAGGCTGCTATTGTTTGATTTACTAACTGAGTCATCGACAATCCAAGTATCTTTAACACCGCCACCTTGGGATGAGTTAACCACCAGCGATCCTTCAACCATCGCAACCCGAGTTAGACCCCCTGGGACAATATCTACACTATTATCGCCATGGCTTAATATAAAGGGACGTAGGTCAATGTGACGTGGAGATACCCCATCAGCTACTGTTGTAGGGTTGGTTGACAATGAAATAGTCGGCTGCGCCACAAATCCTGCTGGATTATCAAGTAAACGCTTACGATAATTCTCAATCTCTTGCTTAGTGGACGTCGGACCGATTAGCATTCCATACCCTCCTGAGCCTTGAGTCTCTTTGACCACCAGTTTGTCAAGATTGCTCAACACATATTTGAGATCATCAGGCTTGCGGCATTGGTACGTAGTGACATTTGGTAAAATAGGATCTTCATCAAGATAAAATTTAATCATATCGGGTACAAACGGATATAACCCTTTGTCATCTGCGACACCAGTACCTGGGGCATTGACAATGACCACATTCCCTGCGCGGTAGGCACTCATCAATCCTGAAACCCCTAATATCGAATCAGACTTAAAGGCAAGGGGATCTAAAAAAGGATCATCAATACGGCGATAAATAATATCAACCTGAACGTTACCGCGAATACCTTGCATGTACACTTTGCTATCTTCAACGATTAAATCGTAGCCGTGAACCAAGGGCACGTGCATCTCATTTGCTAAGTAGGCATGCTCATAATAAGCACTATTAAATCTGCCCGGTGTTAAAATAACGATTTGAGGATCGTACTTATCGGTAGAGCTTGCTAAACAAGCTTTAAGACGTTGCGGATAATCATCGACGCTTAAGACAGAAGCAGCTTGATATAGCTCAGGTAGTAGCATTTTAGATATGTTACGACTTTCAAGCATATAAGACACACCAGATGGTGTACGCAAATTGTCTTCTAACACACAAAACCTGCCATCTTCATCACGAATTAAGTCAATGCCACTGATATGCGAATAGATAGGTTTGTCTAATTTAATATTCATCATCCACGGCTCATAGCAACCACTGGCAAAGACGTAAGACTCTGGTACGACGCCAGATTTCATTATATGCTGCTCATGATAAATATCATCCAAGAACATATTCAACGCATTTATTCGTTGTTTGCAGCCCTTTTCAACCGTTTGCCATTCACTTAGACTGATTATCCTTGGGATAATGTCAAAAGGTATCATCCGTTCAATATTTTGTGCATCGCTATAGACTGTAAAGGTTACGCCTTTCCTATAGAATATATCGGCCGCTTTGTCATTATATTGAGTCAGCTCATCAAGGTTAGAGCTTTCTAACCAGTCACCTACTTTCTTAGCGACCTCGCGATACTCTGAGTCACTGGCTTTGAGCTCATCATAGCTAGGTCGCTTTGTAAATTCAGTTGGATATTCTGACTTTGTTTGGGTTTGACTTTGCGTTTGAGTTTGAGACTGCGTGCTATTATTTGAAGATGCTTTTGAAGACATAATTAACTTCCTTTAAAGTCTAAAGCCTTTGTATCCTTACTTACTCATTATTAATATTATAATATCGATTAAAGTAAGAGAAATCTAATATTGTTTAGGAACTTAACCTTAGTATAGAACTTGCAAAGTTCATTCCACATACTGTATTAAAATGACCAGTAGTGAAAATTAAGATGGCGATACGCTAATATAGACGAAATATGAACAACGTATGACCAAAATGTGAATATTTAGCCTTTATAAAATTTTAGTCATAATGTGACAATAATAGTATGACGATGAATCTCTACTAGCACCAAAGGACTATAATGTTAAAAATAAACCATAAATCGAGTTATTTAAATGCTCTAAATTTTAAAGCCACATTTATAATAGTGATTACTATATTAACTCTATTTATGAGTGGTTGTGTATCCCTAAATAAAAATAATATTGAAGATATCGATACTAGTTATGACGATGCGCCTACAGATGTTATTCGTAATATTGGATATCCGATGTATCAAGGTGTAAGGCAAAAGGGCATGGTGCTAATGGGAGATAATTACTCTTACTTAATTTCATCAGGTGACGAGGCTCTTGAGCGGTTAATGACATTAAACGCTCATAACGTACAATTAAAACAACCGATTTTGATTGATAAATACCCTGACAACAGCGTTAAAATAACTCTAAATGTCACTTTTACCCCTTCTTCTGATGATTTTAAAATGATTGCACAATCAGGTTTCAGATCGCTTTGTCTTAACAATGAGACGAACCTGCAAAGCCCTTCAACGATTCAATCGGAATTGATCTTAGAGTATGGGTGCCAAATTCATTTAGAAGGCGGTATGTACCAGCCATTAGCGACTGCTCAAAGTAGCTATAAATTGGATGACGGTGTAGCAGCAGTCATTCGAACGTTAAATAAGGAAAGGCTGCCAAACCAAGCTGAAGTAGGGGTCATCCCTAGAGGAGTGGTCATTGAGGCTATTAATATCCCTTTACAATTATTAATGATAGGAAAAAATCTAGGCGGGTTGTGATCAGAAAAGTTGCGATAATTTCACCCAAATAAATATTAATATTGCACCTAAATACTATATGACGAAAATTAACGTTTAATACATACCTTGTCCGTCATCAGTATTTAATCGCAGGAAATACAAGCCAGACAAAATTGTGATGATACCCATTACCCAGAAGGTACTGGTAAATGCGGTCGTGGTTTCAAAGTTAAAGCGATCATTAAAGATGACCAACACTGCCGCACCGAACGCCAGTCCAAAACTCATCGCCAACTGTTGGTTTACCGCCATCAAACTATTACCACTACTGGTCTGAGTCCCTTTTAAATCCCCAATAGTAATGGTGTTCATCGCACTAAATTGTAAAGAGTTACAGCCCCCCATGATAAATAAAATAGGAGCTATAAAGTACCAAGGCATACTGGCGTCAAACTGTCCTATCATAATGATCAAAATACCCAATAGAGTTGTATTGGAAAGTAATACCTTACGATAAGAGAGTTTACGAATGATGGGGCTTACCCAAGGCTTTACAACCATTGAACCTGCGGCAATAGGCATTAGTAACCAGCCTGCTTGAGAAGGGGTATAATGAAAAGCGACCTGTAATAACAAAGGTAGAAGATAAGGAACGCCACTGATACCTAAGCGGGTAAATAAATTACCAATAATCCCGACTTTAAAGGTTCGCACTGAAAATAATGATAATGGAAATAAAGGTGCAGCATGTCTTCTGGCATGAGCGGCATAACCAAATAATAGTGATAGTCCTAATATAATAAATCCTATTGCAAGTGCGGTGTCTTCAGGACGTGAAATCATCTCAACCGCTAAAGTTAATAAAGCGGCTGCAGAGGCAAATAATCCAAAACCTAACCAATCAAATTTCGCTACTTTCTCAAATAAATCAGGCGCAAATTTTAGTGCAAGCACCAGTCCTAAGGCACCCATGGGTATATTAATCAAAAAAATCCATTCCCAGCTGGCATACTCTACGATATAGCCTCCAACCAATGGACCGATTAATGGGGCGATAAGAGCGGGTATTACCGCATAATTCATAACGGTCAGTAGTTTATTCCGAGGAAAAGACTTAAATAAAATCAACCGAGCAACGGGTGTCATCATTGCACCGCCAATACCTTGTATGACTCTTGAAGCGACTAAGATATCAAGCGTTGGAGACAACGCACAAAACAATGACCCCATACTGAAAATAATAAGAGATGCAAAAAATACCTTTCGAGTACCGAATTTATCAGCAAGATAGCCACTCACTGGAATAAAAATGGCTAGAGTTAGAGCATAACTAATCACCGCCCACTGCATTTTTAAGGGTGACTCACCGAGCGCAACAGCCATTCGTGGCAATGCCGTATTTAGAATAGTGGCGTCTAGAATCTGCATAAACAAAGCCACTGCCATGACAAAGGGCAGGAACTTAGCTTGTTTAGGCGTGAGTTTGACTTTTGGATCAGTATCTTGAGTTGGTGACGCTATATTTGAAGTAGTTGAGCTTGATGAATTATTAGACATAAGAAGACCTAAATATTTAGGTTTATTTATTGGGAATAAACAATTGTCTATATTATCATGACACCTTCTTCAACTATTTAGTGTTAATGTTAGTGCGCTGATACTAGGCTTGATATTTAAAATTAACCTTATGCAATCTAGTCAGTTACTAACTTCAAACTGACTTCAAATTTTCATAAATAGCCTCAATCACTTTATCTGGTCTTTTAACCCAAATGCCGTGCTGATTACCTTTAAGATCGTCATCTAGCTTAACTCTGACAATATTAGAAGTTGCACAAAGATCGGCGAGTTTTTGGGTGGCTGTTAAGGGAGCAAAGTCATCGCCAATAATGTTAATATATAAACCACGGCCTTTATTACTATCCATTTGTTGAGTTATAAAATCAAATTTATTCGTAAGAGCGATTCTGCACCAATTGTGCATCATCGTTTTGGCTTCACGCTCTCCCAAACCTATCTTATAACCTGGTAGAAATCCATAAAGTCTTATCAAACCTTGAATGATGGCAACCGCTGACAATATTCTAATACGTCCACGACCCCGCCAGCTTTTATAATGGGTACTACCACAAGCGATACCTATAATTGGTACATTGTGAATGGCTGAATAAATTGTACCAAGATGCCCACCCAAACTATGACCAACTAATACGATATCGTTATTTGGCGCATATTCTTTGGCTTTTTGAACCAAATCATGAACAAAATGATTCACCAGTTCATCGTAGCCGTAATCAATGCCCCGTTTTATATGTGGTTTATTTTCACCACAATTTGGATAATCGGCACTGATAACAGTAAACCCTTTTTCAGTCAGCCCCTTTATAAGCTTGTCATATTTTTTTATGGTTACGCCCAGCGCATTAAGCATGATAAGGGTTGTTTTTGACGCTCTGCTCTCATCACTATGTTCAGCTCCGTAATTTAGAACACTGTTATTTTGAGTACTGGAATCAGCAATGTGATCCGAGGAAGGGGTGCTAATATTGACATTAACAGGGTAGGCGCCATTTGTGGTTTCAAATTGAAAACGTGTCACGATAGATTGTCCTTAATCTTGTTTTAAATGTGAGTATTCAAGTATAGTTTTATAATATGTTTTCTTTATAACTTCTCCTATATATATCATAATGACCAGGCATACAGCATATTAATCAAATTTTTTAATTAATATTACCTAAATTAATGTTAAGTTGTATTAGATTATCATAATACGAAAAGACAAGAATTAAAAAACTAGCCAATATAAACTAATAACAACTAAAAAATACAACCTCACAATAAGGATAAATTATGAATACCACTTCTATTAATGAGTCAAACAGCCAGCCTACTAATCAATCAGACAATCAAACCACTACTAACCATACTGCCTATACACCTCCAAAAGTATGGCAACCTGTGGAAGGCAACGGCGGCAAGTTTGCCAACACCAATAAACCAACAGCTGGGGCAAGACAGCATCAAACTCTACCAAAAGGCAATAACCCCCTACAGCTATACTCACTTAACACACCCAATGGCGTTAAAATAAACATCTTGCTTGAAGAGTTGGCGGAGTTGGGGGTGAATGGGGCGGAGTATGATGCCTTCTTAATTAATATCATGGAAGGTGATCAGTTTGGCTCAGACTTTGTTGAGATTAATCCAAATTCTAAAATTCCGGCTTTAGTTGATTATACCAATCAAGATGTCCCTGTGAATGTCTTTGAGTCTGGCGCAATAATGATGTATTTGGCTGAGAAGTTTGAAAGGTTTATACCTTTGGCGACTGATAATCCCAATGAACGAGCGACTTGCTTAAGCTGGATAATGTGGCAAATGGGAAGCGCCCCTTATGTCGGTGGTGGATTTGGTCACTTTTATAACTACGCGCCATATCCAATGCAGTATCCGATTGATAGATTTAGCATGGAAACCAAACGTCAATTAGATGTTTTGGATAAGCACCTCGCGAATAACGAATACATGTTAGGTGACGGGGACGCTTGCTACTCTATCGCCGATATGATTATCTGGCCGTGGTATGGACGTTTGGCGCTTGATGAGCTATATGACAATGCAGGAACGTTCTTAGATGTGCAAAGTTATACTCATTTACAGCGATGGGCTAATAAAATAGCCGACCGTCCAGCAGTAAAGAGGGCAGTTGCGCTTGAATTGACACCTATTAAAGACAGTTAAAGATTCAAAATAAACTGGCTAACACTATTTACTAAATATAGTGTCATCAATACAGTCAAAAAATGGTAGGTGATTGACTTTAAAAAGATAATTTAAAATAATCCACCTATTAAAATTAGTTGTGTTATACTATGCGCCTTGCTGATTGATAACATCGCCCGCAATTGTCGTCTGGAGAAGACACCTTTTAAAATTGTTGCCGATGATTTTGCTATTAGCCAAATTCATGACATTATGAAATAGTAGACTTAAAGTCTTAAATTACATAATTTTTTTATAAAATGATTTATTAAAAAATAAGTGTCATACCGGCTAATAAACTCACGGTAACAACCACCAAAATACGTTGCTAAACTGTACATCGGATGTACAATTTAATTAACGCTTATCTGTGTTGTGCCTTATACTTCTAACTGTTCACTATTTGCCATCAGCATTGGCAAAGTAATATAGTGCCAGTAAAAAAAATGGACACACATTTATGTCGAATTTAGACAACTCAAACACTAATACTTCTAATCCTCTTGATAACGCATTAAACACTGCTACCGATGAAGCTCAAGGCGTCATTAAAACTGACGACGATCTAAGCTTTGTTGATTTAGAGCTAGCGCCTGAGCTTATCGATGCGCTAACCGCAAGTGGCTATGAAATGCCAACCCCAATTCAAGCACAAGCAATCCCACCTGCTATGGCGGGTCGTGACCTATTACTATCTGCACAAACGGGTAGTGGTAAAACTGCTGCATTCGTACTTCCCATGCTTGACAAAATCATTCGTGAAAAAGCCACTAATAAAGTTGTTCACACCGTGATCTTAACGCCAACGCGTGAACTTGCTAACCAAGTAAGCGATAGCGTACGTCAATATAGCTCAAAAACTCGTAACATCTTTAGTGTACCCTTAGTTGGTGGCGCTCCTTACGGTGGTCAGATTCGTGCACTTAATAAAGGTGTTCAGGTTATTATCGCAACGCCAGGTCGTTTCATCGATCACATGAACTCAGGCCGTATTGATTTATCACAATTAGATATTCTAATTCTTGATGAAGCCGATCGCATGCTTGACATGGGCTTTGCTGATGATATCGAAAAAGTCATGAAAGCGGCGCCTAAAACTCGTCAAACGATTATGTCATCTGCTACATGGGATGGACCGGTCGGCAAAATCGCAGCCAGCTTTACTAACAACCCTGAACGTATCGCTATTAAAGTTGAAACGGCTCACATTGATGAATCTGTCTATTATGCAGATGATTTTAATCATAAAAATCGTTTACTTGATACGCTATTGACTCAAAAAGACGTTAATCAAGCTATTGTATTCGCAGCGACCAAGCGTAGCTGTGAAACATTGGCAAAAAGCTTAAAAGAGCAAGGCCATAAAGCCAGTTTCTTACATGGTGACCTGCCACAAGCGAAACGTACTCGTATCATTAATGACTTAAAAGCGGGTAAAATTACCATACTAGTTGCAACCGACGTTGCTGCTCGTGGTATTGATGTGAGCGGTATCACTCACGTATTTAACTATGATTTACCCCGTCAAACAGAAGATTACGTGCATCGCATCGGTCGTAGTGGCCGTGCTGGCCGTACAGGTATCGCCATTAACATCTGTAGCATTGATGATCGTCCACAACTAGAAGCAATCAACCGTTATCTTAAACGTACAATGCCTGTTCTAGAAATAGAAGGCATGGAACCTAAGAAAAACACCAAAGATATGAAAGTAGGTTCTGACTCTAAACGTGGTCGTGGTGGCAATCGCCGTGGTGGTCCTGGTGCTGGTAATCGCCGTGGTGGTAATGGTGGCGGTGGCTATCGTGGTAAGACCTCTAACAGTGAAGGCGCACGCTCTGGTAATTCTGACAACAAACCTTCAGGTCGTCGCTTCGGTGGTAAACCAGCCGGTTCAGGTGGCGCAGGCAAACCGAGTGGTCAACGCCGTGGTGGTCCCTCTCGCTCAGGCGAAGGCCGTCCAGCACGTCGCAGCAGCAACGGTTAATTGCTAAAGCAGCTTTTATATACGCTATCTGAATCCTAGATAGCATAAAAAAGACCAGCTTCATTTGAAGCTGGTCTTTTTTGGTTTAAACGTTATAAAAAACTCAAATAAATAAAAAACGATATTATCTTTAACACTGCGGATAGCCTACACCGACCTCAACCATTTCAATACGTGATCCATCTATGCTGCCATCATTAGGGTTATAAGCATGCACCGCAAGCCCGCCCATCGCCGTCTCTTTATACTTATCCATCATATCCGCTCCCGTGGCTTTCATCGTTGCAATAGCTTTATCCAGAGACACATGGTGTTCACCATCACCTCGGCTTGCCAGCCGTGCGGCGTTGATTGCTTTAACAGCACCCATTGCATTTCTCTCAATACAAGGTATTTGTACCAATCCGCCGATTGGGTCACAGGTTAGACCTAAATTATGTTCAATACCAATCTCAGCTGCATTGGTGCACTGCGAGGGAGTCAATCCCATGACATGAGCAAGACCTGCCGCTGCCATAGCGCATGCAGAGCCCACTTCACCTTGACAGCCTACTTCTGCACCAGAGATTGAGGCATTTTGTTTAATAATAGTGCCGATAGCTGCGGCCGTTAATAAAAACTCACGAACCCCTTGCAGACTATAATGAGATATGAAGTCACGATAATAGTGGAGTACCGCTGGGATGATACCAGCGGCACCGTTGGTTGGGGCAGTGACGACACGTCCACCATTTGCATTTTCTTCATTAACCGCTAGCGCAAATAAATCAACCCAATCCATCGCCATTAACTTATCACTGTGATTCTTTGGATTATCAAGCTCACTAAGTAGCTGTTGATAGAGCGTTCTGGCACGTCGTTTAACATTCAGACCCCCAGGCAATACACCATTGCCTTCACAGCCATTTTTAACGCATTGTTGCATTACTTCCCAGACATCATCTAGATATTGATAAATGGTCTCCTCGTCACGCAATGACAGCTCATTGGCCAACATAATGTCACTGATAGTCAAATTATGCTTTTTGCATTGTTCCAAAAGCTCATTACCATTTGTAAAAGGGTAGGGCACAGTACTGTCACTGGTTATTGCCACACTATCGGCAGCATGAGAATTATGAGTGTCTGCTAAATTCTCTGCGTTGGGATTATCAAGCTCCTCTGCGGTAGCGACAAACCCACCACCGATTGAATAGTAAGTTCTGCTAACCGCTAGACCCTTATCCTGATTATTTATAGTATGAGATACCTCAATATCTTGAGTATTCTTTTCTGTACGGCTGCCCTCATAGGTAAAGGCGGTAAAGCTAAGACCATTAGGGTGGTGTGGTAAACTGGTTTGGGGATGCCAAACAATATCAGTCTCGTAATCAAAGTCAATATTATGCTGTCCAGCTAAGTTTAAAACATGGTCGTTAAGTACGGGCGATAAATATTCAGTGACTTTGGTAGTATCAATTAAATTGGCTTTAAAACCCAATAATCCCAAAATACACGCTGTATCAGTTGCGTGGCCTTTGCCGGTAGAGGCAAGTGAACCATATAAATCGACTTTTACCCGTTTAATGTCTTTAAATTCAATATGCGACTTTAACTCTTCGATAAACATGCCAGCAGCGACCATCGGCCCCATAGTATGGGAGCTTGATGGGCCGATTCCAATTTTGAACATATCGAATAAACTAATCATTATGAAATCCTTGCTTCGATTCAACTTTTATTTTTAACTTTTATTTTTAAATTTGACGGTAACTTATACTTTGGATGCGTTTACTAAAATTGTTATGGATTAAGTAGCATTAAAATTTAAAACCACTGGGAATTAAAATGCAGTGACTTACATAAGTCCTAATGGCTTATCAAATTAGTTTATCTGAGTTAAGCGGTAACAAATTGAGCTATAACAAATATTGTGGGCTATTATAACTAATAGTTGACTGATACTATAACCATTCAACCGTTAGACTTATGTATAGTCGTGTCAGTAAATTCATACATAGCAAATATCATTTAGATAGGTTTAAGTCATAGTTATACCATTTTGGAATAATCTAATCACTTGAAAACTTATTGTAGATGCCCATCAACTTCTTTCAGTATATTTTTTTACCATCTATAATCTGTTCAATTTTTTAACGTTAAAGCTTAGAACCTGTATTTCATTACTTATTTCATTACGTATTTCTTTACTTCAAACATTTTTTAACTTATTAAGGATTCATCATGACATTCAATTCATTAAAGACGCTATCCACGTTTAAGACGTTAACAATATTGATGGCTAGTACTGTATTGCTAGCCGCTTGTAACCAAACTCCTTCTGATGAAGCGAGCGCTACTGACGCTACAACTGAATCAGACTTGTTAACCCGTATCAATAATGGCGGTGTAATTAATGTGGGCACAGAAGGCACTTATCCTCCTTATACCTACCATGATGAACAAAACAAACTCACCGGTTATGACGTTGAAGTGACTCGTGCAGTGGCGGATAAACTGGGTGTCAAAGTTGACTTTAAAGAAACTCAGTGGGATGCCATGTTAGCAGGTTTAGATGCCAAACGTTTTGATATGGTGGCTAACCAAGTTAGCTTGACCACGCCAGAGCGTAAGGCTAAGTATGATAAAGCAGACGCGTATAGCTGGTCTGGGGCTGTTGTATTGGCACCGAAGTCAGACAATCGGTTTAACGCGTGGGAGTCCTTAAAAGGTGTTAAATCTGCTCAGTCTTTAAGCAGTAATTATGGTGAATTGGCTGAGAAATATGGTGCTGAGATTGTCCCTGTTGAAGGGATGGCACAGGCCATTGAGCTGGTTAAACAGGGACGTGCAGATGTTACCATTAATGACAATCTTGCGGTGCTTGATTATTTGAAGAAATTCCCTAATAGTGATTTAGAGATCAAACTTAAAGCGCCAAAAGAAGAGCAAACGGGATCAGGTCTTGTATTGTTAAAAGGCAACGATGAGGTCGTTCAAAAGTTAAATACAGCCATGCAAGAATTACATGAAGACGGTACCCTAACTCGCCTAAGTGAAGAGTTCTTTGGTGAGGATATCAGTAAACAATGATCTCAACTTTGCTAGAATTACTAAAAAATCTGCTCGCTGTGTTGCCGTTTATGTCACCTGAGCGGGCAGATATCGTTATTCATTCCTTTTGGCCGATGCTCAAAGGGGCTATCTATTACTCTATCCCTTTGGCCATTGCATCATTTGTGCTGGGAATGGCTATAGCCTTGGTAGTTGCCCTAATACGTGTGGTCCCAAGGCAAGCACTTTGGCATAAGATTGCCTATCGTTTGGCACGTGTCTATGTTTCTGCGATACGCGGTACACCGATGTTGGTGCAACTGTTTATTATTTTCTATGGATTACCCAGCATTGGGGTTAAGTTAGAACCTTTTCCTGCTGCAATTATCGCTTTCTCACTAAATATAGGTGCTTATGCGTCTGAAACAGTACGTGCCTCTATTTTATCTATCCCAAAAGGTCAGTGGGAAGCGGGGTCTACCGTCGGGCTCACCTACTTACAAACGTTCCGCCATGTGGTCTTACCGCAAGCACTACGTGTCTCCGTACCGCCACTGTCCAATACGTTTATTAGTTTGGTAAAAGACACTTCATTGGCCTCTTTAATTTTGGTTACCGAGATGTTTAAACAGGCTCAGATAATCACCGCACGTAACTATGAATTTATGCTGGTGTATACAGAAGCGGCATTGATCTACTGGGTAATTTGTCTGGCATTAAGTACCCTGCAAGGCCGATTAGAGACTCGCCTTGACCGCTATGTTGCAAAATAGTGCCTTATCCATTGACTATAGATGCTTCTAGGATAATTAAATGATTAAAATATCCAACATTCACAAAGCCTTTGGGGATAATGAAGTACTCAAAGGCATTGACTTAAATATAGAAAAGGGCAGTGTGGTGGTCATACTCGGACCTTCTGGCTCTGGGAAAACCACATTTTTAAGATGTCTCAATGCGCTTGAAGTACCAGAGAAGGGCGTTATTGAATTTACTGACGGCAGCTTAAACGTAGATTTTGAGGCTAAGCCATCGAAGCAGCTGATGCGCAAACTTCAAAAAAAATCTGGCATGGTCTTTCAATCGTATAATCTATTCCCACATAAGACAGCGTTAGAAAACCTCATGTTAGGGCCAGTGGTTGCTCAAGGTGAAGACAAACAAAAGACTCGGCAAAAGGCTCTAAAACTTCTTGATAAAGTAGGTCTATCAGACAAAGTAGATTTATACCCCTTTCAATTATCAGGTGGTCAACAACAGCGTGTGGGAATAGCACGAGCGCTTGCGATAGAGCCTGATTTATTGTTGTTTGATGAACCAACGTCTGCACTAGATCCTGAGCTGGTCAATGAGGTGTTAAAAACCATGCAACAGCTTGCAGCTGAAGGTTGGACGATGGTTGTTGTCACCCATGAAATTAATTTTGCTCGTAATGTCGCTGATGTGGTGATGTTAATGGAAGATGGGTATGTCGTCGAGGTCGGTCCTCCTGAGCAACTGTTTCAGCATTCTGAGCATCCTAGAACCAGAGCATTTTTACAGCGTATTAAGGTTTAGTGACTATGTCATTCATAAATTGAGTTATTTGACAGGGTGTACTATAGTAAAGTGTCATTATCAAATGATGTGGTTAAACCTCATTTGGTATGATCACGACAAGCAGACGATATGGATATCGTCTTAATAAATTAGATACATAGTTAGTTTGTTGAACATCACATTTCGAATACCAACACTCCAACTAAAATCTCAAGTTATCCGCCTAATTACCTCCAAAATTTATTTACAAATCTTTTAATAGCAGGGTAACTCTTACTTTTAAGCTCCTAAGCCATTAGGCTAAGTTATGTTTTTTAAAATTTTTTAACGTCAACTTGCAAATCTTTAATATACGTCCTTATCTCTTAAAGCTTATACTATTGTGTACCGGATATTACATTTTTCGGTTAAACGTTAAGATAAATTTATTAATAATATTTAAAAATTAGAACTAATTAATTAAAAAAAATAAGGATTTTTAATATGAAAGAGTATAAATTAGTTATTAATGGGAATTTAGTCGATACCACCGACTATTTTGATGTCATTAATCCAGCAGATAAGTCTGTAGTAGGCCGCGCGCCTAAAGCCACTGAAGATCAATTAAATGATGCAGTCGCTGCAGCTAATGCTGCTTTTCCGAGTTGGTCAGCACTTGAGTATTCTGAACGCCGCGAACTATTGCACAAAATTGCTGATGCGGTTGAGGAGAATGGTGAAGAGCTGCAAACCTTATTGACCAAAGAGCAAGGTAAACCTCTTAAAGGTTTTGGTAATTTAGGCGCAGGGTTTGAATTCGGTGGTACATTACAATGGATACGCACCACGGCAGATTTTGAATTACAGCCTGAAATTATTGAAGATAATGATACCTATAGAGTAGAGGTTCATCATAAACCATTAGGTGTTGTTGGCTCAATCACACCATGGAACTATCCTTTACTAATCAGTATCTGGCATATCATTCCCGCAATGTTAGCCGGAAATACTGTGGTCATGAAGCCATCAGAGATGACTCCTCTTACGATGCTACGCTTTGGAGAAATCGCTAATGATATCCTGCCACCTGGTGTGCTGAATATTGTTACTGGTGATGGCAAATTAGGTGCCATGATTTCATCTCATGAAGATATCCGCAAAATTGTTTTCACTGGATCAACTCCTACTGGTAAAGCCATCATGAAGAGTGCCGCCGGTAACTTAAAACGTCTTACCCTTGAGCTAGGCGGTAACGATGCCGGTATCGTGTTAGACGATGTGGATGTTGAAGAAATCGCTCCTAAGATTTTCGGTTCTGCATTTATCAACAACGGACAAACTTGTGCAGCTCTTAAACGCTTATACGTTCATGAAGCGGTACATGATGAGCTATGCGAAGCCCTTACTAAGATTGCAACCAGTATGAAAGTCGGTAATGGCTTAAATGAAGATACGGATCTTGGTCCACTTCAAAATGAGCAGCAATTTAATATCGTTAAAGATCTTGCTGAAGATGCTAAGAAAATTGGTGCTAATTTCTTATGCGGCGGTGAGGTAACGGATGAAAGCGGTTATTTCTATCCCCCAACGTTAGTCAATAATATTAAAGATGGTGCAAAACTGGTCGATATTGAACAGTTTGGTCCAATTCTGCCAATCATTAAGTTCAGTGATGTCGAAGAAGCCCTTGAAGGTGCAAATGGCCTTGAAATTGGCCTTGGCGGTTCTGTTTGGTCAAAAGATTTGGTTAAAGCCAATGAAGTCGCTGAGAAAATGGAATGTGGTACCGTTTGGATTAACAACCATGCTGCGGTATTACCGATAGCGCCTTTTGGGGGTGTTAAGCAGTCAGGTTTCGGTGTTGAATTTGGTGAAGAAGGGTTAGCTGAATACACTTCTGTTCACACGATTCATACTTATAAATAATTCATTCATGATTTGATGGCTTTATTTGTTGATCGTTTTAAATCATTGAATTGTTTTTAAATAAAAAAGGGTTAGTGCCTTTAGGCACTAACCCTTTTTTATTTTGCCTCAACCCCTGTCTAAATGATAAAGAAAGAGGAAAAAAGGTTAGTCAATCCAGAAAATTGTTAGGCATTAAAGCGTTATTTTTCTGTATGAGATATACGTTTTCTGCTTGTCATTACTTTTGCAGTAAAAAGTTTGCTAGCAATCTTTTAGCACCTTCAGTAGCAAAGGACTCTGGGTGGAATTGAACGCCTTGAATAGGGTAGTCTTTATGGCGCAATCCCATTATTTCGTCACCAGCTTTTGCTCGCTCACTTAAACTTAACGACTCATTATTGTCGTTTGCAACTACTGAAGTGACAACCATACACTCTGGCAGGGTTTCAGCTTTTACCATTAATGAATGATAACGCATTATCTCAATATCTTGTGGCAGACCATTATAAACACCTTGTTCATCATGACGAATAGGGGAGGTTTTACCGTGCATAGGCACGCCAGCACGTATCACATCGCCACCGAACACATGGGCAATACCTTGCATACCAAGGCAGACGCCAAGCAAGGGTATAGTTGGACCTAGCTCCCGAATAACCTCACTACATACCCCAAAGTATTTTGGATCATCAGGAGACCCAGGACCTGGTGAGATGATTATTCTATCGTAATTCTGAGATTTGACTTGTTCAAGCGAAACCTCATTATTACGCTTTACGGTTACCTTGACGATATTGTCATGATTGTTAATTTCAGTTTGCAGTATTTCACCGACATACTGGTACAAATTAAAGGTAAACGAGTCGTAGTTGTCAATTATTAGTACATTCATCTGTAAGGATTCCAAGGTTTTAAATTCATCAATAGCGCATGCTAAATATTTATCTCGCCTTCATTTAAAGAGAATCTAAATAAACGATCGTCTAAATAAATGTTGATATTCTGCCTATGTTTTGTGTTGACTATAAATTGAGTTAATCGATATCACTAATAGAGTTTACATAAAACTGTCTAATACTATTTTCATAGCTGAAAGCTTACGTTGAATTTCAAGGTATTCATCTTCCGGATTTGAGTCATAGACATTTCCCCCGCAAGTTTGAGCATAAGCATTGTCTTTATTAATAAACAGGCTACGAATAGGAATCGCAAATATACAATCACCGTTGAAATTAAAGGATCCTACCGCACCACCGTAAGCTCCGCGTCCATCTGGCTCAAGCTCATTAATAATCTTAATGGCCTCTATTTTAGGTGCGCCTGATAAAGTACCTGCTGGGAAATTACTTGCCAATGCCGTAAACATATCCTCATCAGGGTGTAATATACCCACAATTTCAGATGAGATATGCTGAACATGAGAATAGCGTTTGATGTCCATTAGATTGCGAACTTTGACCGTACCGAATCGAGCGACACGTCCGATATCATTGCGGTGTAAATCAACCAGCATATTGTGTTCAGCAATTTCTTTGGCATCATTTAACAATACACGTGCCAATTGGCGATCTTCAATCTCATCTTTGCCGCGCTTAGCGGTACCAGCCAATGGATACGTTTCCATCTCTCCCTGACGCAACCTAAACAATAATTCAGGGGAAGCTCCAATAATACGCTGAGCCCCAAATTTCATAAAATACATATGCGGCGAGGGATTAACCTGACGTAGTTTTTCGTAAATAGGAATATGATCACCAATAATTTTATACTTTGACTTAAAGCCAACCTCACATTGAAATATACGGCCTGAAATAATGTCTTCTTTTACCTTCATCACCGCTTTAGCATGCTCTTCACGACTCATACCATCGCCCAAAAATTCAACTTTGGTAGTCGAATAGGTAGGACATGGCGCCTGTAGTAAAGTCTTCACTTTTTCAATGCGATTATTTTGTAGTTCAGTCGGATAATAAAAATAGAAAATCTCACCTGTCATTTTGTCTAACGTTAATCCGTCTAAGTAGACGCCGAATTTAAAAGGCTCAAAATCATCACTGGTTTTGGCATTTAAAATGGGCTCAAAGAAATTTATACTGTCATAACCTAGATAACCAACCAAACCACCGGTTTGATCTCGGGCAATAACGTGTTGCGGGGTAATCTGACGTAACAATTGATAGGGGTTTTCTGTATGATATTCTTCACGATGACCGTTTCGATTGTTTGTGATCTTTAAAGTATGACGATCAGAAGCAGTTATCGTCATAGCAGGCGAAAAGCCAATGGCATGATGCCGAGAAATATGACTTTCTGCACCCAAAGATTCAAGAAGATAGCAGGTATCAAACTCTGCTTCGATACGCTTAAATAATTCAAAAAAATCAATATCTTCAGTGAGCTTAATTCGAATTGGTTTACTGGGTATTTCAATCATTTGTGGCTGCTTTGACGTTATAGGGTTGGTCATAACTATTTTCCGTTTTATTGGTGATTTGACTGGCGATGAGTGGCTAACATGTCATCTATAACTGCGTTATCCAATTGTTGTAACGCTTTTGCACCGCGAGAAACAGTGGCAATACCTACCCCTAATTGTTGGGATATAATACGTTGGGTGACGCCTTGCTTCAGTAAATCAAAAATTAGGATACGATTGGTAATATCAAGCTGTTCTTTATCAGTGAGCAGTGCCTTTAAAAGCGCATTTATTTCATCAGCGTCGTTCATTTGAGACAGATGATTAAGTAAGCTATGATAGGCATGAGTTTGTCTTGGCATAATCGTCATAAGAGTGAAGTTGTTAATTTAATGTTTCAGCATTCTAGTACAGTAGTACAGATAAGTAAACCGTTAATTTTTATTGACGTTATAAAAATAGTAGCGTTGGGAAGAGGCTAGAGAGTTGAAGTAAGGCACATATAGTCAAAGAACTTTAAAGTAGTTACAAGGCAACCGAGTGCAAGTACTATTGGAGTAGGCCTAACGAGGTTAACGCCGTGACTCTTTATAAGTTCGCCGACTATAGCATCATATAGTGATTTGTACTTGCCAGTCGCTGATGTCTAATTCATGACAGTTATTACCCTCACCGTTAATCCTATCGACGACCAGGAATGCACTGGTTTTATTTAAAGCCAATAGCGGGTGGTGCCACACGCCCGCATCATACTGAACACCTTGATCCGATCTAGCATAAAAAACAGACAGTTCATCAGCAGACTGTGGGGCTTTACCTTTAGGTGCTACGACAATGATATAGTCCTCTCCTTGCATGGAGAAAAATGCTTGCGTACCCAGTGGATGATACTCCATAACCGTTAATTGAATTGGATTGGCGCGAGGTTTAGCGATAAAGATACTCATACCCACCTCTCCACCATCGTGAGCAACCTGAGCAATAGCATGGTGACGAGTCGCAAAACCGTTATTTATTTCATAACAATTGTCGGCAGTCTTTTGATCCTCATCATAGGGTTCAATAACGGTACCAAAGGGTCTGAAGTTTTGCTTGGTTAAGGGTATGGGCTTTAGTACAGTTGTCATAGATACCACCTTAATCTATAAATGCCTTGTCTTATAAAAAGACTTCTTTTCAATCTTATAAAAAGCTAATCGCTATGACACAAATTTGCCAAATAGGCGTACGCGACTAATACCGCCATCTGGGAATATATTTACTCTGATATGAGTAATGGGTTTTTGTAGGTTTAAATTATCAAATAGGTGCACATTATCTGCAGACAATTTTTGAGGGTCAAGTAATGTCTCCCAAAACATACTTTGGGTAATTAAGGTATCTTTAGGCATGCCTGGGGCATAAACAGCTTGAATAGACACTTCATCTGGAAAATTGCCCTTAAAGTGACTGGTGTCAATTTCAACTGATTCAGCGATACCTGCATTACCCAGTCCAATAATACACCAGTCATTACCTGGCTCTCGACGACGACGCGTTTCCCAGCCTTCACCCATATTGGGAGCTTTATGAGGTAGTAGAAGATTATCTACAGATCCAAAATGTTCATCATTAGTCGCAATCGCTTTACCCCCATTGCGCGCTGCAACTAAATCAATAGTTGAGTCTGTAATTTCACTGGTATCTATCTGAACATATCCATAAACGCGCAAACGGGCAATGCCGCCATCTGGATAAATATTTAATTTTAAATGGGTAATAATATCGGTTGATTTAGGTTTATTTATATCAATGAACTCATGAGAGTTGCCTTGTAACGGAGTCATTCCGACAAAACTACGCCATCGTAGGCTTTCCCAGTCTTCTTGACTCATTGATGTAAGTGTATCGTCACTTTTATTCATAATCTCCGGCGCATAAATAGCATCGATACTCGCTGAAGGTGGATAATTGCCTGTAAAATGACTGGTATCAATATCTATACCAATTATCCTAGTTGGACGTGCTAATTGAATAATACAATAATCATTACCTAGTTTACGTTTACGACGGGTCTCCCATCCATCCATCCATTTACCATGGTCGTCAAATTTACCAACGATAAAAACAGGGGTATCATGTTTTAATAATCTCTCTTTTGGTGCAAAAAAATCATCCGTAGCATAGAGTACTTTTGCCCCAAGACGGCTGTCAGCGACATTGGTTTTATTAACAAAAACGGGAAGTTGATCAGGTAGATTATCAGGTAAAATAATTTGGCCTGGATGGATAGATTTTTGTGACATGGCATTATCCTATACTTTTATTGGTATCGTTATCGAAGTCGTTAGCTAATTTGATAGTAAAATTTTAAGAACAAGACTCAACTCTGCATTTAAGCTGTATTGGATATGAATCAACGATTGATTATAACCAGTTTGTTATATTTTGCTCAGTAACCGGATGATGGGTATACCAATGTTCAGCAATATCATTGCGGCGGCAGACCCAAACATCTGGTTTCTCACTGATATACTTTAAAAACTTTTTCAATGCCGCAATTCGACCCGCTCGACCAATCATACGACAATGCAGACCTATCGATAGCATCTTAGGAACTTGGCTGCCATGATTGTGCTGACCTTCTTTATACAGCGTATCAAAGCTGTCTTTAAGATAGTGATAAAATGAGTCAGCGTTTGTGTAACCCGGGCTTGAGGCGAATCTCATATCATTTGTTTCAAGAGAATAAGGGATAACCAAATGTGACTTTCTGATAACTTGATCGTCTTGCTGGACTTTAACACTGACCCAGTAGGGAAGTTCATCGGCATAGGAGTCACTATCATAGCTGTAGCCCCCTTGCTCAACCACCAGCTCACGAGTATTAATGCTATCGCGTCCCGTGTACCAGCCAGTAGGTTGATACCCTAGCATTTTTTTAAATATTTCAGTTGCTTGTTGAATATGCTCGCGTTCAGTCTCACGGTACATATTCTGGTAGGTAATCCAGCGTAGTCCGTGACTGGCTATCTCATGTCCATCATCTAAAATACGATCGATTATATGTGGGGTTCTAAGCGCTGCAGTAGCACAGACGAAAGTCGTTATAGGGTAGCCATATTCTTTAAAGGTATCCAGTACACGCCAAACACCAACACGGCTGCCATACTCAAAAGCAGACTCTATGGATTGATGACGGTTATCGAAGGCAGGTGTGCCTAGTATATCGGATAGGAATTTTTCTGATTGAGCATCGCCATGTATTACATTATTCTCAGCCCCTTCTTCAATATTTAAAACAAATTGTACGGCTATTTTTGCACCACCTGGCCATTTTGGATCAGGCGGATTACTGCCATAACCTTTTAAGTCGCGTAGATAGGTTGGAGTATCATTATCCATCAGAAACTCATTTTTAATATGTTTAAAGGGTTGTGAATTCATAAATAAAACCTATATTTGCAAAAGTCTAATCTTTCTCGATAGTATTAGCTTTAAGCAATAAAAAAATAAATTTAAGATTGATAAAAAGATTACTATGTTTATAAGATAAAAGTTATTTAAGAGCTATGCTATAGAGATGCCATATAACTTAGTAAGTATTGTCGTTCAGTGTCCGTCATATTAGTGATATTGCCTAAAGGCATATATTTAGTCTGAATTGCAGTGATTATTTTAGCTTTGTGCATTTTTAAATCTTCAGGAGTCTGAAGAACGATTCCTAATGGTGGCGCATTCATCCCAGCTTGAGTCGGTTTGACTGAATGACAAGAGGTGCAACGCTGATTAACTATCTGCATGATTTTAGCATCATGGTTTTGATTATCAGTAGCGCCATTAAGGCTGGATTCAGGTTCAATGCTTGAGGTAGTCGTTTCGTCTGTTGGATTTAACTCAGGAGAAGTTGAATCTTTAGAAGCGCTTGAGACAGAAGTAGTAGTTGAAGCCGCTTGCTGAACCTCTATTGGTTCAGGACGCATCCAAAATATAAGAATAAGGGTCAATAATGCTGGTATTACCAGATAACGTGGTTTTTTATGACCTAGATGTTTTTGGTTAAAATAGTGACGTACTATAGCAGTAATAATTGAGATATAAACCAATATCAACCACCCTGACTCATGGGCATACGTCATAGGATAATGGTTACTGATCATGATAAATATTAGGGGAAGGGTAAAGTAGTTATTCATTAAAGAACGGTTTTTTGCTTGTAGCGCCAATTGGGCAACCTCTTTACCAGGTTTTACACCTTCTTTTACGCATTCAACTAAAGCACGCTGTGCTGGCATAATACCAAAAAAGACATTACCCACCATAATGGTGCCTAAAATTGCACCCATATGAATATAGGCTGCCCGATCACTAAACAACTGGTAAGCTAACCAACTGTCCATCACCATCAGAATAAAAATGAGTACACTAAAAATAAATGCATTTTTACCAAAACGACTACGTACTATCGCTTCATAAATAAAATAATTACCAAACAAAAATAGTAGACTGGTTGCGATAGCGACCATGGAAGAGCTAAAGGCAACCTTACTCGGGTCAATAAGGTAGGCAGTTGCATTAAAATAATACACTACGGTTAGCATTGCCATACCGGTAAGCCATGTGGTGTATGCTTCCCACTTAAACCAATGCAGCTTCTTTGGCATCTCTTCTGGCTCAAGTTTATATTTGGCTATTTCATAAAAGCCACCACCATGCACTGCCCACAGATCACCAGAAATCCCTTTTTCTTGTTTCCACTTAGGCGGTTTTTGAAGGCTTAAATCTAACCAGACAAAATAAAATGAGGCACCAATCCATGCAACGCCTGCAATGACATGAAACCAACGAAAAAATAATTGTAGCCATTCTAATAAATACGCACCCATGTCATTTCTGTCCTGTACTTAATTTATGGTTATTATAATAAGCTAGATAATCTAAAATATCGTATACTTAATACCTATTACGGCTTGTTGAAAACTTTATGCAAACTATATTTGAACGACACTTTGAACGGTTTAACAACGATATAGCTTTAGCAATAATTTATGCTATTGAAAGCTTCGTCTAAGAGTGTCGTTTAAGAGCCTCGATAGGTACTATAACCGTGTGAACTTAATAACAATGGTATGTGATAATGGCTATTGTCAGTAATAACAAAATCAATCACAACTTGAGGATAGAATACCGTTGTATTTTGAGCATCGAAATAGGACTGGGTATCAAAGGTCAGCGTATACCGTCCTTTGCATAGCTCAATAACATCTGTATCGGCAGATATATCTTGGGCTTTCCAATCTTTATGTATAACACGCCCATCAATGTTAGTTATGGCTTCACCTAGATACTTTTTATTAATCTGACTATTGCCAGAGTCAATTTCACGTTCATTTTCATTAACCACACGGTGTAACGTTATATGAACACCACTAGCAGGTTTACCAAGATGAGTGTCTAAAATATGCGAGGATAGGGTAGCGGACATAGTGATTCTCTCATAATAATTTTATTTAATGGTTTAGGGCTAGAGAATTAGAGCTAAGTGGTACTAATCAACAATCAGCTTGCTTAATCGTAATCGGGTAATTTTATTTTGTTCATGCGCGCCGTTCACTAATTCTTGCTCCCGAGTATTAGGAAGCCGCTCATTTAATAGCGTCAGCATTTGAGCCGCTGTTTTTCCTGTGGCAAATACAATAAAAATAAACCCAAACTTTTCTAAGTAGGCTTGGTTGGCATCTGTTAGAGCTTTTAGAGTTTCATTGTCAGCATTATTAGCACCTGATTGCTCAAAAGCGGCGCTACTGGCTGTATTTTGGTACTTAGTTTTTAATGTTGATACGTCACCAATTTGGGGATGGCCAGCAAATGCTTGTAAGTAATCAGTCTCAGTCATCTGTTGCCAAATCGCATCGCTACATTCTAGTAATGATTCAATGGTTGTAAACGGGCGTTTAGCGCTTAAATTTTTAGCCCAATTTTCACTGGTACAACAGGTAAGAAGGTGGTTTACTGCCTCTGCATCAGGCATAGTATTAAATAGATGCCGTTGTATAGTCATAATATAATTAGATCCTGTGATTTTAGACCCTTAATTTAAGATCCTTTGATTTAAGATCCTTTGATTTAAGATCCTTTGATTTAAGATCCTTTGATTTTTAGATCTGGTTGTGTTTCATCCTATTATTTTTATTCTGGTCTATCTAAAATAGGGTAGAAATGTGATTAATTGAAAAAGTTGTCTATTTAGTCAACTATTATAACGTCCTTTTTATGATTCGCCTAATTGTGTATTTTTTAACGGTATGTGAACAGTTTTAGTGCGTATGATGCTAAATTAAATCATTTTTACCGTATTATTTGCACCATATTGAAACTTATTATTATTGAGTATCTTTTATAAGCAACAGTCCTTTGATTTAAAGTTCGTCTAAATTCTGAAAAATTAAATCAGACTTTTAATTGGAAAAAATATGAATGAAGTTATAGAAACAAATCCCTCTAATGCACGCACGCAGCCAACTATTCGTGCTGAAAACGAGAGTGCCATCCTTAAAGCCGCTGAAATAGCCTTTGTGCGTCAAGGCTTCAAGGGAGCGACTATGCAGTCTATTGCAGATTTGGCAGGACTACCCAAAGCCAATGTGCATTACTACTTTAAAAGTAAGAAAAACCTATACCTTGCTGTATTAACAAATATAATTAGTGACTGGAATAATGGTCTTGAAGACATAACAGAATACAGTGATCCAAAAGAGAGTATAGAAAAATTTGTACGCATCAAGCTCGATAGTGCATTTAAATACCCAAATCGGCACAAGTTATTTGCTATTGAAGTTATCAATGGAGCTCCTCATCTCCAAGACTTTATGAACAGTCACATGAAGGAGTGGGCGCAACAAAAATCTGATGTCATTAAACATTGGCATGATAATGGTAAAATAGCCATAAGTGATCCATTACAGCTATTTATCGTTATATGGTCAACTACCCAGCGTTACGCTGAGTTTGAAACTGAAATCTTAAAACTGTTTGGTAAGGAGCAATATGACGACAGTGACAAGCAGCGTGCGGCTGATTTTTTAGTGCCCTTTATATTACGAGGGTGTGGACTTTAAACTAAGCGTCATCTACACTCTTTCCATAATTGTTTGGAATGATTGTATCTAATAATATAGCCACCAAACCTGCTACGGTAACCGCAGACCCAAAGATGTTTTGTACCATTTTAGGCATTTCGGCTAATACTTCTGGCACAAATGCTATTCCTAAAGCCAAGCCTAAAGTCGTCGCTATAATAAGAATATTGCGATGGCTAAATTCAACGGATGCTAAAATACGAATACCGGCTGTGGCAACCGTTGCAAACATTAATAATGTAATACCGCCTACCACAGGCTTTGGCAATTGAGTAAATAAAGACCCAATAATAGGAAACATACCCATTAAAAATAGAATGCCACCGACATAAAGGCCAACATGACGGCTAGCTATGCCTGTCATCTGAATAACGCCATTATTCTGACTATAGGTGGTGTTAGGAAATGTATTAAACATACCCGCAATCATCGAATTCACTCCATCGCCTAACACGCCTCCTTTGATACGACTCTCATATAGCTCACCTTTAATAGGCTCTTTAGAAATTATCGAAGTAGCCGTTAAATCACCAGTCGTCTCTATAGTCGTAATCACATACATTAGTGCAATAGGAACAAATGCTTGCCAATCAAAGGAAAACCCATATTTAAAGGGTATGGGTAGAGTAAAGACAGAAGCTTCAGCAACTTTCGAAAATTCAATTTTTCCTAAGAATATAGAGAGAATAAGTCCTGCCATTAAAGCTATAAAAATAGCATTAGATCGTATATATTTATTTTTAAAAGTACTAACAATAATGACGATTAAGAGGACACTACCCCCAAGAGCAAGGTTTTTCAAACTGCCAAAGTCTTCAGCTTTGAATCCCCCTGCCAGATCGGTCAAACCAACTTTAGTGAGCGACAGACCTATTGTAACAATGACACAACCTGTCACTAAGGGGCTCATAAAAGATTTTAATTTAGTAATGAATTGACTAAGGAATATTTCTATAAAGGCCCCTACAAAAGTTATGCTAAAGATCACAGCTAACACTTCTTCTGAGCTACCACCCTTGCCTTTAACAATAAAACCTGCGGCCAATATAGCACTTAAGAACCCAAAGCTGGTGCCTTGTACAGACATAAGACCAGAGCCAACTGGACCAATTTTGCGAGACTGTATAAAAGTTGCGACCCCGGATACTATCAGAGACATGCTAATCAAATAAGGAATATGTTCACCGAGTCCTAATACACCTCCGATGACCAAAGTTGGAGTTATAATACCAACAAAACTTGCCAAAACATGTTGTAAAGCAGCGAGTGCGGCTCTGTCCGGTTTCGGTTTATCGTTTAGCTCATATAGTAAACGGTTGTTAAGTATATCCACAGATTCTATAGATTTATTTCCTGGGTCATTCTTAGAATTTGTTGGCATTGTCATATCTTGCATCCTTAATAAATATAGAAAGAGGGTTCTTATAATTGATTCATTGATTGGCGATATAGAGCATTAAACAATCTGAGTTAAATCTGACCAAATGGTCAACTATATTTATAATAATGCAAAATCAATGCCAAATTGAATAAGCAAAATAAAAAGTATCTTGCAGAATGATATAAGTGATAAGAATTCATGTATTGACTATAAAAATTAGAATCTGATGACATAGTTTAATTCAATTACTATTAATACAAAAAAAGGACAACCCAATGGATTGTCCTTTTTTAGTACAAACAAACGATTTAAACCAATTAAATATGCCCAAATGGCGATAATGCATCTTGTTTATTAAGGAAGACATCGGTATCTGAATCTGCATCAAGCTCTTTTGGATCTTTAAAGGGCTCAATGTCACCATTATCAGGTGACGAAATTGAGTCATCTTTTAATACGTAAGCCCACGCTTGTTTACGACCATTTTCATCATACTCCCAGTAGACTCCTTGAACTTCAGGCTCAAAGCCTGGCAAAGTATTCACCCCTTCTTCAAGGGCCAAGAAATAGTCTAATACTGGACCACCCCATACTTCACCCGGTACTATGCAGTAAACACCAGGAGGATAGGGTAGTGCGCCTTCCATTGCGATACGTCCTTTTATTTTCGAAAGCGGAACAAGCTCAATATCATTTCGGATAAACGCATTGTGGGCATCAAAAGCGCGCATGGCAAATTTTGGACGATATTCACGTTTGAACATTTGTTGCTGCAATAAATTCAGCTTATGTTTAGCATAGAAGTCATGCAGACGTTGACAAAGCTCATTGATACCTAAGCTACGATATTGCGGATAGGCTTTGGCCAAAGACGGCAAAACTTCACTGACGAGGCTATTAGATTTAATATGAGCTTCAAAGCGTACTATACGTGCCACTAGATGCTGAAATTTAGCCAATGTCTCAGCTGGTGTTAATAAGAATAAAATTGAGTTTAAATCTGCTTTTTCAGGGATAACTGAGCTTTCACGTAAATAATGTGCCAATAAAGGGGCAGGTACACCCGTCGCCTCGTACTCGCCCGTTTCCATATTGATACCGGGGGTGGTTAATAACAATTTACAGGGATCGATGAAATATTGATTATCAGCATATTGCTCAAAGTCATGCCAGCGCTCGCCTGCTTTAAATTCAAAAAAGCGTATATCGTTAGCAATCTGTTCCGTGTCATAATCCTGCCAAGGTTTACCATCAATAGTCGGTGGCACAAAAGGTTTAATCAAAGTACACGTATCCAGTAGCATTTTGCGCGCCTCGATACCACCTACGACACATTCATGCCACATACGTTGTCCCGCTTTGCCTTCATGCATTTTTGCATTCACATCTAAAGAGGCAAATAAAGGATAAAATGGGCTTGTAGACACATGCATCATAAACGAATTGTTAAACCGTTTATGATTAACATATCGAGACTGACCCCTAATATGATTGTCTTTTTTATGAATCTGAGACGCTTGTGAAAAACCAGCTTGTTGTTTATGAACTGATTGAGTGACGATAATACCTGGATCATCTGGAGTCAAATCAAGCAATAACGGTGAGCAATCGCGCATCATCGGAATAAACTGCTCGTAGCCGACCCAAGCACTATCAAATAGAATGTAATCGCAAAGATGACCAATTTTATCAACCACTTGACGCGCATTGTAAATTGTACCGTCATAAGTACCAAGCTGAATCACGGCTAAGCGAAAGGGACGTTTGGCATCGGCCTTTTCCGGTGCAACTTCGCGGATTCGGTCTCTAATCTCATCATCCTCAAAACAATGCGCAGAAATACCACCGATCAAACCGTAAGCATTACGATCGGTCTCTAAATAAACAGCGGTACCACCACTCATGGATAATGCACTTTGATAAACTGACTTGTGATTATTGCGATCAAATAACACCAAATCACCATGAGCCACTAGTGCCCCAATGGCTATTTTATTAGAAGAGGACGTGCCGTTTAATACAAAGTAAGTTTTATCCGCATTAAATACTTTAGCTGCGTGGGCTTGAGCTTGGTACGCTGGGCCTTCATGGATTAATAAATCACCTAAACCGACATCAGCGTTGCATGAGTCTGAGCGAAATAGATTCTCACCAAAATATAAAAAGAAACGGCGGCCAGAAGGATGACGACGGAAGAATTGACCGCCTTGATGACCAGGGCAGTCAAATGCTGCATTGCCATAGTCGGTATATTCTCGCAGAGCTTGGAAAAATGGAGGATCAAGCGTATCGATGTAATGCGCTGCAGCAGCGTTCACCAATTGGCCATTATAGTACTTTTGGTCATCTGCAAGCTCTAGAACGCCATACACATGTGGCAACCACTCATCAGGCACACTATCCCCATATTTAATCGCCACAAAAATGGGAATGGTAAACCCTAGATCTTCAATCTCCGCATGAGCAGTTGGCAAATCTGCCATAGTAACCACGATAGCGGCAATATTAGTAAAATCTGTCGCCTCCACCTCCGTCAGACGGTAGTTACAATTGAGTGCATATTCGATGCCTTCACTGACGGCTATTTTCATGTTACTTTCCTTAAATTTAACAATTGAATAAGCGATGGCTTATTTTTAATTGATGACCATTTTACGCTAAGTCGCTAACCGGTTCATGGGTTTGTGATACTTTTTACCAAGGATATACAGTTTACCGCTGTAATATGAAAAAATTGGACAAATTTAGCGGTTAAGGAATTGCTGCTAAAGAATAGCTGCTAAATAAGTGCTTCTAAAGAGACGACTAACGAATTTAGTTTTCTATATTGCGTCCAAATGACGCGTTATTTATACTGCAAAACTTTAACTATTGATAATGTACTTCAGTAAATTAGCGATTAATAAATTGACTCTCAGTATGCAACCCTTAATACGACTATAATTACTGCCGAAATGCCGGACTCATATTATGACTGATTTAACCAGCCTAGATCTTACACACTATGCTATTGAAAGCTTACCCTTAGCATTTGGTATTATCATGGCCATTATAGGGTTGGTGTTTTATACCCAAGGCCTCCCGGGAAAATTCTGGAGACGGTTTTATGCGGTACTACCCGGTATTGTACTTTGTTGTTTTATTCCCGCTATTTTGAATAGTTTGGGTGTATTTGCTGAAGGCGTTGGCTCACAAATTTATGGCTTTACCGCTACATATCTACTGCCCGCAAGCTTACTGCTTATGACCCTATCCATGGATGTTCCCAAGATTTTAGGCTTAGGATGGAAGGCTATTGCAATGTTTTTGGCAGCTAGTATCGCTATTATTATTAGTGGGCCAATTAGTCTTGGAATTGCCAAGTGGTTATCGCCAGAGATGTTTATGGATGATACCTTATGGCGTGGATTCTCAGCGGTTGCCGGCAGTTGGATCGGTGGGGCGGCCAACCAAGCGGCGATGAAAGAACTATTTGGGGTGAGTGATGATTTGTTTGGTATGATGATACTGGTTGACACTACCAATGCCTCAATATGGCTATTGGCTATTTTAGTCATGACAAAACACAGCACAAAGATAGATAGATTTCTAAAAGCGGATACGGACAGTATAGATAAAGTAGTGGCTGCAGTGGAAAGTTACGAGTATGAAAACGCCCGACCAGCCAACCTTAATGACTTAATGGTGATGTTTGGACTGTGCTTTGCGATGGTCGGTTTTGCTCACTTTATTGGAGGGCAAATCGCCGATTATTTTTCTCCTTACGCATGGGCGGTTCAGTATAGCTTTGCCAGTTCATTTTTTTGGATGGTGGTTATCATTACCTTAATAGGGGTGGGATTTTCATTTACTAAGATTCGACGCTTGGATCATATAGGTGCCTCAAAGATTGGGACGGTCTTTATTTTTGTACTCATTGCCGCTATCGGTATGCAGATTAACCTAAATGGCTTAGTATCGCAGTGGCGATTATTATTAATTGGGTTATTATGGATGAGTATTCATGTCGCGATTATATTTATGGTTGCCAGACTCATTCGGGCGCCCTTCTTCTTTTTAGCGGTCGGCTCCAACGCCAATACAGGCGGGGCATCATCAGCACCTATTGTAGCGACAGCCTTTCACCCATCTTTAGCACCAGTTGGTGTATTTCTAGGTATTTTAGGCTATGCAGTGGGTACAGTCGGGGGGTATGTTAGTACTCAGTTAATGCGACTGGTGGTTGGTTAAAGAAATCTCAGCTGAGACCACTTTATGACAGTGCAAGACAGGGTTTAAAATCATGTTTGATAAAATAAAAGAGTGGCGTGATCAACGTATTATTGATAACAGCCCCTATACGCAAGATGACTGGAATGCGATTGCCGACCAATTGCCTCTGCTCAATAGACTGACTAATGACCAACGAGCCCAGTTATTTGAACTGGCTACTTTATTCTTGAATGAGAAATCAATTCAAGGCGTGCAAGGTTTTGAAGTTGATGATGTTATGAAGCAGTCTATCGCTTTACAAGCTTGCATGCCCATTCTAAATCTTGGGCTTGAATGGTACAAAGGCTGGTCATCAATCATTGTGTATCCTCGCTCATATCATAGTGACAACATAACGACCGATGAGTTTGGCATTGTACATCAAAGCAAGCAACACCGTAGTGGGGAGGCATGGTTGCGAGGACCTGTTATTCTGTCGTGGCAAGATGCTAAGCATGCAGGTGTCCGTGATGGCAACAATGTGGTTATCCATGAATTTGTACATAAGCTAGATATGCTAAATGGCCGCGCTAACGGATTTCCGCCTATGCAATCAGGCATGAATCCTAGCGACTGGACTCAGATAATGCAAAATGGATTTGAGGATTTTCAGCGCTATCCCAAAGCAGGTATTAATAACTACGGCGCTACCAACCCTGCTGAATTTTTCGCCGTATTGAGCGAGGTATTCTTCGAGCGACCTGAGGTATTGCAAGACGCTTATCCAGATATTTTCGAGCTGATGGTCGAGTTTTTTGGACAGAATCCGCTATAAATGAATTCACTATTTAATGAACCCAAATTCGGGATAAGGGTTATTGTAGCCAATCCTGCTTTCAGCTATATCTCCTCGTCATGCGGGGCAGTGACTAAAGTTTGGAGCGTCTCTTGCCAACGTAGCCACTCCAAAACTAAGTCACTGCACCCGCCTGAACGAGCAGTATACCGCTTCTATCAGGGCTAAAACGCTCTCACGGTTATAGTTAAAGTTAGTGGATACGTTATTTAGGTTATTGACAGTTAGGTTACTTAGTTAGATCATTGACAGATAACTAAACCCTTAAGGTACTGCCATCACTGCACAATTACACAAGTCATCACTCTCAAACTGAGTCATCTCTCCAGCAGACAGATTGGGTATTAGAAACACCCGAACTGTCAGCGGTTTATTAAGTCTAAACGCCATTGTACCTGTATCTCGCATTAATGCCGAAAGTTTCTCGTTTAAAGGGATGCTTAACCTACCTATCCAAGCAAAAACTCAACCCCAGCATCCGCATGAATTTGTGTCGTATCAAAAACAGGGATAGGACTATCTTCAGGCTTAATGAGTAGTCCAATTTCAGTACAGCCTAAAATGACGCCTTGAGCGCCTTGCTTAGCCAAGTCATTTATTACCTTAATATAGTACTCACGAGATTCGGCTAATAACTGACCTTGGCACAGCTCGTTATAGATAATATCGTGGATGTTGTCTTGGGCTTTTAAATCTGGTACTAGGACTATTAACCCTTTATCTATTAGGCGTTGTTGATAAAAATGAGTTTCAGTTGACTCACTATGCATTGTAAACTTAGTTCCCAATAGTGCAATAGTATCTAAGCCATGAATTTTAATCGCCTTTGATGTAGTATCAGCAATATGAATCAACGGTAGATCGACTGCTAATTGCACTTGATCAGCAACTTTGTGCATGGTATTAGTAGCAATGAGTAACCCATCCACGCCAGCTCGCTTTAAGCCTAGTCCGCTTTCAATAAGTATGTCGGCTAGTCCGTTCCAGTCGTCTTTAGCTTGCAGGCCAGCGATAGGGGCAAAATCCAAACTGTGCAGGATAATATCAGCGGAATGCAGTCCGCCAAGCTCATCTTTAACACCTTGATTAATCAGTTGATAATACGTTTGCGTACTCTCCCAACTCATTCCACCAATGATACCCAACGTTTTTTGAGTTTTCATATTTTTATCCTGTTTAAATTATTCTCAGAGTTAAAGGCGTTATCATTAGGGTCTGTTGAACATTCAAAGTAATCCATTAACCTAACACGACATCTACTTCCCTAAATCCATAAAGCCACCGCGCAATATAAAGTCATTACCACTATGATGATATGAATCAGTTTCATTAACTTAGGATTGTGTACTAAACGTCGTAACCATTGCCCGCCAGCTGCCCATACGGCTATAGATAAAAAACTTATAATCATACATAAAATAATTAATGGCAAATTTGCCAACCATGCGTAATTTGAGCCCGTATTTGCTAATTTAATAAGTGCAATACTGGGTAGCATGACCGTCATTGTCCAAGTCTTTGGGTTTAACCATTGAAACAACGCCGCTTGCCAAAAAGTAAGGGGCAGTTCTCCAAACTTCTTTTTAATTTTTGCATCCGAATTTTCAGAAGCCTCAAGTCTCAAAGCCTCAGTGACCATCGCGCTAAAGTCACTAATCGCCATTTGATAGGTCAGCCATAATAGATATGCCGTACCTAATATTTTTATACCCAACATGAGGGTAGGGTGGTCAACGACAATAGCGGCCATCCCCCAATAGCTTAACCACGTCATCACGCCAGCACCAAACGTTATGCCTAATAAATGACCTCGACAGCCCCACAACCCTTTTTTAATTCCCCCATGCAATAGCATTAAGTTATTTGGCCCCGGCGTTATGGAGTTGATAAGTATAAATACGGCTAAAGCAAAAACACTGCCTTCCAATCCTGTCATCATATTGGTTAACATCGGTTATTAACGCTCCAAGTATGCTGGGAAATTAATAAATTTTATGTATTATCATTTAATAGTTATAGAAATATTTTAACGAAATTAGTCTAAATTTTATGGTTACTAACTTAGCTTTTATACCTTCCTTGAAAACCGAATCGTCAACAACGCCAATCCTAATAAAATAAATAACGAACCAATAATTTCAGTTTGAGATAGTATCTCGTCATATACCCACCAACCAAAAAACAGTCCGCCAATAGGGATAAGCAAGGTATAAGGAGTTACAACAGCAAGCCCATGCTTCGTAATGAGTCTTGCGAATATTGAGTAACAGATAATAGTAATAATAAAGGACTCAAATAATACCACCAACCAGCTTTTTAGGCTCGGCCACTGAACCAATATGGAAAAGTCCGTGGGGGTAAAGTGGGTGTACACCACAGCTAATACTAAAACAGGCAGAGGAATAAATAAGCTTGACCACGCCGTAAAGCTCACCACATCTTGTGGTTTGGATATTTTGATAATGACTTGGCTTAATGTCATAAAAGTAGAGGCCAATAGCACTAATAATAGACTTGCCAAGCTAAAATTATCTGATTTAAATAAGCAGACGACTAACAGTCCAATGAATGCTATAACAATGCCTACCGCTTGTTGTTTGGTTAAAGCTTCTTTAAATACAAAAATAGCGATTAAAATGGTTAAAAATGGACTGGTTTGCAATATCAATGACGACATTCCAGATGGCATACCATTAAATAATGCTAAAAACACCAACCCCCAGACACCAATACCCAGTATCAATCCGTATAAAGCCACATAGATCAAAGACACATCAGGTTTCTTTAAGAAAAATACTAATGGAATGCCTGTAAATAAGAACCTTAAGAAAATGAAAGTAAAGGGATGCATATCCTCAAGTCCCCAACGGATTACCATAAAGTTAGCACCCCAAATGACGACAATGGCGAGCAGTATTAGCTTTTCTTTAAGGGTCATATCCAGTCCATTTCCATTTATTTTTTAAACTCTAAAATCCATATAGTTGTCTTACTAAAAGGCAAAAGGCGGTTGAATAAAACAAGGCGGTTGAATAAAGACCTATTATGAAACGTACACGTTTAGATTGATTGTTAAGCAGACTTAACACCCTAACAGGTTTAAAGTAAATTAACTATGTTTACAATCACCGACCTACAACCACAAGGCAACCGCACAATAAACGACCATCAATACGATAATGGCATGCACTAATCGCATGGTTAGAGGCCTTTTAACCAGTCTTCTTAATTGCTGCCCTCCTGCTGACCAAAAGCTAATACAGGTTAAATTAATCGCCATACACATTATGAGTAGGGGCCAGTTATTCAATCCAAACTTTAATTGTCCCAATGGAACGGCTAATACATTGCTACTCAAAATAGCCAAAGTAGGGGCGACCATAGTCATCGTCCACGCCTTGGGATTTAACCACTGAAACAGCACAGCCTCCCAAAAGCTTATAGGTAACTCGCCAAAACGTTGCTTATTGGCGATATCTCCATCCTTGCTTTCTAACGCTAATCGCACTATCTCCGCAAAGTCGCTTTTGGCCATATTGACCCCTGCTGTCAAATCCGTACACCTAAACTTGGGAGATTTTAATCAGGCAGCTTGACGATAGAAATCCATCCAAACTTGTCTTGGCGATCTCATACCTAAACTCTGCTGAATCCTGACTTGATTGTAATCTAACTCAATATATTTCAAGATGCTGTTGATTGCTTCAAATCGAGTTTTATAATTATGATGATATACCAGCTCATTCTTTAAAACGCCCCAGAAGCTCTCTATTGGCGCATTGTCATAACAGTTACCTCTCGCACTCATAGATCCTTTAAAACCGTGTTTAGTGATCATTTTGCGATAATCATCGCTGCAATACTGACTACCTCTATCTGAATGCACAATAAGTCCTTGGCTAGGTCTTTTATCTTTGATTGCTTTATTTAAGGCCTTACAGACTAAATCAGTCTTCATGCGTTTATCGATAGCGTAGCCAACCAGTTCTTTGGTATACAAATCTTTAACGCCTGCCAAATAAAGCCAGCCCTCATCTGTCCAGATATAGGTGATATCACTGACCCAGACACAATTAGGACGATTAACGCCAAACTTCTGTTTAAGCAGGTTAGGATAAACACGCTTGTTATGCTCTGAGTCCGTTGTCACTTTAAAGCGCTTATGACGTCTACATTTGATACCATGTTCTTCTTTGATACTACGTACCATATACTTGCTGACATCGTGTCCTTGTTCATTTAGGTGAGCATGCAGACGCTCATAGCCATATCGTTCTTTGGTCTTCCTGTGCGCAGCTTTTACAAGCAGCTCACAGTGATTGCGATGTATTTGCTGAACACTGATGTCACGCTTTTTCCAGTCATAGTAGCTTGATGGTTTGATATCAAGGTTTTTGCACATGGCTGTGATACTAAATTCATATTTGTGATGGTCAATAAAGGCGTACCTTACTGATCGTGTTTGGCAAAGTACGCCGTAGCCTTTTTTAATATCTCTCGCTCTTCTTGTGCTATTTTTAGTTCACGCTTTAAACGCTTAATTTCTTCAAGGGCTGAAACAAGCTCTGGATCGTATTGCTTAGTACCTTTGAGTTTGCCTTGATTGGCTTTTCGTTGCCAATTGGCTAGTGTCTGCATTGGTAGCCCTAAATGCCTTGCTGTGGCACTGACATTGCCACCATTATTCTCTATTGCTTTGACCGCTTCTGCTTTAAATTCTTCACTGTATCTTTTAGCTTTCTTTGTCATGGTAAACTCCTAATTGTCTTCCTTAGTTTACCAAGTTTTTATCTACGGTTTTTTCAGCATAGCTCA
>NZ_JBXYJH010000013.1:0-118451 GCF_057396215.1 Psychrobacter sp. CX18 | reverse complement strand
TGTTATCCCAAGAGGTTGGTTACAAAGTAAAGAGAACTGAATCAAGCGTAAATTATCAAGGTGATATCGTTATAATTGCTGACTAAAGACCCTTTGGGGTTGTATGGTCAAGTAATTAAGCGCACATGGTGGATGCCTTGGCAGTCAGAGGCGATGAAAGACGTGACAGCCTGCGATAAGCTTCGGGGAGATGGCAATAATCTGTGATCCGGAGGTTTCTGAATGGGGAAACCCACCTAACGTAAGTTAGGTATCCTAATTTATTAGGAAGCGAACGAGGGGAAGTGAAACATCTCAGTACCCTTAGGAAAAGACATCAAACGAGATTCCCCTAGTAGCGGCGAGCGAACGGGGAGGAGCCGACTTAATTTTATGTAGAAGAACAGAGTGGGAAATCTGGCCATAGTGGGTGATAGCCCCGTATTCGAAACATAAATGCAAGCATATTAAGTAGTGCGGGACACGAGAAATCCTGTATGAAGATGGGGGGACCATCCTCCAAGGCTAAATACTCCTGACTGACCGATAGTGAACCAGTACCGTGAGGGAAAGGCGAAAAGAACCCCTGTGAGGGGAGTGAAATAGAACCTGAAACCGTGTGCGTACAAGCAGTGGGAGCCCACTTGTTGGGTGACCGCGTACCTTTTGTATAATGGGTCAGCGACTTATATTCTGTAGCGAGGTTAACCGTTAGGGGAGCCGTAGGGAAACCGAGTCTTAATAGGGCGTTTAGTTGCAGGGTATAGACCCGAAACCGAGTGATCTATCCATGAGCAGGTTGAAAGTGCCGTAACAGGCACCGGAGGACCGAACCCACTGTCGTTGAAAAGCCAGGGGATGACTTGTGGATAGGGGTGAAAGGCTAATCAAACTCGGTGATAGCTGGTTCTCCCCGAAAGCTATTTAGGTAGCGCCTCGGACGAACACCATTGGGGGTAGAGCACTGTTTCGGCTAGGGGGTCATACCGACTTACCAAACCGATGCAAACTCCGAATACCGATGAGTGATATCCGGGAGACACACGGCGGGTGCTAACGTCCGTCGTGGAGAGGGAAACAACCCAGACCGCCAGCTAAGGCCCCAAATTCCTAGTTAAGTGGGAAACGAAGTGGGAAGGCATAGACAGCTAGGAGGTTGGCTTAGAAGCAGCCATCCTTTAAAGAAAGCGTAATAGCTCACTAGTCGAGTCGGCCCGCGCGGAAGATGTAACGGGGCTCAAACTAGGAGCCGAAGCTGCGGATTTGAACATGTTTCAAGTGGTAGGGGAGCGTTGTGTAAGCCTGTGAAGGTGTGTTGTAAGGCATGCTGGAGGTATCACAAGAGCGAATGCTGACGTGAGTAACGATAATGGGTGTGAAAAGCATCCACGCCGGAAGATCAAGGGTTCCAGTCCAACGTTAATCGGGGCTGGGTGAGTCGACCCCTAAGGCGAGGCCGAAAGGCGTAGTCGATGGGAAATCAGTTAATATTCTGATACTTGTTTATGATGTGATGGAGGGACGGAGAAGGTTATACCAGCCTGGCGATGGTTGTCCAGGTGAAAGGATGTAGGCAGACTACTTAGGTAAATCCGGGTGGTTATATGCTGAGATCTGATAGCAAGCCAGTTTACTGGCGAAGTGGTCTATACCATGCTTCCAGGAAAAGCTTCTAAACTTAAGTCATAAACGAATCGTACCCTAAACCGACACAGGTGATCAGGTAGAGAATACCAAGGCGCTTGAGAGAACTCTGCTGAAGGAACTAGGCAAAATGGTACCGTAACTTCGGGAGAAGGTACGCTGCTGGTGGTGAAGCCCTTTGCGGTGTAAGCTACTAGCAGTCGCAGATACCAGGCTGCTGCAACTGTTTATTAAAAACACAGCACTCTGCAAACACGAAAGTGGACGTATAGGGTGTGATGCCTGCCCGGTGCTGGAAGGTTAATTGATGGGGTAAGCCGTAAGGCGAAGCTCTTGATCGAAGCCCCAGTAAACGGCGGCCGTAACTATAACGGTCCTAAGGTAGCGAAATTCCTTGTCGGGTAAGTTCCGACCTGCACGAATGGCATAATGATGGCAGCGCTGTCTCCAGCAGAGACTCAGTGAAATCGAAATCGCAGTGAAGATGCTGTGTACCCGCGGCTAGACGGAAAGACCCCGTGAACCTTTACTACAGCTTTACATTGAACTTTGACCTGACTTGTGCAGGATAGGTGGGAGGCTTTGAAGCAGATACGCCAGTATTTGTGGAGCCAACCTTGAAATACCACCCTGGTCATGTTGGGGTTCTAACTCAGGTATAACAATACCGAGGACAATGTATGGTGGGTAGTTTGACTGGGGCGGTCTCCTCCTAAAGAGTAACGGAGGAGTACGAAGGTGCGCTCAGAACGGTCGGAAATCGTTCAAAGAGTATAAAGGCAAAAGCGCGCTTAACTGCGAGACCCACAAGTCGAGCAGGTACGAAAGTAGGTCTTAGTGATCCGGTGGTTCTGTATGGAAGGGCCATCGCTCAACGGATAAAAGGTACTCTGGGGATAACAGGCTGATACCGCCCAAGAGTTCATATCGACGGCGGTGTTTGGCACCTCGATGTCGGCTCATCTCATCCTAGGGCTGAAGCAGGTCCTAAGGGTATGGCTGTTCGCCATTTAAAGAGGTACGCGAGCTGGGTTTAGAACGTCGTGAGACAGTTCGGTCCCTATCTACCGTGGGCGTTGGAAATTTGAGAGGATCTGCTCCTAGTACGAGAGGACCAGAGTGGACGAACCGCTGGTGTTCGGGTTGTCATGCCAATGGCATTGCCCGGTAGCTACGTTCGGATTGGATAACCGCTGAAAGCATCTAAGCGGGAAGCCAACCTCAAGATTAGATTTCCCTTAAGAGCCGTTCAAGACTAGGACGTTGATAGGCAGGATGTGGAAGCGCAGTGATGCGTGTAGCTAACCTGTACTAATTGCTCGTTTGGCTTGACCATACAACACCCAAGTGGTTTTAGTATGTTGCCAATTATTTCGATATCATCCTGATGATTGCTTATAAATAGCAACCTTGATTCAGGTTCTTGATACTATAGTCAATACAACGTTAAGTAAATAACTTAACCAACTCATATCTATACCCCCTTTGCTGACGACAATAGCACGATGGAACCACCTGATCCCTTCTCGAACTCAGAAGTGAAACATCGTCGCGCCAATGGTAGTGTGGTTCGCCCATGTGAGAGTAGGTCATCGTCAGCTCCTTATACTTAAAAGCCCCCGCTCATCTTGAGTGGGGGCTTTTTCCTTTGGGCCGATCTGGTATCTAGATAGCTTTTTCCATTCTAATTTTATGACGTCTTACTTCGATGAACCCTTTAAATCTGAGTAAGAGTCTAATTGAGTGACTTTTGCGATACTAAAGCTGTAGTATAATTATTCGAAGGTTATCTTGATTTACGTTAGCTCCCCTTAATTGAAAGCCCCCGTTCATTAGTTTGAGCGGGGGTTTTCATTTTAAGGAAAAGTCATATTTAACATAACTACTTTAGATTTTTATTAAATTAATTACTCTCTAAAAAAGCTATTAATTTTAATAGACATTGCAGAATAATATTGCTATATTTTAAATATTATCTAAATAAATACTAATAAAATATTTAAATATACTAAATCAACTAGAATTGAGGAGTCAGGAATTGATAAACAAAGTGATGCTGTCTATATTCTTATATAGTTTTATTAACGTAGCAGTTGCTGAGAATTTAAATGCTGAAAATCAACAAACATCAATCGATGTTATCTCCCCAGTTATTAAACAAGATAACCAAGGTTTTATTGATTTTATAAATAATAAATTAATTTTTAATATTGAAGCTAATTATTATGACTGGGAAGGTGATAATAATATAAATAAAGGTAATCAGCTGTTTGTACCAATAACCCTATCCTATCGTGAAAATAACGTTGAATTAGGTCTTAGGGCTGCCTACATTGATTCAGAAAATGAGACTGAAAATCGTTCAGGGGAAGTAAAAACTGTATCCGATACTAACTTTAGTTTTGCCTATACGAACCCAATAAGTGATAAAACGAGTATAAGATTAAACACTGAATGGAATTTGCCTACTGGACAAGACTCTTTAAAGGGCAATGAGAAGAATGCAGTTATGGATGGGGCTTTAGTGAGCCAGGTAAGATTTGGGGAAGGATTAAATACGACTTTAGGTTTAAGTTTGGTACATAATTTTACGGATAGTCTGATTGTTGGTGCAGGTTATGGATATACTAGACTAGGCGAGTACGACCCTAATGCTGATTATGACTCGGATGATTTAGATCCTGGAGATCAACAGCATATAACCATTCAATCCCAATACAATGGAGGCCGATTCCTACTACTTGGTGGAGCGACCTATACCATCAGTGAAGAGACAGAGTTTGGTGGCAATCCTTACTATGAAAAAGGGGATAGATTAGATGCCAATTTGGCAGGAATCTATGCTATTACTACTAATGATCGAGTCGTGTCAGGTATCCGTTATACAACTCAAGATCCAGATAAGTTCGTCAATAGAATTTCAGGTAATTTTGAACAAGAGTCTAAAAATATTAATGGTGATAGTATTTATGCTTATGCCGAATATGCTAAAGAATATATTCCTGACCATACTATTAAAGCTAATGTAAGCTATTTGGATATTGATTCTAATAGTTACGACTTCGCAAGTGATCTATATAATGCAGGACGTCAAAAATTAACTTATGGCGTGGGCTATGATTGGAAAGCGACGGATAATACGACACTTAAATTAGGTGTTAAACGTTATGAAGTTGAAGATAAAGCAACAATAGCAACTGGAAAAGATACAGAGTATTCTGGGTGGAACACTCAATTGGGTTTGAAAACTAATTTTTAAGGATAGGAACTATGAAAACGTATAATTTTTTAGATGATAGTAAGCAATTAGTTAGAAGTTTTGCAGTTTTAGTTATAGGTGGAGTTGCATTTAATCTAGCCAGTGCTAATGAATTAAATGTAGAACAATATCAACTTCATAATATGTTAGGTAGTATAACTAATAGTAATACCTCAACTATTGGTAGCTCGATGGGGTTTGCGATTACTCCTTCTCAAGATATAACTAAAGAACTTATTAATGGACATACTAAACAGGAGCAACCTTTCGTAGCAAATGAAAACAGTATTATTATCACTGGTGCACAGCAATCAGTCTTGATCAATGATGTTACAATTGCCTCTGGTGACTGGATAGTGGTTGAAGGCGACCCGACAAAACATTTAACTATCGGTAATAATTTTGGCAGTATTGCATCTCCAAATGGTGCTGATATAACAGCTCTTAATAATGCCGATGTTCAGAAAACGGTTATGGAAAGAGTTTATTCAGTTCCTGATGGTATATATAGTGTAACTACTAGTGTTCTAGCAAACTATGTCACCACAGAATTTCCAGAATGGGTAGGTTCAGAGTTCAATGATACTGTCCAAATTGATGTTGTAACTGGTAGTGGCAATCAGTATCAAATCGATACACCGTTTAGACAAGAATTGAATAGTGCCGAACTAATAGCAGTTTCTGGATTACCAGAACCAATGCTAAAGCCTTATGCTTATGGTCCTGATGGAATGGTGGAAGAAATGGTGATAGATACTGCTCTTAACACTGGTGGACAAACGGGTTTCATACCTGTGAATATTAATAATATCCCAGTTGCAGGTGGCGGTGATATAACTATTAGAGTAACAAGCGAAAATGTTGGAGATGAGCTATTTCCTAGTGCTATATTAGTAAGTGAGAGCAACTGATTAAGACTTTCATATTAAAAATCCCAATTGTTCAAAATATAAGGTATGCATCAAGCATACCTTTTTTATTCAAACAAATCGCCAATTTCAACTTCTTCAAAATCCAATTCCATTTGCTCTTTTTGGCGCTTTCTCAAGTGATCAATCTTCTTTTTACGTCCCACAATGAGTCTTAGTACCTCTCTCTTTTCTTCATTCGTCATCTTCAACCAAAGTTGACGTTCTGGACGGCTACGCAAACAGCCAAAGCAATAGCCTTTTTTATTACTTCGGCAGATACCAATGCAAGGATTTTCAATTTCAAAAAGTTCTATTTGATTAAACATGAATGGATTACCAGTCCTTGGTTTGGACACCGAGTCTAAAAAAAAGTATTAGTCGCATAAAACTTACTGATCACGTAGTAGAATAAGCTTTTGCCTTATTATTAATTTTATCATGATTTCATCAAGTATTTCTTTCATGATAACCTCGTACCATTAAATGCATATAAGGGATGAGTATGAAGATTATATATGTCCACGGCTTAGACAGTTCTGCAAACTCCGTAAAAGGCCAATTACTTGAACAATATTGTCAACATCATCAATCTAATATCTCTGTTATACGACCTGATTTAAACGAATCACCTGATAAAGTATTTCGACGGTTATCTCATTTTGTTCAAGAGTACAATGTTGACAATGAGAAGACAGAGGATGTTGTTCTGATAGGTAGCTCATTAGGGGGATATTTTTGCTCATTGGTCAGTAATGAGACAGGCTGTCCCGCCATATTATTGAACCCAAGTACCCAGCCTCATATAAGTCTACAGCGTTTTGTTGATAAAGTAGACGATCAATTTACTGGCTCTAAAAATATGAGTAATACAAAAGAGGATACAGTGATCTATCGTACTTCAGGGGGATGGGACTTAACTCTTAGGGATATGGTTTGGTTTAATGAGCATAAGTTAAACAGCATTAAGTATCCAAATAAGATATTAGCCATTATTAAATCAGGTGACGAGTTGTTAGATCCTAATGTGGCTATTGATTTTTACCAGTCACAAGGTGTCAAGCTCAATATACAGCAAGGTGGCGATCATCGGATGACTGATTTTCAGGAACAGCTACCAATGATTATCACTCATTTAAATTCGCTACTGCGATAATGTTTGTCCCAATCTAAAGACTATAAAGCGGTTTTGACTTTTAGACGTCAAACAGTGTCGCTAAGCTTAATAGAAACGCAAATGTTATTATAATATTCGTTATAATAGATAACTTAAGATATAAACTGCACACATCAAAGGAAGTCATTGTGAGTAAATACACTGCTCAATCGCTTGAAGTCTTAGAAGGGTTAGAGCCTGTCCGACGTCGTCCTGGTATGTATACAGATACAACCAGACCGAACCATCTTGCTCAAGAGGTGATTGATAACTCAGTAGATGAGGCGTTAGCAGGACACGCCAAAACGATTAAGGTACAGCTTCATAGTGACGGCTCATTATCCGTTGAAGATGATGGTCGGGGTATGCCTACAGATATTCATCCAGAATTTAAACAAACCGGTATAGAAATTATCCTAACTCGTTTACATGCTGGGGGTAAATTTAACACCAGTAATTATCAAGTGTCGGGCGGTTTGCATGGTGTTGGGATATCAGTCGTCAATGCGTTATCCAAACGAGTCGAAGTGACAGTCTGGCGCGATGGCACTCAATATGACATTGCTTTTGAGAATGGGGCTCCGGTTACTAGCTTGGCAGAGTCAGTCAGCTCAAATAAGCGTAAAAGAGGCACTAAGGTTCGATTTTGGGTTGATGAGTCCTTTTTTGACAATCCGAAATTTAGCGTTAAGCAATTAAAGCATAATTTAAAGGCAAAAGCGGTATTGGCTGCGGGTTTAACCATAGAGTTCTTTGACGAGATTAATAACGATAAGGTTGTTTGGCAGTTTGATGATGGGGTCGTGGAGTATCTTAATGAGCAACTTGATGGCTTAGAAACTCTGCCTCCTGAACCCTTTTATTTTAGTTATGATGCTAAAGAAGGAGAGCGTGCTGGGGTAACGTTTGCATTGTCTTGGATACCAGAGGGTGGTGTACCTATCCAAGAAAGCTACGTTAACTTGATTCCTACTGCACAAGGTGGTACGCACGTTAATGGTCTGCGCACCGGTATTTTAGAGGCTTTACGGGAATTTTGTGATATCCATAACTTGTTGCCTAGAAGTGTTAAATTGACAGGAGAAGACGTTTGGGACGGTGTTAACTATATTTTATCCCTAAAGTTCTCTGAGCCACAGTTCTCTGGGCAAACTAAAGAGCGTCTATCGAGTCGTGAAGCTGCCGGAGCCGTTCAAGTACAAGCTAAAGATGCGTTTAGTTTGTGGCTTAATCAACATGCAGAACTAGGCACTCAAATTGCCGAATTAGCTATTTCAAAAGCGGGCAGACGATTAAAATCTGCTAAAAAAGTGGCGCGCAAGAAGATTAGTCAAGGTCCTGCGCTGCCGGGCAAACTAGCCGACTGCCGAGGGGGTGTACGAGACGGTGCAGAGTTATTCTTGGTAGAGGGGGACTCAGCAGGTGGCAGTGCAAAACAGGCTCGAGACCGTCATTTCCAAGCAATACTTCCGCTACGTGGTAAGATTCTAAACACGTGGGAAGTGTCACCTGATACGGTGCTGTCTAGTCGTGAAATCCATGATATTGCGATAGCGATAGGTGTTGATCCTGCATCAGATGATTTGTCTGAGCTACGTTATGACAAGGTATGTATCTTAGCGGATGCAGACTCTGACGGTCTGCATATTGCGACCTTGATATGTGCTTTATTTGTCAAACACTTTCCTGTTTTGGTAGACGCAGGGCATCTGTTTGTCGCCATGCCGCCTCTTTATCGCATTGATATCGGTAAAGAGGTACACTATGCGCTGGATGAAAGCGAGCTTGAGCATATTTTGGGCAATGTATCCGGTAATAAAAAACCTCAAATTACCCGATTTAAAGGTCTCGGTGAGATGAGTGCTGAGCAGTTACGTGAGACAACGATGAACCCTGATACGCGAAGATTGGTGCAGTTAGATATGGATGATATGCAACTTACCAATAATATAATGGATATGTTGCTTGCAAAGAAACGTGCCTCTGATCGCAAAACATGGCTTGAGAGCAAAGGGGATCTTGCTGATATTGTGGTATAGTCACAAGCAAAATTTATAGTGACGGTAACCTACAACAATAACTATTTTTGCGTTTGCAATCGCCTTGATAGGTTAATTTCAAGATTTGCTATTATAGATTTTAACTAATGGAAATAAGAGTAAGGATACAACATAATGTCTAAACGAGAAGCATCGAAAAATGCATTGGTAAACATTAGGAAGCGACTTACCCATAAGGGGTTAGGTAACAAGGTTCCTAGACGTGGAGGCAAGATTGCGCCGCCTTTGTCACGTGCTATTCTTAAGGCTATGGGCTGGAAAGCGGTTGGAGATATCCCAAATGTCCCTAAAGCCGTTTTCCTTGCCCTACCTCATACTTCAAACTTTGATGGCCTCTATGCGATCCCACTGGTGCTTGGTCTCGATTTAGATATTAAACTCCTTGGTAAGGATAGCTTGTTTAAATATCCGTTATTGGCTGCTTTTTTTAAGTGGGCAGGTATTGTTCCTATCAACCGAAGCAAAAATGGTACCGTTTTACAAGCCAGTATAGATCGGTTTAACTCCAGTGAAACACTATACTTAGGATTGGCGCCAGAGGGTACCAGAAACTATACAGATAAGTTGAGAACAGGGTTTTATTATATTGCCCATGGGGCAGGGGTGCCTATTATCCCTGTCGCGATGGATTATAAAACCAAAGAGATTCGATTTATGACGCCTGTTTATCCGACAGGGAACTATGAAGAAGATGTGGCATTTATTTTGGAACAATATAAAGGGGTGGTACCTAAGCATCCCGAAAAGATGGCTCAGCCACTACAAGATATCAATAAAATGTGACTATTAAACGATTCAGATACTGACTAAATTGGTTTTACTCAAATTAAAAGACCTGCAGTTAGCAGGTCTTTTTTTATAGAAATACCTTTTGTATAAAATAACCTATCCTATGCTTGTTAAATTCGGTCAGACTCATGAACCTACTATTTATAGTGTTTGCTTTGTTACGTTTGGACTTGCCTTACTACATAGGATGATTTTAAGATTTGGTATAACGTTAACCATTAAACATTTAGAATGACTTAGTCAATTGTTAGACTAAAACCACCATCTACAGGTAGGGTCACCCCTGTAATCATACTAGCATCAGCACTCGCTAAAAAGGCTATCGCATCGGTAATGGCCTCTAGTTCTATTAACTCTCCTAACGGACTCTGAGCTAAAAATTGTGAGACGTTTACCTCCTCATCCTGGTGTTCAGTTGTTAAGCCTGCAATAACAGCATTTACCCTCATTCCTTGACGACCATATTCTAAGGCAAGCTCACTGGCTCTTTTTGTAAATTCTGTGTGATTTGAGCCATAGCCTTCTATACCCCAACCACCTTGTGTCTCTGAAATCAAGGATACATTAACTATGTTACCTTTGGTTTTGATCAGTTCAGACAATAGGGCTTGCTCAATATCAAAGTTGGTATTTAGATTAATTAAAGCGTCCACTTTTTCATATTTATCAACCACATAATTTACCAGTTGAGCAGTTTGCTGTTTATTATTAATATCGGAAGTCACGGTCAAATGGTTGCCGGCATTAATCCACGTATGATCAAGGGGCAATTCCTCAGCGATATCACTTAATACATCACTATTCATACCAATTAAAATAACATTAGCGCCTTCTCGAGCGAGTCTTAAAGCCGTGACTCTTCCAATTTCTGAGTCTGCACCGGTTATTATCACAGCTTTATCATTAAAACGTTTCATAAAATACAAACCCTTATAGTTACCATTGACACTGCTTGTATGATTTTGACAAGAAACCGCAAGTATAGCAACCCTGTATAAAGGATAATATATACAAACCCTAGACTTCGTTATAACTAAAGTGTGACAACGCTAACCTTACAATATAAACAGCAGTGAACTTATAAGGCAAATAAAAAGGCAACCCCTAAAGGCTGCCTTTTTATTCATTTGAACATTCAAAATATCGTCAAATTAACCGTTATAAACCATCAACTTAACGATAATATTTAAATGTAACCTTCAATAAATCAAATCTTCAATAACGATTACTTGTTATCAAAGTTAGGTGTTGTAGGTTCATCACCTGAGATCGTTGTAATCGAAGGCTCTTTACCTGTTTCAACTTCAGTGTTGGCGATTGCTTTTTCAGCTTTTGCTTTCTCTGCTTCAGTTTCAGCTTTATCTTGAAGTTTACGTAGGAAGCGAGCGGCTGCTTCTTGACCCCCAAGACCAAATGATAGTGCGAAGGCAACGGCAACGGCACCCAAGGTAAGACCAAAAGCAAGGTTAACAATAGAGTCAGCAATACCCATTGCTTTTAAGCCCATAGCTAACACAAGACCCATGATAAGGACGCGGATAATATTTGCAAGGAACTGTGAACCTTTATCCGAACGCTCAACTGCACCAGCAATGATGTTTGCTAACCAAAAACCGATGAATAGGATGATGGCACCTAAGATGATGTCTGCACCAAATGCAATGAACATGGTTATGATAGCGCTAATCTGTTCAAAGCCTAATAAGTCTGCAGCAAGAATACCGGCAAACAGCATAGCAAAGAATATAATAGCATGACCAACAAGATCAGATATCTTAGTATTACCCATTGTGCTGTCTAAACCAACTTTCGCTGGTAGTGCATTAACTGTCGTATTTTCAAGCAAGCCTTTAACAACATTTGCCACCATTTTCATGATGAAGTAAGTGATGATCAAGATAGCAGCTGCTGTAAAGATATTAGGTAATGCACTCATGATTTCGTTCAGCATATTCGTGGCTGGACGAGAAATCACTTCAATATTTAAGGTGTCTAGTGCAATGATAATGGTTGGAATAATAACCAATAAGAAAGCAAGTGAGCCTGCAATACTAGGTAGGCTGTTTTCACGATTATTGCTGATGCCTGCTTTCTCAGCAAAGCCTTGTAGGTTTAAGCTTGATACCATGTTGGTTACGATACCGCGTACGATTTTCGCAACGATGTAGCCCACAAAGAATACAATACCAGCCATGAAGATATTCGGTAGATATCCAATAGCTTTATGAAGCATAGCACTTAGTGGTGCAAACAATCCATCTAACTGCAATTGACCTAAAACGATGACGAGAACGAAAAGCAAGATCACCCAGTAAACCATATCAGCGATCGTACCACTCATAGGTTGAACACCAGCTTCAGCGCTCAGCTTTTCATCTAAAGTGGTTTTTGATAAGGCAGCATTAATAGCGGTACGGGCAACAGTAGCCACTACCCAACCAATCACACCAATAATCACAGCACCTAAAAGCGTTGGTATAAAGGATAAAACGCTATCAATCATATTCGCAAATGGAGCTGAAATAGCATTTAGACTAAGCATACTTAATGCACCAGATATGGCCATTAAGAAAATAAACCAAAAAACAACTTTCGAGATAATATTCTCAATATCGTATGTTTTACCCGTTGAGCTATTCATACGTTGATTTAGGTTCACGCGTGATAGCAAGTTACGAACCACACCAGCTAAGGCCATGGCAATTAACCAGCCAATGACAAAAACCAGAATAGCTGCGATAATCGAGCCAATTGGTCCGCCTAAATTATTATTAAACCAAACAAACATGTTATCCATGTTGTTACTCCTATAAAGTTTGCAAAAAGATAAAAGTGGCAAGTAGTCACACTTCTATATAATAGTTTTGTAGTTTTTAATCTAACTTTTGAATAAAATTGAAGTAGCAGTATACTAGATAAGCTAACTTCATTAAAAATAAAACAATAAATATGAGAAACCAAAGTTTCATAACAGTGTCAAATCAAATCAGTTACTTAAAGTTTTTTATAATAAAATAAAACTTAACTTAAGTTAATAAAAACTATACTTTTTAGACACTGCCGAAATATCGCTTATTTTACAATCGATAGTTTACACTACACTTTAGCGGAATAATTAACAATAATAAATAGCTTTCTATCAGATGTGCTTAAATATAAGCGATAAGATGTGACATAGTGCCCATATGTTAACATTTTCTATACATTAGTAGTTCTATTTAGTGCTGCTATATGGTGATTCAGTGCCAAGTTTGATAATATGACTGCCATAGTTTGAGGACATAAAATGTTATGTTGCGATAATAATCTATATAGTTTCTTCTCGCCCTTATGCCTAAATAACCTAAATAAGCTAACACCCTAACTTTACAAACTAAGTTAGCGTTTCAATTCACTGTAGAGATAATGTCTTATGAAAAAAGTAATGGTTCCAAAAGTCTTAACAATAGCGATTTTGACGTCGCTCGTTTCATTTGGCTGTGCTAATAATGGCAATAAAGCAGATCAGAATGGGTCGAGCGCGACAGTAACAGAAAGCAGCTCCGAACTTGAAAAAGTAGGCTATAGTATCGGCTTTGCGACTGCTGAAAGTTATAGAGATACGTTAGACGATCTCAATCTTGAGACTTTTGAGCAAGGCTTCCGTGATGCCTATGGTGAAAAGAAGGCAGCTTTGACCAAAGAGCAAATGCAAGATGTAATGACGAAGTATGAAGAGAAGAAACAAGCCGAAATCATGGAAAAAATGAAACAATCAGCGGTTACCAATAAATCAGCCGGTGACAAGTTTCTTGCAGAGAATGCTAAAAAAGAAGGCGTTAAAACCACTGAATCTGGATTACAGTATAAGGTACTAAAGCCAGGTACTGGTAAGTCAGTAAGCGAAAGTGATGTGGTAAAAATTAACTATGAAGGCAAATTGCTTGATGGCACTGTATTTGATAGCTCTTTTGACAGAGGTGAGCCTGTCGTATTCCCAGTACAAGGTATGATACCTGGGTTTACCGAAGGGTTAACTTTGATGAAAGAGGGGGGCGAGTATGAATTATACATTCCTGCTGACCTTGCATATGGGGAAACAGGCAGTCCAGGGATTGAGCCAAATAGCACCTTAATATTTAAGGTACAAATGATAGAGGTTAACCCTAAAATGCCTGAGCAACCAGCTCAATAGTTTGACGGTTTTATAGTCAGCGAACTACTAAACGGTTACAGTGTTAACCTCATTAAGCCTACTACAGTAGTACTTACACTCGGTTGCCTTGTCACCATTTTAGACTTCTTTGACTATATCAAGATTTTAGCTTCAAGATTCAAAAAAATACCTGCTTCTCATGAGCAGGTATTTTTTTGAAAGTTGTGTAAAACTTTAGAGTCTTTTTTGAAAGACTTTGGAGTTTCGACCATTATGATAAGCGGTGCGACGCGGCTCAGGTAAGGTATCCGCATTGACTTCAACAAAACCTTGTTCGACGAACCAATGAGAAGTCCGAGTGGTCAATGCAAATAGATGATGACGACCATGACTGCGGGCCTGTTGTTCTAAAAAGGCGAGTAAATCTGTCCCTCTACTGCCATTGCGATAATCTGGATGAATAGCGATAGAAGCAACTTCAGCGGAGTCCTCATCTAAAGGATATAAAGCGGCGCATCCTAAAATCATACCATCACGCTCAATAACACTATAAGACTCGATCTCTTGCTCTAATCGCTCTTTAGACCGCTGGACTAAAATACCCTGTTCTTCTAAAGGTGATAATAGCTCAAGTAGACCCACCACATCATCGATAGTCGCTCGGCGGATCTCTTCATAGGGGTCATGACTGATTAGAGTGCCAGATCCATCTCGGGTAAACAGCTCTTCAAGTAAAGCACCATCTTGAGCATAAGAAATAATATGAGTGCGGTGAATACCTGCACGGCAAGCATCGGCAGCACAATGTAAGAAATAATATATTTCACGGTCTAAATTGCGATCACGTAAGAAGCGGTCCACTTCATTTGGAATCATGGCATGTAATAAGCGACCTTCTTCATTAATACCGGTTTCACTGCCTAAGAAAATAAGTTTATCAGCATTAAGAGCAACGGCAGCCGATAAAGCAACATCTTCTCCTAGTAAGTTAAAAACTTCACCAGTTGCGGAGTAGCCCATCGAGCCTAGAATCACAATATGATTATGTATTAGGTTGTTTCTAATGGCTTCAGTGTCAATGGAGCGCACTTCACCCGTCATTTGATAGTCAACGCCATCACGAACCCCATACGGTCTAGCGGTAACGAAGTTGCCAGAAACGGCATCAATGCGTGAACCATACATAGGTGAATTTGCCAGTCCCATCGACAGCTGTGCTTCTATCTGTAAGCGAATAGCACCGACCGCTTCAAGAATGGTAGGCATAGCCTCTTTAGGGGTGACACGGATATCATTATGCAGAGGAGAGTCTACACCGAGAGCGGCTATATTTTTCTCAATTTGCGGGCGGGCACCATGAACCAGTACCAGTTTTATACCGAGGCTATGTAATAGCGCAAAATCATGGATTAAGTTACTGAAATTGGGGTGATTTACAGCTTCACCGCCAAACATGATGACGAACGTCTTGCCTCGATGCGTATTGATATAAGGGGCAGAGTTACGAAACCAATGGACATAGTCTGGGGTAATTTGTGGCATAGCAGTATCAATCATATCAAAATATCACATTAGGCTTAGGGCTAAGAAAAACTAAAAACGCTTTAACGATAGCAAAAAATACAGTGTTGAGCTATCTTTATTTTAACAAGCACACAGACAAAGACTTAATTTACACAGCATATTACAGCTGAATATAGATAGTTACCTTAAATTGTTCCATACTATCGTTGCTAGCACAGTTGTTGCTAAGCATTGATATTGCTAAGAACTGTGTTTTAGATCTAACATGAGTGTCTTAAGACGTATAGTTAAATTAGTATACTTAAGTTTATAAAGGCATAACAGTTTGTTAAAGGGTCTGTTTAATATTCACCACGTAAGCTACCTTCTAAGTATAAAAGTCTAAGTATAAAAGTCTAAGTATAAAAGTCTAAGTATAAAAGCTATAAGCTTAAAACTTGTATGCATAAAACCTATCAGCTTAAAAACAGTGTGGTTTTAAGGATAATGTTACACCAATTTTTCTTTTAGAACGCATGCTCAAACTGGCCCTTTATCATCAAATTAATCACAAGAACAGGTGCAACTTAGTCTGATAATCATTAAACTATACAAAAATATTGATCAATGCTAGTCTACATATAGGCTTAAAATAAGTATACCCTAACAATCGATATAGGAATGATCTTTTATGAAATCTTACACTTCAACCTCTTCTAGAGCTGCCTCTAAATTTGGTGGCATTACCGCCATTGCTACGCTAATGTTAGCAGGTACTCTAAGCGCTCACGCAATGTTGCCTACCCCTGAGCCAGAAATGAGCAATCCCAGCAATCAGACCAATACCCAGATTATGCAGCAGTCGCGCACCACTCAAAATCAAGCGAGTGCTATCACTACCAAAACGGTTGCTGCTTTGGTTAGTATTGATAATCAAGGTAATCCAGTATTAAAACCTATAATTGCGAATACGCGTCTACAAAAGGGTAATGTGATTGAGTATTATACCTATATTACTAATAATGGTGATGATCGTATGCGCAAAATGGACGTTACGATGAACATTCCTGATGATTTGAAGCTGGTGGGACAAGTGTATCCAGATACCGCGTCCGCCAGTCTTGATGGCAAAAGTTTCAACCGTATGCCATTACGAGGTCGTGTGGATGGACAAGTAAAAGATGTGCCACTTGAGTATTATAAGCATTTGCGTTGGACTATCGAAGGGTTGGGTGTGAATGAGACGGCAGCAGTGAAATATCGTGCAATAGTTCGCTAATAGCTCAGGATTTAATACGAAGCGTTGAATTTATTTATATTACTTCACTTTACTTAAAAACTGATAACTGATAACTGATTACCCACTACTCATTAGCAACATAGTAGTGGGTTTTTTTATGGTCATACCAGTTCTTTCAAATAACTTATCTTAGTCATGCTGATTAAACCGACTATTTATAGCATGTATTTTATAGCATTGATTCTTGCCTATCCTTAATAGGTAAATTTTTAGATTTGGTATACGTTTAGCGGCTACTAGAGATTCAACCTATACGTGGAGTTTGGTTTTGAGGATAATTTAACTATTATCGGTTCATTTTATTTTAGCGAATGAGTGTCCAAACCTGTCCAAATATTTAAGGTTATTAATTATTGTCATCAAGCCTTAATAAATAATGAGTATTTTGTCTTATTTGTAGAAAATTTTTACTCACTAAAATGCTCTTTAATGACATCACACTATTAAGGCTACGATGCTATGCTATTTCCTGTTACTCAATCAAAACGCACTGATTCAAAACGCAAGGATGTAAAGTACAAGAACCAACTCATAAGCACCGACACGCTACCTAGAGTCTTATCCAATCGTTATTTTAAGCTAATAGGACTAACTGGATTATTAACCACTAGCCTTCTGATGTCTGCCTGTGCCAATCAGGCAACTTCTCAGCGAACTACTGGAATGAATAAGAAATTAGATACAAGTCGTAAAAGTGCTGACTCACAACAGTATCAAAGCGTGACATTTACCCCAGCAGGTAGCTATGTGCACGGGGCATTTGATGAGTCGGCCGCCGAAATTATCGCTTATCATCCAGCGACCCGTCGTAGCTTTGTGGTCAATGCACAAAATAAAAAAGTAGATGTGATCGATCTGTCAAATATTCACAAGCCTGTATTGGTGCGCTCATTAGCAGTATCTGATATTGGAAGTGTCGTTAATAGTGTGGCTGTGCAAGGTGAACTGATAGCCTTAGCTGTACAAGCAAATACTAAGACGGATAATGGGCATGTGGTCATCTTTGATGCCAATACCCTTGAGCGTATCCAGACAATAGAAGTAGGCGCTCTGCCTGATATGGTAACCTTTAGCCATGATGGACAATATTTATTGGTCGCCAATGAGGGTGAGCCTGACGATGACTATAAAGTCGATGCCGAAGGTTCGGTCAGTGTGATCAGTCTTAAAGATATCCGTAAGCCCGTGGTAAAAACGGCGACCTTTACTCCGTTTAATAATCAAAAGCAGTCTTTAATCAATGCTGGCGTGCGCATCTTTGGTAAAAAAGCTGATGGCACTATGAGTACCGTGGCGGAAGATTTAGAGCCAGAATATATTGTAGTCGATAAAGACAACAAGACTGCATATGTGAGCTTGCAAGAAAATAACGCCATTGCCATTATTGATATTGCGACTGCCCAAGTTAAGGCTATCAAATCGTTAGGCGCAAAAGACCATTCTAAGGTAGGAAATGAGCTGGACGTCAGTAATAAAGATGATGCCATTAATATCACAACATGGCCAATCATGGGCATGTATATGCCAGATGCCATTGCCTATTATACGGTAAATGGTAAAGATTATATTGTCACAGCCAATGAAGGTGATGCTCGCGAATGGGGTGATTTTAAGGAAGAAATTGGCTTTAATGATGTCAAAACTGACTCTGCGAAATTTAACCGTCAAGCCTGTCACAATCTAGACTGTGGTGACAAAAAAGCGCTGGGTAAAATAGACTTTTCGGCCTCGATGGGCGATAGTAATGGAGATGGCGTTTACGACTCTCTATATAGTTTCGGGGCGCGCTCGTTTAGTATTTGGGATGTCGACAACTTCGCGACGCCGGTCTATGACAGTGGCAGCTTTATGGGTAAGTATACCGCGCAAAAATACCCGAAAAACTTCAATGCTAGCAATGACAAAAATGAATTCGATAATCGCAGTGACAATAAAGGGGTCGAGCCTGAAGGGGTGACAATAGGACAAGTAGGATCACAAACGATAGCCTTTATTGGGCTAGAGCGTATATCAAGCGTGATGGCCTTTGATGTTACCAATCCTAAAGCAGTACGTTTCTTAGGTGAAGTTAATACTCGTACGTTTGATGATGCTAAACTAAAAGCGGCTGAAAAGGGCAGCATGCCTGCCAATGCAGATGGTGACTTAGGCCCTGAGGGCTTGACCTTTGTTTCTGCAAAAGACTCACCTTCTGGTAAGCCTCTATTATTAGTCGGGTTTGAGGTTAGTGGTAGCTCAAGAGTGTTTGAGCTAGATTTTTCACCAGCGCCGGCTCGATAAAGCTGTGACGACATTTCAGAGCATAAAACTCATCTAAAGTTTTAGCAACAACCTAATTAAAAGTCAAACTAAAGAAGGGGTCAGTATAAGTATACTGCCCCATTCTTTGTATTTAAAAAGGAAAGCTGTCTCATTTTATAAACGATAAAGGGTTAAGGATCAATTTAATAAGCTTAATTAAAATAACGGATTAAGTAAGTGGTTATACCGAATTAAGGTTACCCAATCTAAACGCTTAACCTAATAACAAGGGCAAGGGCGGGTACAAACGCTATAAATAATATATACGGGTAAATAATAGAGGTAATGAGCCTGATAAAGACCTGATAAAGATAGGTTGATTTACGGAGTTAATTGACCGTATAGGTATTATGTTGAAGCTTAGCTTCTCTATTTGCTTGCTCAATCGCCGCTTTAATAGCAGGCATGTTTTGCTCAGTGGCTGTAACGCCTGCCGCAATTGCTTTCTCACGGTCTAGCGTATTAATAGGACTCATATCAGCAACATCAGGACGTATCACCACAGTAGCACGGCCTATTTCTGCTTTATTAATAGCCGCATAATTTTTGGTATAGGGTCCTGATTTATGGCTTTGCGCATTGGCACTCATATAGTCATGATAGCCTTGTTCAATCAAAGACCAAATCGTCCTACTCGAAGTGCTGTTTGAGCCCTTCGCTTGTGACTCTTGTCCCACTTGCAAATCAACGGCAATAATCACATCGGCCCCCATTGCTTTAGCAGTATCAACCGGCACGATGCTAACAACACCACCATCAATGTATTTTTTGCCAACCTGCCCTGATGTCTTAGGATCGGGTATGCGAGGGGCAATAAAAATATTAGGGACGCTACTTGAGGCTTGCACGATGAGACCGGCTTCTCCTTCAGTGAACACGGTTTTTTTAAGGGTATGTTTTTCGGCGGCTACTGCCCCAAAACGGATAGGAAACGATTGAATTGGTTGATGGTTTACTTGTGTATTCACAAAATTCCGTAGCTTAGTCCCTTCAATAATGCCTTGGTATGACACGGTGAAGTCTGTCAATTCACTATCTTTAGTCGTTAACGCTAGAGATTCAAGTTGCGACGCTGATTGACCACTGGCGTAGAGACTGCCAACGAAGCTACCGACACTGGTGCCGACTACTAAGTTTGGGTGGATGTTATTGGCTTCTAAAGCTTTAATAACCCCAACATGAGCAAAGCCCTTAGCGCCACCACCACCCAATACTAACGCAATGACAGGGCCTTGTTCGGTCTCGGCTTTGACGACAGGCGCACTTGTCGTTGTGGTACAAGAAGCGACAACAAGACAAGTACAGAGCCCAAGTGCTTTCTCTATGTGATTGGTAGACACTGTATTAAGACAGTGATGGTGTTTTGGACCAGTCGCTAAGGTAGAAAACAAAGTCAGTATTGGTTTAATAGTCTTCTCCTACTTCAATTGTGACTGGGGTTAGTTCAAGAAGTTTAATTAAACGGGCATCTACATCGGTAATCGCGATATGCCAGCCTTGAATAACAACCGTCTGACCTTCTAAATCGCCCACATAGCCAAGCTCTTGCATCACTAGTCCACCCATGGTGTCAACCTCAGTGTCATCAAACGAGGTGTTAAGCTCTTCATTACAGTCTTCAATTAAGGTTGAGGCTTGAACGATCCAAGTATTGGGCTTATCAGGATGTGGAATAATATTATTGATGTCACTGTCTTCATTAAAGTCATCGTGCTCATCTACGATATCCCCCACAATCTCCTCTAATAGATCCTCCATGGTAACCACACCGACCATGTTACCAAACTCATCAACCACTACTGCCATATGGACTTGAGTACGCTGAAGGGAGCGTAGTAAAGTGTCAGAACGGGCCGTTTCACTGATGTAGAGGGGTTGACGAATAAGGGACTTAAGGCGAAATGAGCTATTAGCCTCATCATCTTCACGAATAATATTGACCAATAAGGGGATAAGGTCTTTGGCCAGTAAAATACCAATCACCGCATCATCATCTTGGCTATCAAAGACAGGATAGCGAGAATGACTGGTCTCGAGTATCATATCCATGATGTCTTTTAGGTTATCATGCTCTCGCACCCCTTCTACTTGTGGGCGCGGTGTCATAATTTCTCGGACTTGAGTGGCAGGGAGGTCAAGTACACCCTCTAGCATATCAACCGTATCAGGCTCTAAGAATTGGCGTGAATCTTGTACCAGCTTGATGAGTTCATCCCGAGTTTCCGGGGCAGTATTTAGCCAGCGTTTCAATCCACGCATGGACCAATTGGATGTACCAGAGTTGTCATCGGACATGGGGGGAGTATCACCTCGTATGGTTGTTAAGTTGCTCTCACTTTATCTTAAGGTGGGCTGATATTCAATGTTAAATACTAATAAATTGCTTGCTATTTTGTATAGCTATTTAATGTTGCCAATTTTAGTGACCATTAAACTTGTAATGCAACTTGAAAGTTGCTATGTGACTCGTACTACCATAAACTAAGCCCTTATTTAAGGTTATAAAGTCAAATTGTTATGTCAAAATCTAGTCTGTCTCCTGAGTCAAACTCAGTTTCTAATCTCAAACACGGCCTTATAAAGCGTACGGTGTTAAGGTTGGTCAGAGGCGTCAAGTTTGTGGCATTATCAATAGCAGCACTGTGGGCAAGCCTTGTGGCATGGGTTCAGCTTAACGATTACGCCATACTGCGCTGGCTAGCCATTATAGCTATAGTTACTCTTACCGTTGTGGTTTTTAGCTCTTTTTTAAGGCGATCCGAGCTTTGGGCTTATTGGTATAAGTGGCTGGTTTGTGTCTCACTCATACTATGGGTATTGTTGGCGGCTTGGTTTATCTGGTTACCCGCCAAGCAAGATAGAGCCTGGAAGGAAGAGGTTAGTCATCAAGTGAGTGTCACTATCGATGACGCTAACCCTGATAGGGTTACACTACACAATGTTCGTAACTTCGACTGGGTACGCAAGAGAGGTAGTGAGAAGCTAGTCCAACCTAACGAGCCGTATTATCACAGTGTCGGTGACAGTGGTCTAGATGAAGTCGCAAAAGCCCGATGGACTGATCGGACAATTGATCTGAGCAAGCTTAGCGGGGTTGATATTATCAACTCATATTGGATGGGTAAGCAAGTTGGACACACCCTGTTAAGCTTTAGATTTGAAGATGATCGACCACTGAGCTTCTCGATAGAGATTCGCAAAGAAGAAGATGAGTCTTTTTCTGCGCTGGGTGGCTTTGTTAAGCAGTTTGAAATGACATTGGTGGCGTCCGAGGAACGAGATATTGTCTATACTCGCAGTAATGTTCGGGGTGAGCAGGTATATATCTTTCCACTGCAAGGGTTAAGTTATAAAAAGGTTCGCGAACTGTTTCAGGCGTATCTACAGCAAGCTGATGCGCTTAATCAGGATGCAAAGTGGTACAACACTTTAATTGATAACTGTACGACGGTAATATTTGATATGGCTCGTGACGTCAAGAAAGATAGGTTTCCATGGGATTACCGCATATTATTATCAGGTTATGTTCCCAATTACTTATATGATGAAGGTCTATTACCTCACAGCGCGGCTCATTCATATCAGAATGATGAGAAAGAAATATGGTCGATAGCGCAGTGGTATGCCAATGCGCATATCAATCCTAAGGTGGCAGACTTTGACTTCGAAGCTAATCAGGATCCAGAGTTATACTCTCAAATGATACGTCAAGGGTTGCCACAGCCGAGTCTTATTAAGGATTAATCAGATCCTATAATGTTTCTCTCGGTCTTAACTAAGATTTAAAATGGTATTAAACTTTAAACCTCTTTTAAACATAGACTATTAAACATAGACCGTTACTAGGCCTAGCGTCCATCAAGCAAGAATCCATCTAGCGCCCAGCTATCGTATCAGCACCTCAGGGAGCATCGCATCTTTTAATAACCACCATGTAATCGGGTCACTCACTTTGCGATAGAAGGGATCAAACGGCGGTGCAATAAAAATAAAAGTGAGTACTAACGCATAGAGACCGATGTAATAAAAGCGCTGCGAATGATTGTAAAACTTCATTGCAGTACCTGAGGAGCGCTTTAAGCGGTTGTTGAGTAAATCGACGCTATAGGCTTCATCAAGACCTAAATGTACCAATGACCCCAGTAATAAGAAAGCTCCATAAAACCAACTTGTGATAGAAGACGTCTCTAAAAGGTAATAGTTGACACAAGTTAGTCCTAGTGCCAGTAATACCATATAGGGGACAGAGTGAATGATACCTCGGTGTACTGTCAGCTTAGTAAACACCGCAAAGACTGCATAACGTACAAAGGCGTACCCTACCAACCATAGCAGTAGCATAGAAAGTAGAGACAATTCGCTACGCCAACGAATAATTAACGTATAAGCAAGTGCCAATGAGAGAATATCAAACCCCATTTTAATGGGTGTTGAATTATCCGAATCGATGTCTGGCAGTAGACCGCCAATCGTGCCAGTTAGCACACACATCAAAAACTCATGAGCATCGACCAGTCCCGCTTTATAAGTTATCAAGCCCAAAACCCCACTAACAGCAAAGCCGCCAGTGAGGTGGGTTTTAAAATTTGCCACAGAATATAAACCTAATGATAATGATAATGATAATGATAAGAAGGGTGTGAGAGGGTTACACCATTAAAAAACCTTGGGTTGAACAATTTCTTCCATGCGTTTAGCAAGACGTATGTCATGACTTGAAATACCATTTAAGTCATGAGTCATAAGACGAACGCGCACTTCATTAAAGATATTAGTCCACTCTGGATGGTGTTCGAGCTCTAATGCCCGGTAAGACGCTTGAACCATAAAGCTCATGGCCTCGGCAAAATCATTAAAAACAAACGTTTTAACGATAGCATTGCCATCCTTGCTCCATCCTTTCAATTCTTGTAATTGCAGCTCTACTTGAGCGTCTGTGAGATGGCTCATAAAGCCCTCCAATATTAGGTCAAAGATAAGCTATATCATAATATAAAAGAGCAATGAAAGAATAGCCTCTAAAATAATATAATCAACCAACGTGTTTCGAATATCTTAGGATACTCGAATTAGTCAACCAGATCTTGATACTCATCATGCTTATTAATATAAGCGGCAACAAATGAGCACTGCGGAACTACTTTTTTGCCTTGCTCACGCGCATAATTTAAGGCATGTTTTACCAAAGCAGAGCCAACCCCTTGGCCACCGAGCTCAGGCGGGACAATGGTATGGTCATACACGATGCTATCACCTTGGTCTTGATAACTGATAAACCCAGTATGACCATTAATCGTGGTTTCAAATTGATTGTTTTCAGTATTATGGATGATGTTTATATCCTTGCTCATTGTTAGCTCCTAATAGGGGGTAAGAAATATTATTAATAAATTCATGTAGGTTTTGACTACTTATGACATATAGCTTAACTGCGTGACGCTTATTTGTCTGTAGACTTTTATTGGGTATTGCTTTATAGGGTGTCTCTTTAAAGTAACTTTATGCTATTACTTAAAATGAACGTTAGCCCATACCCTCACTGTCAAACAAAAACTGTCGAATAAGAACGGTCGAATAAGAAGGGTCGAATACAATGAATGTAAAATCAGTCTCGTCAACGTCTTTTATGATACCTGACCTGTTTCGCCAATAATAGGGAACAACAGAAGATGATAACTGTGGGCCAATATGCGATAATAGTTTTTATATTTTTATTCACTAAAAAACTGCTTTTTTAATAAGGCCTAAGAGCTTGTATATACAACCTATAATTAGCTTTTTTTGTCTAAATATATTCCAACTGTAGCATTGTTAATGCAGGTTTTAATACTGATAATGGAGTCTTAATGGCACAATATATTTACACCATGAATAAGGTTTCGAAGCTTATTCCCCCTAAGCGTGAAATCCTTAAAGATATTAGCTTATCCTTTTTTCCTGGCGCCAAGATTGGTGTTTTAGGTATTAATGGCGCAGGTAAGTCAACCTTGCTTCGTATCATGGCTGGCGTGGATACCGAATATAGTGGTGAAGCACGTGCTCAGCCTGGTACTAAAATTGGCTACCTTCCGCAAGAGCCACAACTTGATGATAGCAAAGATGTACGAGGTAATGTCGAAGATGGTATGCGTGAAGCCCTTGATGCGCTAGCACGTCTTGATGAAATCTATGCCGAATATGCCGCGCCTGATGCAGACTTTGATAAGTTAGCTGAAGAGCAGGGTAAGATGGAAGATATTATCCAAGCTTGGGATGCGCATAACCTCAATACTCAGCTAGAAAAAGCCGCTGATGCGCTGCGTCTGCCACCTTGGGATGCTGATGTTAGCAAGCTCTCTGGTGGTGAGAAACGTCGTGTGGCATTGTGCCGTTTGTTGTTATCACGCCCTGATATGTTGCTACTTGATGAGCCAACCAACCACTTGGATGCTGAGTCGGTGGCGTGGCTAGAGCAATTCTTGAAAAACTTCAGCGGTACGATTGTGGCAATTACCCACGATAGATACTTTTTAGATAATGTGGCTGAGTGGATCTTAGAGCTTGACCGTGGTTATGGCTATCCCTATGAAGGCAACTATACTGAGTGGCTTGAACAGAAAAACAAACGCTTAGAAGAACAGCAAAAGCAAGAAGAGTCGTTCGCCAAAGCGTTGAAAAAAGAGCTTGAGTGGGTACGTAAAAACCAAAAAGGTCAACAAGCCAAATCTAAGTCTCGTATCCAGCGCTTTGAAGAGCTAAACTCGAAAGAATTCCAACAGCGTAATGAGACTTCTGAGATCTATATTCCACCAGGTCCACGCTTAGGTAATAAAGTCATTGAGGTAAATAATATCTCAAAATCTTTTGGTGATCGTCTGCTATATGAGAACCTAAGCTTTAATGTGCCACCAGCAGGTATTGTCGGTATTATCGGTCCTAATGGTGCGGGTAAAACGACCTTGTTTAATATGATGACAGGACTTGATACGCCAGACACGGGCAGCGTTGATTTAGGCGAGAGTGTCAGTGTGGCTTATGTTGGTCAGGTACGTGATAATCTCGATGACAGCAAAACGGTGTGGGAAGAGGTGTCCGATGGTCTAGACGTTATTAAGGTTGGCGAATATGAAACGCCAAGTCGTGCTTATATCGGTCGCTTTAACTTCAAAGGTCAAGATCAGCAAAAGTTAGTTGGTAATCTATCGGGTGGTGAGCGTAACCGTCTGCAGTTGGCTAAGACGCTTAAGCAAGGCGCTAACGTAATCTTACTTGATGAGCCCTCAAACGACTTAGATGTTGAGACTCTGCGAGCGCTTGAAGATGCGATCCAAGTCTTCCCAGGTACGGTACTGGTGGTCTCGCATGATCGCTGGTTCCTAGATCGTATTGCAACTCATATCCTAGCTTTTGAGCCAGAAGGTCCAGTCTGGTTTGATGGTAACTACTCTGAATATGAAGCGTACCGTAAGAAAACAATGGGTGATGACGCCGGTCCAAAACGTATGAAGTACAAGAAGATAACTAGCTAAGAGTGGGCTGATTTAATGGTTTAATTAATGATTTATAAAAAGTTCCCCATTTTTAAACCATCGTCTTGCATAATTTTACATTATTTACTAGAGGCATAACTGCAAAAGCAGTTATGCCTTTTTTAATGGCTGTCATTTATCTATAGTTGATCCTGTATTCTATAGGTCTGCGTAATCAAACAGAGTGTTTATTAAGAGGGTCGTGTAAAAGTTCACTATAAATCAGATGATATTGTAAACAGTTTATTATCCGATAAATGTTAAGGGTTTTTCATATTTCTAATGATTTAATTGTTAAATCAACATTATTAAATTTTTCAATCCTTAATAATTTGGAGTTAGTGTTTAAGGCGCCAGTCGTTGCTAATACTTAGAATCGAGGCATATTTAAGGTAAAACTCATTAAAAATACGTTAAAAATTTTCAAATTATTTCTTTTAGAAATATCTTATAGATTGTTATAAGCCTATTTAAATAAGCTAATTAATTCAATGGGTTGATAGTTGATTTTGTCACATTCAGATACAAAACTAGGCTCTCCAGTACTCAAAAATTTTGATAGTTTAAGTCTTGAAGTTCAGAAAATTAGTGAAGCAGAAAACAAAGAGCAATCGTTTAAAATAAAATTTCTATTTGTAATATAAATGAAATATAAATTTGATTAGCTTATTAACTCATTGTTTTAACTTCTAATTTTAATATTATGACTTCTAGACAGCCGATCTTTTCAATATGGCATGGGCGATATCAGAATAGGGTTGGCGCAAATTGTTAAAAGTGTAGATTGTAACTACACGTTTAAAAAGGGCAAGGTTATGAAAAACAATAAAGCTTTTAAATTATCACCTCAAGGCCGGATTGCTAGCGCGGTTAGCATGGCTTTGGTATTACCCTTTATGAGTGTGGCCGCACAGGCTGATAACATCAACCCAATTGGCGATACAACCGTCAGTCAAGTTGGTAAAGTGGATGTGGTAAATATTGCCAACCCAAATGCCAATGGACTGTCTCATAACCAGTATAAAGATTTTAATGTAAGCGAATCAGGCGCAGTTCTAAATAACTCATTGAGTTCAGGTAAGTCACAACTTGCCGGTCAGCTTGATGCCAATAGCAACTTAACAGGATCGGCGTCAGTGATCTTGAATGAAGTTGTGTCAAAAAACCCATCACTTCTTTTAGGGCAACAAGAAGTATTTGGAATGGCAGCTGATTATATTTTAGCGAACCCAAACGGTATTACCGGTAAAAATACAGGTTTTATTAATACCAATCGAGCCTCATTAGTGGTAGGTAAACCAACTATCGAAGAGGAGCATCTAGCGGGCTTTAGTGTCGGCGATCGCAATAGTAAAACATTAGCGTTAAGCGGTGATGTGCAAGGGGCAAAACGTTTAGATTTGTTGGCACCGAAAGTCGATATCAATGGCAATATTAAGGCATCTGATGCGATCAATGTGATCTCTGGTCGAAATAATATTGATTACGATACGTTAGAAGTCAGTGCGCCTAAAAGGCTTCAACCTCATGTCACTTTAGATGGACAGATCCTAGGTAGTATGCAGTCTGGTCGTATCCGTTTACATAATACTGATACTAAAGCTACTCAGACCTTACAAGGTCAGTTCAGTGCCGACCAAGATTTTGATGCGGCAGCGAATACCCTAAAAGTATCTGACAGTGACATTTCGGGCAAATCAGTGTCTCTTGTTGGGGCGAAGCAGCTATCTATCGGCGGTGAGGTACAAACCGCACGTACTGATTTACCAGAGAGTAAAGAGCAGCTTGATGATAATGTCACGTTGACTCATTCTGGTTATAAAGAAACACAAGTCTTTAAAGGCTCAAAGGTTGCGGGTGATACCATAGCGCTTGGTGGTAGCAACATTGACATTGAAGGTAGTCAGTTACAAGGTAATAGCATCAATGCCGCTGGTGATAATATTAGCGTAAGCGGTGTGACCACAACCAATACCGATAGCACAACCGCAAGCAATAGCAAAGGTCTATGGTTTAATGAAAATGAAGCCTTAGATAAAGATCAGCAGTATCATCAGTCTCAGCTAAATGCGATAGATGATATCACCTTGAACTCATCAGAAGATTTAAAAATCGTTGGTGCAGATATCCAGGGCGATAGTGTTTCTTTAAGCTCTGGTAATGATTTAGTTGCCACAAGCGCAACAACAGAAAAATCGCACAGTGATATTAACCGTTATAAAAATGAGACGGCAGATCTGAAATCAGGTGCTCGTACAATCACTCAAGCGACCCAAAGCGGAAATCAAACCACTATAAATGGCGAAAATGTAAGCTTAAATAGTGGTGGTGAACAGCGCTTAGAAGGTGTTCAGCTAACTGCGGATACGGCTAACTTAACCAGTGATGGCGCATTGACCGTAGCAAGTAGCGACACAAGTAATCGTCAGACTGATGAAGAAGACTTCAAATACTGGGGTGGTATTGGTGGTGGTGAAACCCATATCAATAACAAAACCCAAACCGCTTTAACAGGCAGTCAAATAAAGGCAAATAATGCAACATTGAGCAGTGATAGCGATGTTACAGTCAGCGCTAGTGGTATCAAAGCGAATAACGCATTGAATGTGACTGCTGCTGGTGACGTTAATATTAGTAATGGCTTTGCCACTGAGCAAGATTATGCAGAAGACCGTCATGGTACTGCGTTTAACATCACCGATAAGAAAACAGCGGTCGATCGTTTGGCTCAGAGCACTGTCGCAAGTAATGTGTCTGCAAAGGAGGTATCTTTAGCCGGTGACAATATTACTTTAACCGGTAGTGATGTGGCGGCAACGGGAGATTTTGATACGGCTGCTAAATCAGCGTTAACCACTAATGCTGCCAATGCTACTGACATTACCAAGACTGAAACGTATGATATCAGTACTGATGGCAAAGCAAGCTCTAACCTTGATCTAAAAGACGACTTTGACAATGTGATTAAGGGCGGTGTTGACGGTGTATTAAACGGTAGCGTGACCAAGTTGGTAACTGACGGTATTGACCAATTAAAAAATCTTGAGGTTGAGGCTTCAGGCTCTATTAAAGGGGTGACGACGCTCACTACCAAAGGGTCAGGAACTGCGCGTAATAACACCATATCTGCCAATAATGCGACACTCAAAGCACAAGAGGTCAGCCTAAATGGTACAGATATCAATACGGCTAACAATGCGGTTATTGACGGCAAGCAAGTGTCAACGGGCGCAAGCGAAGCCTTAACGGCAGTAGATAGCAAAGTCTATAAGAGCACTGGACCTGAAGCCTATGTAAGAGGCGGTGCAACGGGTGTACAAGTCGGTGTTAGCATTGGGCACAATCAGGTCATCGATGAGCACAATGAGTATCAAGCGGCTAACTCAACGATCAAAGCAGGTAATAAAGCTTCCTTAAACGCAGAAGAAAGCTTGAGCAACCAAGGTACGCAGATAACCGCTGCAACAGTAGACTTAGCGGGTCAAGATATTAATAATGATGCCTCATATGATCGTGTTGTTGATCGTAAAGTAGTCGCTGGCGGTGATGCTGCATTAGACCTATTTGCGGGCACTAATAAGCCTTTAGGCGGCGGTATCAAGTTATCCGGTGACGGTGATGGCGTTACTACCGAGGTGAAAACGGCGCATACCACGGGTATCACAGCGACTAATGATGCCAACATTACCGCTCAAAATACAGCGGTAGATGCGGGTACTCAAATTTCTGCAAATACCATTAACATAAACGCCGATGACTATACCGGTACAGCCGCTTATGACTCAACTGTAACCACCTCTCACCGTGGTCGTGGCGATATCAATGTCAAGGCGTCAACCAGCGATTTTACAGATGTGACAGTGGACGCCGGTGGTAAAGGCACGTATCAGTATCTACAAACGGGAGATGCTAAAGCCATTAAAGGCAGCTTAAAAGCAGATAATGTCACGGTAAATGGCGGTACTCGCGCCGTTGCCGCACAAGATGTGACTGCGAACCAGTACAGTGTTACTGCAGGTGAAGAAGCTCGTATCGGTCAAGACAGTGATAAACAATGGAATACGGCCGGTGGCGCTGAGCTAGGTGGATCAGTTGGCGTTACGGTTATTCCAGCGGCAGTGACTACTGGGGTGGGTGTACTACCTTCTGTCTCTGCTCAAGCAGGTTTTAACTACTTAGGTGTTGAAGATCAACAAGCCAAAGCTGCAACGGTCAATGTTAAAGACGTGAGCGTGACAGCGGATAAGCTTGCTCAAATCGATGGTGCAAACTTGACGTCTGATAACGTCACTATCAAAGGCAATAGAGCTAATATTGCGGCTGCACAAGATACACATCGTGCGGTTGGGGTATTGATGAATGGTAATGGTGGATTCGCCCCTGATCTTGCCAGTGATAAGCTTGGCTTAGGCGCAAAACTTGGTGTGGTAAATGAAACCAGCAACAAAGCACAGGGTGCAACTGTTAACACCAAGAACCTAACTGTTGCGGCTAATGAAGCGGGTGATGCGCTGTCAGTACAAGGCGCTAATATCACTGCTGATAACGTCAGCTTAACCAATGCGAATGCTAAAGGTGATGTCAACCTAGTCGCTGCTGAGTCTAAAGACTATGTGGGTAACTTTGGTATAGATGGTAACCTTGGCGGTACTGTTAGCTCAGAGAGCTTCGATAGCAGTGCGGCAGGTGCTCATCTTAATGTAGAAACCGACAATAGCAACTATTATCAATTAGGGACGGTGAAAGCTAACCGTGTTGATATTAATAGTGGCAATAATATCGGTTTGCAAAGCAATATTGAGGCAGGCACCTTAAACACAGTGGCTGGTAATGGTCTTGCGATTAACTCTGCTCAAGATAAAGTCGCTAAAGTCAATGTGAAAACAGGTTTGAGTTTTGATGGCTCTCCTATCAAGTTCGTTGATGAGGTTACTGCTGGCAATGTTATAGATGCCCTCAAAAATGACTTTGATAATGGCACTATCTTAGGCGTTAGCGTCGCCGGTGAAGCAGGATTTGATGTTGATCATGAAAAGACCACCCATCAAGCGACGGTTAATTCTGACTCTTTAAATACTACGGTTGGTAGTGGTGCTATAGACGTCAATGCTGCTAAAGTAAGTGCGAACAGCTCTAATCTTGGTGGTGCAGTAGTCAATAGCAGTAACAATGATGACTTCGTACACAAAGTTGGAGCGTCAGTAGATGGAAAATCATTTAGTGTGCCAAAATTTGTTGAAACTATTCCTAGTTTGATTAAAGATGCTTTTACTGGAAAACCAATTGATCTTGGTATCCCTGTACATGCGGATGTCAATTATGACTGGGATGACAAAGACGGCGCGAACACTAAGTCTGATGTCAATCTATAGTCGGTTCTATTGAATTCTGTAGCTATTTTATGATCAACAGACGCTACTATAAAGCAAGATAAACTCATAAATACTAGTTTACTAAGCTAAAGCCCAAACCTAAGTAGGTTTGGGCTTTTTTTATTGTATCGTCAGCGAACTACTAAACGGTTACGGCGTTAACCTCGTTAAGCCTTCTCCCGTATTACTTGCTATTTGCACTCGGTTGCCTTGTAACCATTTTAGATTTCTTTGACTAGGGCGTATGGAACATTCGCAAATTAGCATCAGCCCTGAGAACGGATTAAGCAAAGCACTGCTTTGCCCGTTCGCAAGGGGAGAGCTATGCTCGAGTGAGGGCAGGACTCATTTTTGCCAATATATGGCGGCTTTTAAAAATTTAGGGTTCTAACTTAGAATGACTAAGCGTCAAAAATTTCACTGCATATTGACTAAAAAATAGTCTCCGCCAGTGCCATGGTCGAATGGTCCACATGCCCTATATAAAAATAATCAGTGACTTCTTGTTCGTTAAGCAACTATAAATTAAATATAATTAGATTTTCTATCAAAATGTTAATGATGTAAAGAATGACTGTTAAGTTTAGTTAGACGAAATTGTCCTAATAGCGATATAGGGTGATTGATAAAGCAGTAAATAATATTCATTAATTATATATTACTAAATAATTTTACTTAATTTAAAATTAATAAATATTTAATAATAATTTTAATCCAAATATGACTAAAAATGTACTACAAAACTTTATAAATTTAAGTTTGATTGTCTTTTATACAAGAAATATGACAGTAAAATTCAAATCTATATTTATTACTTAAAACAATACCAATTCTATGAGTATTTTAAATATCTTATTAAATTAATTTAAAGTTATTATAAACATATCTGTGCATTCTAACATGTAAAGTATAGGTAACTGATTATTAAAAAAAACTTGCTAAAACCAAAATAATGTTTAAAAATAATATCTGAAATTTTTAATGAAATTATGTTTATTTTTATTGTTTTAATAAAGTCATAATTAAGTAATATTACTTTACTATATTATGGCAGAATTAGTGATAGTCCAAGCTTATAAATAGCTTGACTTAGTAAGCTTTTTCTAAGATGGCATTTGTTTAACAACCAATCTTAATAGTCCAGACGTTACCGTAATGTGTTATCTCAATTAAGTGAGGCATAAAGCAAAATTTATGTTTGTAGCATGTTTTGAGTGACAAGTGCTGTATTGACACTGGCTTTTATGATGAAGGCTTTTACGAGCAGTTTCGATAATAACGACTTTTTTTAATAACCTAATAAGGGCAAAGCAATGAATATTAATCATTCTTTTAAGTTATCTACACAAGGTCGAGTTGCTAGTGCGGTAAGTATGGCAATGGTACTCCCGTTTATCAGTGGTGCAGCAATAGCGGGCACTGTTACCCCTGTTGGATCGACAAATGTTAATAAAGTTGGCAATGTCGATGTGGTTAATATTGCTAATCCAAACGCTAATGGATTATCACATAACCAATATACTGACTTTAATGTTAGCAAGTCAGGATTGGTTTTAAACAACTCAATGAGCTCAGGTCAATCGCAGCTTGCAGGTCAACTTGGGGCAAACAAAAATCTATCTGATACTGCTACTGTCATTCTTAATGAGGTGGTTTCAAAGAATCCCTCTTTATTACTTGGGCAGCAAGAAGTCTTTGGGATGGCAGCGGACTACGTATTAGCTAATCCGAATGGCATCACCTGTGATGACTGCGGATTTATTAATACAGATCGTGCATCTTTGGTTGTGGGTACACCGACCATTGCAGCTGATCGACTGGCTGGTTTCAATGTGGGGAATGGTCAGAATAATAAGTTGGTTGTTAAAGGTGATATTGAAAGAGCCAAGCGCCTAGACTTGCTGGCGCCAACTATTGATGTGAATGGTAATATCACTGCGTCTGACGAAATCAACATGATCTCTGGGCATAATACGGTTGATTATGACACGTTAGCAGTGAGTCAGCTGACCAATCAAGAGGAGGTGACACTTGATGGGTCGGTATTAGGTAGTATGAACTCAGGTAAGATACGTATTCATAATACTGATAAAGATGCCAGTCAGCACTTACAAGGTAAGTTCAATGCTGAAGAAGTATTTGAAGCCAATGCCGATAATTTAATCGTCAATGATAGTGATATTGAAGCAGGGTCAGTCTCCTTATTAGGGGGATCAACATTATATGTCGGTGGTGACGTAAAAATGGATCGAGACCTCACTCCAGAGACGACTAAAAGAGTGGACAATTGGGTTAAACAAACTCAATCAGCGGATACACAAAATCAGAGTTTTGAAGGTTCCACGATTCGAGGTGGCGACGTCAAGCTAGTTGGTGGTGATGTCGATATTGAAGGCAGTCAAATTGACGCAAGTACTATCACCGCTACCGGTGGCGATATTGATGTCAGCGGAATGGTCACTACCAACAAAACAACCAGTAAAGTTCGTAATACTAAAGGGACGTGGTACAACGAAACTAGAACAGAAGAAAGAACTCAACAATTCCATGATTCTAGCCTAAACACATCTGACAGTATTCATTTATCCTCTAATGAAAACCTAACCATATCTGGTACCACTTTAACAGGTGGCGAGGTTGCTTTAACAGCGGGTAATAATTTGACTGCCAACAGTGTGATCACTGAAAATTCCAAGTCTGATACTAATCGTTATAAAAACGAAACTGCCAAGTTAAAAACTGGTGAGAAGCTTGTTTCACAAGGTACACAGGCTGAACACCTAACTAGTATCTCAGGTACTAATGTAACAATGAGCAGTGGTGGTGATCAGCGTCTGGAGGGCGTTCAGCTAGCAGCTGACTCGGCAACTCTTACTAGCGATCAATCATTAACGATTTCAAGCAGCAAAACTACCAACCATAAGACTAATGATGAAAACTTCCTCTATTGGGGAGGCATCGGTGGTGGTGAGACTAATATTGATAATGAGCAACAAACCAATCTCACAGGCTCTACTATCACGTCGAACGGCGCGTTGTCGTTATCCAGTCTTGGTGATACGACCATCTCTGGGAGTACTATTAATGCCAGTGGGGATCTGAATCTTGATACTGGGAATGATCTAAAGATTAATCACGACCTTGCGGTAGAGTCTGATTACTTTGAAGATCGCCATGGCTCTGCATTTAATATTACTGATGAAAAATATGCGAAAGACCATAAGAAACAAACTGCCCAGAAGTCTATTTTAACCGGCAATAATGTGACGTTATCTGGGGATAATATTGCGATTACGGGTAGTGACATTACTGCAGCAGGCAAACTTCAAACTGATGCGACTAATGCGCTGACGACAGACATTGCAAACCCAACAGACATTACTGTCACTGAGAACTTTGACATTAGGACGGTAAACACCTCGAAAGTAACCGGTAATATCTTCGGTTGCATACAATGTGCTGATGACGTTAATTTAGAAGACTTTAGTTTTGAAGCATCTAGTGGACTTAAAGGGGTAACCACTATAACCACCACCGGCACCGGTGAAGGTATTGCCACGACTTTAACTGGGGCGGATACCACATTAACAGGTCAAGTCGTTGATTTGAAAGGTACTCAAGTAACAGGTACGAATAATGTAGATATTGACGGTACGCAAGTCTCGACTGCGGTAGGTGATGCATTAACTTTAGTTGATAGTAAATTGGTGAGAAGTACAGGTCCAGAAATATATGTTAAAGGTGGACTGACAGGTATTGAATTTGGTATTGGCCTTGGTCACGATCAAATCATCAATGAGCATCATGAGTATGACGCTGTGGACTCTACGATAAATTCAGACAAAGATATTGATATCGTGGCTAATGACTCACTTACGAACTTAGGCACCAAAATTAAAGGGGATAATGTAAACCTATCTGCTCAAGATATCGTTCAGGATGCAGGCTATGACCGCGTTGTTGATCGAGATGTGATCGCAGGTGGAGACGCTGCATTAAAACTATTTGCTAATGTAAGTCCAATCGTTGGAGCGTCTGTTGGTATTTCAGGCCAAGGCATTGGTAAGGTTACTGAGAATAAGACCGCAATTGTCACCGATATTGATGCACAAAATGAGCTAAATATTACGGCTACTAATTCTGCAATGGATGCTGGTAGCAATTTGAATGCAGATACCATTGATATTTCAGCCAACGATTACACCAGTACGGCTGCTTACGACTCTGAGGTTATTACCACGCATAGTGGTAGCGGTGAAATAAATGTCAGTGCGACGACCAGTACGTTCCAAGATGTCACTGTGGGATTAAATGGTAAAGGCGAGTATCAGTATCAACAGACTGGTGATGCCAGCGCCGTACAAGGTAATGTCACTGGTAATAATGTCAATATTAATGCAGCAACGAATGCCAACATTGCCAATAACTTTGATACCGATTCATTGAATATCAATGCTGGTCAACAAGCTATAGTGGGTCAAAACGATGATAAGCAATGGGATACGACGGGTGGTGGCTTATTTTCTGCCACAGTAGGTCTTAACTTCTCAGCGGCGTCGTGTGGCGCATCTCCTGCATTCTCTGGTGCTGGTGGCTTTAACTTCTTAGATATAAACAACACGCAAGCTAAAACGACTGCTATTAATACAGGTAGCCTAAATTTAACGGGTGGTACATTGGCCCAAGTCGCGGGTACCAATATCAATGCGGATGATAGTGTCGTCATTAAAGCAAATAAAGCCAGTATACTAGCAGCGCAAGATACCCACACCGCTTTGGGTGCTGATTTTACGGCTAAAGGTGGTTATTCTGGTTCAATTGATGCTGGTGCGACCTTAGGGGTGATCAACGAAAAGACCAATAAGGCCACATCTACTACCTTAAATGCGGCTGATCTAAGTATAACAGCCAATAGTGAAGGTGATGGGTTGGTTATAGAAGGTGCAAATATCACTGCAGACAATATTGATCTCACGAATACCAACGCCAATGGTAATGTTGACATTCATGCGGGAACCTCTAAAGATAAAGTAGGCAACTTCTACTTGGGTGCGAATGTTGGCTTATCTGGTGGTTCGGGTGGTAAGTATAGTAAAGGTTGTAGCTCATGCTGTAGCTCTTGTGGCGGAGGCGGTAAGATGAACTATATTCCAACTAGCCTTGGTGCACAGCTTATCGTAAATTCTGATAATAGTGTCTACCATACCTTAGGATCTATCGAGGGAGGTAATGTCAATATTAATAGTGGTAACAATATTGATCTTCAAAGTAATATTGATGCAGATAATTTAACGCTAAACGCTGGAAATGATCTAAATATCAACTCTGCTCAAGATATTGTTAAAAAGGTTGATATCAATCAAGGTATCTCTGTTGGTATCGGATCTTTAAAACTAAAATCAGGTATCTCTTCTGAAGAGCTATTGAATACAGTGAATGACGGCTCGAAGATTGATAATATGGTGAATGTGAATCTAGCAGGGAAGTCAAACTTCTTGATTGATGATCAAAAGGTGACCCAGCAAGCGACAATAAATGCTGATAATTTAAATGCCACTGTAGGCAGTCAAAACATCATGGTAAATGCTGCAAATCTTAATGCCACTAATTCAAACCTAAATGGTGCGACAGTAGCGACCACTGATAATAATGACTATGTGCATACTATTGGTGCGACAGCAGAGTTTGATGCGATGAACATTCTAAAACTTAACCAATATAGTAGTGCTGAAGACTTTAAGGATGTTGTAAACATCGACTTCACTAATAACTGGAACGATGAGGATGGTGCAAACACTAAGGCTAATGTTAAACTATGATATTAGCTAAGAGAGTGTCACGGTTTTATTTTCTGGTGATACTCTCGTCTTGGTTAACAGTCGTTTCATATAGTGAGATTAAAATTAACTCATAAATATATTCAAGCCCATGCTTATCATAGTTATGGGCTTTTATCCTTATAATATTAGTAGACTACTATGCAACCTATATGTTCAATCAAACACCTCTCCAAACCTAAATCTTGTCATAAATCGTCATTAATAGGTGACTCTAATACTGTTAATAATCAGTCTATTGACTCATCTACAACTCCTTCTATGCTAAGCAATAGAGTATGGCGTTTTGCCATTGGCATCGGAGTTGGCAGCGTTGGAGCTTTGTTACCTACACTGTCTAATGCTGCAAATGAGCTACCAGGGGTACCGATACCTGCAGCTTCTATACAAGACCCCTCTTGGCAAAACCCTATTGAACAGCAGCAAGTATGGCAAGATTCATTGCAGCAGCAACGAATTGAATCATTACGTCAGTCTCAGTCGCAATATGAGTCGCAATCTGAAAATGATTTTACCGAGAGTCAGACAGGCCCAACACCTAGTACAGATATGCCTCCACAAACACCTGAGGTTGACTGTCTACCTGTGCAGCGTGTTGAACTGGGCACATTGCCAGAGCTTGAGAAGGCCGCACAAGCTAAATTGCGACAGCAAGCTGAAAGCATTTCTGTATCATCATCCACGGTGATGAACCAAATAGATGAGACAAACCAAGCAGCAACAAACGCGACTCAACAACCCACTGAGAATAGTACACAATGTGTTACCGTTGAAGATGCGAATGTGTTGCTGCGTAGTGTTACAGAAGCTTATCTTGATGCTGGATTTTTCAAAATTTCTATTGATCCGGTAACCGTCAAGGCCAACAAGTCGATCTGGCACATCCATGTTGCCAAAATTACCGATATAGACAATCAAACTAAGCTACCGACGCCTCGTCTGTTGGGTGATGTTATTGGTCAACCGGCCAATATGGCCGTTCTAGATCAGGCGGTGAGTAATGGTGAGCGAGTTATCGACGGTCAGTTGCTAGTGGATGTTTACCCTGTCGGTGAAAATGGCAAGGACGTTCGTCTAAAGGTTAGTCAACAAGGTAAAGTGGATACCGTCAGCACTGATATGGAATGGCGTTATGATCCAGATGACAGCTATGGTCATAACCAAATCAAGCTGCATAGCACACTACGCAATGTCTTAGGTCAGGCTGATTTAACCTCCTTATCCATCCAGCAAAGTCTCACTGATAAATATGGTTATGATGAGGACAACCAGCGCCGTAGCGCCAGCCTTTATACCACGATCCCGAATGGACGTTGGCAGTGGTCTGGATTGTTAGCTGCAGATGAGTATACGCGCACTACTCAATTGCCCAATTCAGTACTCGAACAAACGGGGGACAGCTGGCAGGCCAATATTCGCGGTGACTATACCTTTAATCGAGACAAAGATAGTATCTCAACCTTATATGGCCAAGTCGCCCATCAAGATGTCACCAGTGAAGTGTTGGGCAGTAAAATTGATGTGCAAAGTCCGACATTGAGTAGTGGCAGAGTGGGTATCAGCCATACCAAGCTATTTAATAAGCGCTCAGCATCAGATCCTAACAAAGTCACAACAGGTGCTTGGGTGCTAGATCTGAGTGCAGAGAAGGGGTTTGGTAACCATGACAATCCAGCGACGGAACAAGGGCTTAGCGATGATTACCTGCGTTGGTTATTATCAGGCTATTTGACTCATCAGCACCCACTATTATCATCAGGAAAAAATATCGGGTATTGGCAGATGACTCACGAGCTACAAGGCCAATATAGTGATGATCAACTCTTTGGTATCTCTCAGCAGTCTCTAGGCTCTACATACTCTGGTGTACGGGGTATTGATAATGCGTATAGTGCCGCAGAGTCAGGCATTACCTTACGTAATACCTTAAGCTTTGAGCCGATGCAGACAAGCTGGAAAAGTTTCGGTAATCAGAAGATTCGCTGGTCGCCTTATGTTGGACTAGACTATGGCGTTGTCAAATATACCGACAGTGGGCTGAATGATGATACTAGCGATGCTACCAGTGGTACATTAGGTCTAAAGCTAACAGGCTATGATTCAGATCACAGTATGCTCGATAGACGTTGGGAACTAGATGTGAGTGCCAGTAAAGCGCATACTGATTACTCCAATCAAGAGAATGACGGTACCCAAGATACTGAAGTGTCAGCAGCATGGCAGTGGTTTTTCTAAACCTGCTTGACTGATTCCTTTTTTGGTAGCGTATAAAAATAATGCCAGTCAGTTAAGCTGACTGGCATTATTCTATTAAGCACTTTTAATATTAATTTAACTCAACAAAAGGTAACTCTTAGTTTGAGGAATTAATTATTGCTTTTTGCGGGTAAATTTACTCTGTTTTTTATTGTTAATCTCACTAATGGCATGATTCAACTCATCTTCATCCAAGTTTGCGACATGCTCCAAGATCTGCATCATTTCAGGGTTTAAAATGTAATGAGCATGGCGGGCGATATTGTTAATGCGCTCGTCAAACGTCAGTAGATTAGTTTCCTCATCCTTATGCACATAGTCTAAGCGCAATAACGCACTTAAGAAGCTGGTAAACAAGGCACGATCGAAGAAATCAGGGATGTCATCTGCATACAATACGGACAGACGTTGGCCTAATAGATGACATAGGTCGACAACTTGATCAGCTGTTAAGTTGCCTGAGCCTTGTTGGGCTAATAGCGCTAGTGCCATGAAGTAGCGTTCCAGACTTTGGGAGACTGGTGCTGCGAGCATATCTAACTGTTGATATTGTTCGCTGTTTTTCTCAGGTGTCCCTAGAATTCCGTCGCCAAGCTCAACCACGACCCCAAGCTCAATTAAATTACTTAATTTTTCATCAATTAAGTGGGGTAAGTTGCGGACAGCATTGTATAAAAACAGCTCGCTTTGTAAGAAAGGGTATAGCTGGGTTACGATGCTATCTAAGTGTTTGCGCTCAATACGTCCATTACGATATACCAGCGCCGCCAAGAAAGAAGATATGATAAACACATGCAAAATATTATTACGGAAATAGCTTAATATGGCCATTTGTTTGGGCAATACTTTAATCATATCTCCTAGGATATGAGGCGTCCGTTCAATCAGCTTAAGCTTAATACCATAGTCAATAATTGACTGGGGTGCCATATCCGTGACAATCGTATCATCGGCATAAGGCGAGCCAGTGGCAATGTGTTGACATAAGGCAATTTGTTCACGACAGCTGTCTTCGTCTAAGGCAGCTTTGGGAGTCGATAGAAGGACCAGAGACAGTAAAGATATCGGGTTAACCACCGCAGCCTTGTTGATATTCTGCATGATCTTGATGGCTAGATTATCTATCATTGCGGTTGTATTATTATCAAAGGGTGTATCGGTACGGTCAGCTGGCAAGCTATTGGGCGCCACATCAAACTTGGTCATAAAGTCCTCCATATGCAGCGGCGTGCCGAAGCTTAAGTGGACATGACCAAAGATACGCTCAATCTTACGGCTGACTTTTAGCAAGCCGAGTAGCGACTCTGACTCTTTCGGTTTGCCTTTAAGTTCACCAATATAAGTGCCACCTTCCATAATACGTTCATAACCGATATAGGCAGGAATAAAGGCAAGTGGCTTGTTAGACCCACGTAAGTGACTGTGGACAGTCATCGCCAGCATGCCAAGTTTAGGCGGCAATAAACGACCTGAGCGTGAGCGCCCTCCTTCAATAAAGTATTCGATAGGCGTATTGCGCTGGATTAAGGTATGTAGATACTCACGCAACACCGCCTTATATAACTCATTGTCTTTAAAGCTCCGACGTATATAAAATGCGACAGCGTTACGCAGTAAAGGACCAATGACGGGGACATCTAAGTTATTGCCAGCAGCCACGTAAGGGAGTCCTAATCCGCGACGAAATATCACATAGGCAAGCAAGAGATAATCGACATGGCTACGATGGCACGGCACGTATATTAACTCGTGCGTAGCGGCAAGCTCTCGAACACGCTCGAAGTGGTGAACTTCAACACCATCATATAGTTGAGTCCATAACCAAGCCAAAAAGCGCTCAAAGAAGCGAACCACTGAGTAGCTATAGTCATTGACTATTTCATTGGCATAGCCGCGGGCAAGAAGCCTAGCTTCATTAACACTAATGTTTTTTTCGTCCGTTTCTTTTTGGCACGCGATATTAATGGCAGGAGAGTGGATTAAATTATCGACCAAATTGCGTTTATCCGACAAATCCGGTCCGATCATACTCTGACGGTGACTATCGAGAAAGGCGTTTAGCTTATATTGCACTAACAAAGTTAAGCTAAAGTTGGCTTCTGTGGCAGTCAGTAAGGCCGTTGAATGCGTCAGAGACTGAGCGTCTACATGCCGTTTTGCCTGTAATAATAGGTCTTTCTCACTCTCATCTAACTGAGAGGCTTTTGCATTATCACCAAACAATTCAGCTGAGATTTGTTGGGCATTGATTTGTTGAGTATTGTGAACGTTTTGACTATCGACAACATCTTGAGTGTGTTTATGGGGGACAATATTTGAAGATGTGGTCAATGAGTCAATAATGTCATGTAGCGACTGGGGGGGATGGAACTGAACAAACGTATCGCGTCCCTTAATGCCAATATTAAACAGCTGTTTGGCGATAGTAGGTTCTTCCCAGTTATCCGCCATCAGTAGTTTAAACAGTGAGTCTTCATTATCAGGGGCACGGCCCCATAATATAGAAACAGGTACTAGATTGATCTTAAGGGTTGAATCTTGACGACAGGCATTGACCAGTCTTGCCAATCTTGGCGATACTTTATGATCATTGGCATTGGGATGATGTAAGAATATAATGGCCGCATTCTCATCGATATTATGAGAAGCATCATTGACGCCAACCAATGCTGGTGGGAACCCTTGTGCTTTGGTTTGCAAATCCACCAGGACACTGTTTGAGCGCGAATACTCACGCAATACATAAAATGTCAGTGCCCCGTTCTCATTAGTGATCTCAGGTAAGGTGCCGATTATTTTAGGCTTTACCGCCAGATCTAACGCTTGTCCAGAAACTTTGCGGTACAGTTGATTGACCGAACGACCAGATCGTGAAATAGCGGCACTCGCTTGAGCCGCTTGCTCTTGAAAGCTTGGCGCAGTCCGTTGAGAGTCGTGAGAGCGCTCTCGATTGTTTTTTTGGTTTTGGCGCTGTTTTTTTAGGCGCCTTTTTAGAGAATGCAATAAATGAGAAGGAAACATAAGTCTTAGTCAAACCTATTAAAAGAGATAGGGTTAGTTTGCCATAAAATCGTATAAAGTAATACACTTGTTCGCTGAAATTTTAATCATTTAAATCTAAAAATTAACCTATCACGTCAGACACGTCCAAAAACAACAAATTAAACGCTACAAATAGGAGGTTTAGTAAGCCTGTCAAAGATAGTAGGTTTTATAACAAAGCGATAATGACTTTATTATAATGCATTTACGTAAGTGCTATGTTAAAACATTCATTTAATGACACGATATAAATAATGACACGATATAAAGCGAATGATATAAAATGACACGATATAATAACGGTGCTAATGTTGCCGAACTAATTTTGCTCAATTAGTTTTTGCTAACGTTGGGTTTAATGAGGGCTTATTGGCCCTTCTGTTTTATTTGGCGTTCATTTAGCAATTTTGAGGTATTTTTTTAAGTTTACTTATAACCCCCTAAGGTCTTTTGGAGATGATAAATGCTTGACTGTAAACAGCTTGTAGACCAACTATTAGAGACGCTTGATTTAACAGAAGTGTCCCCAGATGAATTCGTAGGCAAAAGCTATGACTATGTTGGTAAGCGTATTTTTGGTGGTCAAGTTCTAGCACAAGCGATTATGGCAGCATCTCATACGGTAGCAGAAGATAAGCCATGTCATTCTTTACATGGATATTTTTTGCGGGGGGGTAATATTAACCAATCTGTCACTTACAAAGTACGCCGCCTTCGAGATGGGCGTAGTCTATCCGCGCGTGAAGTAACGGCAGTGCAGTATAAAGAAGACCAAGACGGTAATAAGGTAGAGCAAGTCGTATTCTCTATGCTGGCCTCCTTTGCACCGATGGAAGGCGGTCTCGATTATCAGGAAACAATGCCCGCTTATCCACCGCCAGAAGATCTAGAGTCTGAACAATCGTTAAAAGAGCACCATGTGGGGGACGTACCCGAAGCCTTACGGGAGCGTTTTATGAGGCCCCGTCATGTCAAGATTAAGCCTGTAAAACCCCGTAACCCTGTGCTTCCAGAGCCTATGGTGCCAAAACAAGCCAATTGGCTGCGTATTCCTAAGCTAGGCAAACGACCCGTTGCTATGCAGCAAGCGTTATTGGCATTTTCATCAGACTATTACTTGGTGGGGACAGGTCTAATGCCACATGGTATTAGCTTTATGACCAAAGGCTTGCAAGCTGCTAGTATTGACCACTCGATGCATTTTCACCGTCCGTTTGATATCAATGAATGGATTTTATACGACATGTGGTCTGATACCTCCTCGCACTCAAAAGGACTCAATCACGGTCAGTTTTGGCAAAATGGCAACTTAGTGGCAACCGTGCAGCAAGAAGGCTTGATGCGCCTGCGTGATGCTTAAAAATAGTCAGCGAATTGCTTAAAAATAATCAGCGAACGACTAAACAACTATTTAAGAGTTCTGCGACTATATTTGGGTTTTGTCCATGAAAAAAGCCACTTTCTATTGCTAGAAAGTGGCGTATCAAACCGACTATAAGACTAGATGCAGTGCCTAGTCAGCGGTGCAATAAGCTAATAGAATAGCAGCTTAGTGGGCTAGCAAATTAGAAGTCTACCGAATCAGTAGTCTACCAAATCAAAGAAGAGGCACTACGCTGAGTCACAAAGCCATCAGGTGTCTGACCATTGTCTGCTTGCCAACGCGCAAAAGCGTTACGGGTATTGGTACCCATAATACCATCGATGCCTTTGGTATCGTATCCAGAAGTAGTGAGTCGCTGTTGCAGATTTCGGACCTGACCGCTGGTCAACGGTTGTTCATAACGGGGCCATGACTTTTGAATACCAGACTGTCCATTAAGCGCACGACCTAATAAGCTCACACCCAGCGCGTAATTTGACGAATTATTATAGACCTTAATCACATCAAAGTTTGGGCTCAGTAATAAGGCAGGGCCGTCTTTACCCGCAGGTAGCCACATCTCAAACGGCGTACCCGCCTCTAAATATGAGCCATCGATGGTATTAATGCCCATTGATCGCCATGCAGAAGCAGGTAATTTTTGACCGATGACACCGTAATCAAAAGAGGCGGGAAGAGTCACCTCATAAAAAGGAGACAGCCCGCGTACCCAGCCTGAGTTACTTAGATAATTAGCGGTTGATGCCAGTGCATCAGCTGTCGTCCAAGGGTTGCGGTGTCCGTCACCATCACCATCCACACCGTGCGCAAGCCAAGTACCGGGGATAAATTGCGTCTCTCCCATACCGCCTGCCCAAGAGCCATCAAGCTGTGAGGGGTAGACATCACCGCGTTGTAGCAGCTGCATCAACGCCAAAAGCTGATCTTCGGCCCAGTTACGGCGGCGACCCTCATAAGCCAATGTTGCCAGCGAGCTTGGGATATAACTGCTTCCCGTCACCGCCCCATAAGAGGATTCCATACCCCAAATGGCCGCAACTATTTCAGCATTCACCCCATATTGAGACTCAAGACGCGATAGCAGCGAACGCTGCTCATTAAACTTACTTTGGCCTCTGCTCACACGGCCATCTGACACCGCAGAGTCGGCGTAATCCCAAGGCATCTTAACAAACTCAGCTTGATTATTATCCTGCGATATCACACGGTTATTCAACTGTACCGAATCCAGTAATCGACTAACATCATAAGCATTGTAGCCTTGGCTAATGGCTCGCATACTAAAGTCGCTTTTCCACTGCGAAAAGCTGTTATAACTTGTCTCTGGACGTGGTGTTGGTGCAGGTTGAGGTTGAGGCGTTACCTTCGGTGTCTGAGGTTTGACAACAATGACTTGAGCAGGTTGTTGTTGTGGTGTTGGTTTTTGAACCGGCACCTGCCGTGCAGGTGGCTGGCTTGTACAACTGGCTAAAATAATAGCTGGTCCTAGCGTCAACACACTTTTTAGTAGGATATTTTTATTGGGTTTATCAGTAAAAGTTAGTTTATTTTGAAGCATAGAAAGGGGTCTCACGTACGTTGTTGACAGTTAAAAAAAGCGTTACGGTTATATTCTCAAACGAATTATAAAAAAAGTTATTATTAAAAGTTATTTTCAGAAATGTAAGGAGTAGCTATGAAAACACTGTATCAACAAATGGCTATAAAGTCGATGGCTCATACATCTGATAGCAAAAATTTATTGAATAAATTAAGTCTTAAGACAAATGAGACTGTATATAACACCCCTTTATATCGTCGATATACATAAACTTCGCCATATCAAACCGCCATACCGATGGCGAATACTGTCGCGTATCGTTTGGATATAAGCGATGAGGGCGTAATGCAATTGCGGGTTGTCAATGAGTTGATGGAGTAGTCTTTATTATAAAGGAAGCTAGAGCCAATCCCGCTTTTGCTACTATCTGCTTATCTACCCGAGGCATTGGCTAAGATGTGGCGTGTCGCTTACTTCGTGCGCCCCACCACAGCAAGCCACTGCAACTCGTCTATCTAAACAGTATATCCGCGACAATCGGGGCTAAAAGACCTTGTTAGGGTAGAGAGTGTAGAATGTATCAACACTTAGAAGTCTAGTAGGGTGGTAGAAGTCAGGTAGGTTAGCGTTGAGATTGTCACATCCAACATATTAAACGTATTTACTTTTGAGGTATCTAAATAGGTATCAAACTTCTAGGTTTCAAATTACGATATCGACTTACCATCACGCTAACCGTCACAATTGCCTCATACGGGATTCGTGGGTTTCGCTTCGCTACACCGCACGCTACACATTCTGCATACCGTAATGTACGTTTGACTATAGTTAGCCTAACCAAGCTTGTTAGATTTATAGTTCAAAGTATTCCTACTCTTTCACGACCTAAATAAACTCTTTCTCAATAGTCATAATCCGCCCATCAACAATGCTTTGTATCTTGTCCTCAATTTGACTGCATAGCGATTCAACCTCACGTTTAGAGGCTTGCACCACTACAAAGGTCCATTCACTGGCATCATGCCGGTCACGCTCACCGCTTTCACAGACGGCAATAGCAGGATTTTTACCAAAGCGTTGATGTAGTCCGCCCACCCGAGTACGCTTCTCTTTCAATGAAGCGCATCCAGGCAAGGTTAGGTTTATTGTTAGGATAGCGATGTGCATATTATTCTCCGTGTTCAATCGATCTATAATCGACCCTTTAATCAAGTTGTCATTAATCTAATAAAGTACTTAACTAACAACCTCCAATACCTTAAGCATCGCCTTCGGCAACCCCAGCGTGGTCTTAGCGTCATCAGCTGACAACCAAATCACCTTAATATCCGCTTTTTCAAGGTGCTGTGTTAAAGCTATCGATTGATTCTTATCTAAAATAAGCTGCTTAGGTTGCAGATACCAATGAAAATGGGTCAGGGTATGTTTAATAGGGGAGTCGTCTAATAACTCATTACTAATTGAGATGGGATTTAAGCTATTATCTGCAATCCACTGATCGACTATCTGTTCTGCAAGCGTGTTTTCACTTTCAAAAGCGTTGTCTTCGTCTGATGTGGACACGACTGTTGTTCCCAGTGTCTTTTTTTCGAACTGCAACGGCAATACCCACAGTCCGCCCCAAATACCACTATCAGGACGTTGTAGCCAAAGTATGTCGTTTTTAGGGTTAGAAACCACCAACGCATTGCTAAATTTGCTAGGTTTAGGCTTCTTTTTGGCTTTCACCGGATAGTCCATTTCACGCCCTTGAGCATGGGCGATACAATCCTCGTTAATAGGACACAATTCACAATTAGGGTTGCGACGGGTGCATAAGGTCGCGCCCATATCCATCATGGCTTGTGCAAAGTGCCCACTATCCTCTGTGGGTGTCAATCGTTCTGCCAATGCCCACAACTCCTTGGTAGTAGCCGACTTCATGATATCGCCATCATTGCCTGCCCAGCGAGTAATCACTCGTTTAACGTTACCATCACAAATTACCCCGTAACCATGCAGTCCCATTGCTACGATAGCGCCTGCTGTAGATGGCCCTACCCCTGAGATGGCTTCCCAACCCTCTAGGGTTTGCGGAAAATCATCTGTCTTTTCAATAATCTCAGCCAGTTGCTTAGCCCCTTTGTGCAAGTTGCGGGCACGGGCGTAGTAACCCAACCCTGCCCAATGTTCGGCAATGACATCCCACTCAGCATTGGCTAAGTCTTGCACCGTTGGAAATGAGGTCATAAACCGCTGAAAATAAGGTATAACCGTAGTGGCTTGGGTTTGCTGTAGCATCACTTCTGATAACCAAACGATATAAGGGTTTGGTGTGTCGGTTTTGTGCTGTTGCCATGGCAAGTCATGGCGACCGTTTTTATCGAACCAGTTAAGAATACGGGGAGCGAAGCTATCGAGTTCGAATGGAGTGTGGTTAAAGGTTTGAGTTTCGGAATGGGTTTCAGTTTTAGTTTTTGGGTTAGCGGTTGGCTGAGTCATAGGATGATATAGGTATAATTTATAGAGGGTTATTATAGCTTAGATTAAAATAATCTAACGTTCAAACTATAAACCTAGGACTTTTTATGAGTATTATTTAGCCACTCTATACCCAAAGGTGTTGTCTCATATGTTTGATTGGGATGGTTAAGAACGTCAGCAAAGGTTCTTTGTATCCAGCCTTGTTTTAATAATGAATTAATATAGTTTGCACGTAAGTACTCTGGGTTTCTATCAAGAATTTGTGCCAAATCTTCTGCACTATAGGCATAAAGTTGGCACAATAATACTATTAACCTTTCAACTTGCTCTTTGGATGCTTTTTTAGGTAAGTTCTCAATAAGGATTTTAACTTCCTTACTCAGTACGAAATTCTCTACTGTACTTGCAAAGTCTAGGTAATGCTGTTTATTAGCTCCTGAGGTTTGATGATTAGCTCCTGAGGTTTGATGATTAGCTCCTGAGGTTTGATGATTAACTCCTGAGGTTTGATGATTAACTCCTGAGGTTTGCTTATTGGTTTTTAAGGAATCTTTATCAAAATTATTGTAAAGACCTAAAAGTAAGGCATGCTCAGTTAATGTATACGTTGTAGAGCTACCTCCACCTTGTTTGTGTAATAAATCTTTTTTACAAAGTCGAGATAATAGGCGACTTGCTGATAAGGTATCTAACGATGTAACTTCCCTAAGTGTACTATTGTCAACCCCTCCGGTTTCATAAGCTAACATAAGTGCCATAGCGTCATCGTCTGATAAATCGTGATTATCGAAAGCTTCAAGCCATTTTAACTGTTTATCGTCCATCAATTGATGTAATAAAAAAATAGCTTTGAAGTAGTTTCTAGCATAATCGCTATCAAACTTTGGCTCGCTAAGCCCAGCTTGTTTTAGTTTGGCTTTTATAGTGCGAATCCCACTACCTTTAGTCTCAGCGAATCTTAAATCGTATAGAACAGATGCTATTAAGGGGTTTCGAGTAACTGAGCTTGGACTATCTAAGGTATCTAACGGTTTTAATGAGTAACCGGCATTTTGTAATTCTAGTCGGTTTTTAAATCGATTGATTTGAGAAGGTTGGTTTTCAGAGTAATCACGATGCATAATCATATTAACGACAGCTTCGCGAACCACTCTTTGAGGTAATAAAGGTTTATCAGATCTTTGAAGTTGGTTATCATCTAAACGAAAGTGATTCGGCATATCATCCATAATCATGGCTTCAATGCGAGGAATCATAGTTATCAAGGACTCACGGAAATCTTTTGTATACACGAATCGATTATCACTATCTTCAACCCATTGCGTACCCTGACTTCGGATATAATCAACGCGAGCCATAGGAAGGTGACGGCGAAGGGCTATTGAGGAGCCAAAAAGAAGTAAACCTGCAACATTAGGTTTGAATGAACCGTTTTTTTCAATGATTAAATTAAGAGACAGAAGTAATTCAGTATCGCTATAGTCTAATTCGACAGCATCTGGCTGAACCTTAGCTCTTTGTTTTCGATAAAATGCAATTACTCCAGGGTCGATATCAGACCAAGAAGCCTCTGGAAGAATAATGTTTTCAAAAGATTGACCCGTTTTAGCAACGATAATATCAGAAAGGTCATCAATTCTAGCTTCATAATCACCGTTAATACCACGTCGCCAGACTCCTGTCTTAGTAAAGTTTTTGTTTTTCTTACCACTGGCTATAAAGCCACAAGGCTTAGAGGTAGGTTCTAGCTCGAAAACTTTGACGACAATTATTTTTTTATCTTCTATATTGAGAATGCCTACGTCAATTTGCACTGTCGTATTAAATTGATTTCGACAATTATTCTGTAGTTCACTAAGTAACTTGTCTGTATCATTAATGCCACTTATCCAGTAATTATCATGATTTGCATCTGGTTCAGAGACACCAAGTAGTAAATATCCATGATTAATATTAGGTTCATTAGCAAATGCACAAACCGTTTGCATCACCGAATCACCAATACCACCTGAGGCGCGTTTGGCCTCAATATTGCGTAGCTCAGAGGAAGAACTAAGTTTCTGATATACGTTTACCATCTCTTCTTTTAATAACATCATATTTCCGTTAGATGAATTTGTTAAAGGTCACCCTCACAGGATAATTTACCTCGAAGCTGTCTTATATCTTGTTGCTGAAGCATTTGTATTAAAAGTTTCAGTGCTTGTTCAATAGCTGCTTCAGGAGTATTTGATCCCGATAGACGCTGGGCTTCACTGATAAGCTTGTCATCAATATCAATAGTAATCTGCATGCTCCGTTTCCTATAAAATCTACTTCCGATTCTTCCTTGCCCGTTTTTTACGCAGCTTTTTTTCTTCAATTTTCGCTAGTCTTTTCAGCTCGGCTTCTTCTCGTATCCGCTCTACCAGCTTGTCTTCTTCTTCCCGCATGGCAGGGGTTTCCAAGGTAATACGCCCTAATGTGCCACTGCGTAACTCGTTAACCAAAATCTCCGACATACGGTAAGTATCCACCACACCGCCTTTTTTGAGCAACCCTCTATTGCGGCCTGCCACTTCGAAGAAATCCCAGTCGGTTTGCGGTAAATCTTCTATTTTATAACGTTCTTTTAATAGGTTTGGGTACGCCTGAATCAAATATTCAGCGGTATAACTTGCTACATCCGAAAAGTCAAAAGCGGTGTCTTTAATGCCACCAGTGGCCGCTAAGCGAAAGCCGGAATTGGGGTTTTCAATCTTTGGCCATAACATACCGGGGGTATCGTAAAGCATGATGTCGTTGTCGATTTTTATCAGTTGTTGTGACTTGGTGACCGCTGGCTCGTCGCCTGTTTTGGCAATACTGCGTCCTGCTAGGCTATTGATCAAGGTAGATTTTCCGACGTTGGGAATGCCCATAATCAATACTTTGATTTGTCTGCCCGTGCCCGCTTTATTAGGCATGAGTTCTTTACACAGTTGTACGATGCGTTTGACATCGCTTGACTTGTTATCATCACAAGCAATAGCCTTGACTTGATCTTGTTGTTCTAGATAGTCAATCCATGCTTGGGTCTGGTTGGGGTCAGCAAGGTCGGCTTTGTTTAGGATTTTGATAACGGGTTTGTCACCCCGTATCTTGTCTTTGTATAAACTGGCGACCATGGGGTTTTCGCTACTAAATGGGATGCGTGCGTCGATTACCTCGATGACCACATCCATATCGGGCATGATTTCTTTAATTTCGTTACGGGCTTTATTCATGTGGCCAGGGAACCACTGGATGTTATTGGGCTGATTGATATTGTACTGACTCATTGCTCGAACCGTCGCTTATATAGGATTGTTTGATTATATTTTACATGATAACCCGACTTTAGGTTGACTTGTTAAGCCAACCTATAGATCGACTGTCTATTATGATTGGTATTTATTGATTAGAGTTTATCGAGTGACGCCTATCGATTAGTCGTTAGGTGTGGCGGCTTCTTCTTCAGGCGGCAATGGCGCTAAATAACCAATTAATAATATCAAACTACCCGCACCCAAGAAGGAGATAACACGCCAGATGGCTTGAGTTTGTGACAAGTCAACCAATACCAGTTTGAGCACGACAGCACCAAGCAGACTAATCCCCATAAACCACCAAAAGCGTTTGCCATTGCGGCTTGACATAAAGGTGGCAATCAGTGCGGTTAGCGTCCATAAAATGGTCAACCCGGTTTGTACTTTATCGCTGCTCCATGCGCCATCACTCCACAATGATGTTCCTGCATAGGTGTGCAAGGTTCGAACTAATATACTTGAGAGCACCCAAAAACCTAGCAGACCTATTATTTTTAATAGAATCGTCTTTTTTGAACTCTGTCCTAAGCTGTGGCGTAACCAATGCGTGCTTAACAAATAAAGTAGAACCAGTAATACACTGATGTCGTACAAATTTAGTAGCGGTATATAAGGCAATCCCCAAACGACACCGTCATGTTGTAAATTGCTGATCACTACCCACCCAATGGCTATTGGTACAAAGAAATAAGAACTACCCAATAAGGCAGTATCCCAATTAAACCAAGAGGGTAGGATAATTTTGCTTCGAGACACCCAATACGCTAATCCAATGAGACATAAGCTTGGGGCGATAATACCTAACACGCCCCCCGAATCTGGTAATAGATAATGTGTAAATTGCGCAATTAGAAGTATGCTCGTTGACAACCAAAATGTGGGCTGAAGGTTGCCAACGTTATGCCAGGTCTTTTGTTCAGTAATTTTATGTTCAGTTATACGGCTATCGTTATCTCTATCATGTTCTATATTTTCAATATTTGATTCATGTTCTAGATTTGCTCTATTTGTTATCACTGTTTGATCATCTTCGAACCAGTTTTTTATCCATAACTGTCCTATCATGAGACCACCAATAACAAGAAGAGCATAGATTAACCAGTTAAAGGATTCGTTTGTATAATAGCTTTCAAAGTGTTCAGGTAGGATTAAGAGGAGTACAACATAAAATAAGCTTAGCAAACCATGATTAAATATGCTGACCTCAGACCACGTGCGATAGCGATCAATAAGATAATAAACGATAAGATTACTCAGTAGAGCAGTTGCCATAAACAAAGAGACATTTAAATAGCTCAGGTTAAACCAATTATCAAGATTTAAAGCGGTTACCAATAGCGTCCAAAACAGTCCTATTAAGGTTAATAAACGGATGAAAGCGGGAGACTGCCATATGCCTTTAAATACTGTGCTATTAGTGTTTACGCAAGACAATAAGTTCTTGTCTCGTACCGAATCAGAACGAAAGGGTGAATAGGCGTGACGCAGTGCAAACATCGATGCCATCCAGCATAGAGCAGATATACTCAGTGCCAAACAGCTGGCATGCGCACTCTTTAAATCAAATCCCATACCGTCTAACAAGCTTAAGATGGCAAGCGCTTGTAGCAACACGCCAAAAAGTACTGACCATGCGCGTAGTGAGCGCCGACCAAACCAGACTAAGGCAAGACCCTGCACACTCCAACCAAATGCGACCCACTGAGCATCCAACTCAAGTGGAATAATCAACGCCAAAAACCCAAATCCTAACGCCAACATGCCTTCGGTAAGCAGCGCATAACGTCGACTACGCTGTGCCAATATCCATCCCACCCCAAGGTAAGTCACAGACATAACCGCACTGACTACGGTTAAACCATGTGCGACATCATCCAATAACGTCGCCAACAAGCCGAATACTAGTAAAGGGGTCGCAAACATTAGGCCTGTATCTATAGGAAATAAGATGGCCTGCTTGACGGATTGATTGGCATCAATAGACTTTATGTCAGACACGGTATGGTTATAGGCGATAATTTGTTGAGCGTAGCGAATGGCGATAAACAGGTACAGCACCCAATGAAAGCCAGTTATTAAAACGAGCGGCCATCGCTGTGCTGCAAACGTTGCAAAATTATTATTTATCGCATCTGTAAAGCCCCAATAATAGGCTAGACCAAAGGTAACCGCTGCGCCTAATAGGTTTAGCACCTTCCACGTACGATAGTGAGCAATAATGGCAATAGCGGTATTTAGCAGCAAATAATAGCTAAATAATACCGTCAAGCTACCCGTATCACTACTGGTCAATATAGGGGCTAAAAAAGCACCTGAGAATGCCAAAAGTGCTAATGGAAAAGCATTTTGGCGTATTGCCAGTGCGACCGTAATCGTCGATAGGACGCCCAATAGTACAAAACTAGGTACGCTTGGGAGGACGTGATATACCTGATAGGCAAAGAAAGTCGTTAAGTAGGCAGTACTTAGTCCAGCACCTTGCAACGTAATACCATAGCTAAAGCGCTTTTTCACCAGCTTTAACCCTAACCCTGCAACGACCAGCCCAATAATGCCGATGGATAGTAATTTAACTTCGATCGGGGTGTCAAAATACTCACTCAATAAGCGTAGCAATAGCACCACGCCCATAAGCAATACGATTGCGCCTACCCGTACTACCAAATTGCCACCAAAGAACCAGTTTTTAAAGGAGCTTAATAATGACGTCACGATAGGCAGTGACTGCTCGTCTGGTGCGGACACCTCTTTTGACACAGATTGGGACAGGTTAGAAGACGCGTTATGAGAATGGTGAATTGTTTCTTTCAGTTCAGCGTCTGCTTCAGCAGTAGTGTCGGTTGTGTGGTTTAAATAGATGCTTTTTACATCAGCTTGAGCGGTGTCCACGTCAGACTCGATTTGATTTTTAGCTTGAGTTTGATTTTTATTTTGATCGGAATGATAGGATGATAGATTGGCTTGAGTCGTCTCAAGCGATGAATATTCAGATGAGTTTTCTTCAGAGGCAAGATATTCTAGGGTATCTGGCTTAACTAATTTATTTGAGTTATTCGAATCATTTAGTTGACTTGAGTTAATTTGCTCAGAGACGTGTTGCAGCTCTTCTTTTAATGTCGAAATGTCATTCTTTAGCGCATCAATTTTACGTTCAAGCACAACATAAAGTAGTATCACTACAACTAAAAAAATAACCCACATAAGCATCCTTACCACCGATATTAATATTTACAGCAGTGATAGTGACGCTTATGGGGCTAAAACGCAAGTCTTAGTAGCCTACATTTATAGATATATATACCTATAATTTAGACTACAATTAATTATAACGCTGTTTTCATAACGCTCTATTCATAATGGTTATGTAACTTCTCACGCATAAACGCGATCATTTTATTCCAGCTCTCATTAGCAGCTGTTTCGTTATAGCCTAAATCAATGTCGTTTTCTGCGGCACGCTTATCTGCTTCAGGATTACTAAAGCCATGTTTCGCGTTATCATAGATATCGACCGTATATGTGACATCAGCGTCATCAAGTTCTTTTTTAAGATCCTCAATGGCATCCATTGACACCATGCTATCGTCACGGCCATGAGCCACCAATACCTCTGCGTTAAATGTACCTTTTTCAGCAGGTTGTTTTGGGGCAGGGTTACCGTGGAAGGTTGCCACTGCTTTTAGAGGCATACCTTCACGCGCCATATCTAGGACAATTTTACCCCCAAAGCAAAAACCGATGGCTCCTAGGTTATTACCGTCGACCGGCAATTGGTCGCTAAAATCATTTAGTATTGATCGGCAACGTGCCATTAGCTTATCTGGGTCAGCCAGCATTTGCTCCATCCATTCGTTCGCTTGCGCCGCGTCAGTTGTAAGCTTACCCTCGCCATAAATATCCATAGTAATAGCCGCAAAACCGGCTCTGGCCAACTTTTCAGCAACGTGTTGTGGGTATTCTACTGAGCCCCACCATTCTGGCGCCACTAAAATTCCGGGTACTGAGCTTTCATCAGTTGTATCTTCTGGAAGTGCGACATAGCTGATTAGCTCCATGCCATAGTCAGCAGTTGTTTTAAGCTCATAAGTCTTAATATCCATTGTTCTATATCCTTTTTAGTTTGGGTTTATTTTTAAGTCAATTAATCGATAGTGTTTTATTAAAATAGCCAACACTAATAAATGTTTAACAGGCGCTAGCTATTCTTGTTTTACGTACGTTTTAAAATATAAGATTTACCCTGTTCTCAACTTATTAAAATTCACTGTACACTGGTGCTTTTAGCCCAGCAAATCAAGAGCTTTAATCAAAAATGCTGGGCTAAAGCAACAGCCTACATTAAGAGTTGAGATTGAGGTAAGATTTCTAAAATTGTATACGTTCTAAAATAGCAAAGATAGGTTGCCGTTTCGATTTAAGAATTGTGAAGATGTTTTGTGTTTTAACATCGACTTTGTAGTGAAAGACACTTTTTTCAGTTTTTAATTTAAGGTGATATGCTTTTATTTTAAGGTGCTAATTTAAGATGCTATTTTAAAGTGCTAAGTGAAAAATTTAAGCCAAACGATTTTCAAAAGCCCTTTATAATAGCGTTAAATAGGATGGAATTTATTATAAGTCCTCTTATACCGTCTCCTACTCTATCGTCTACTGTTGAGGATTAATGTGACCCAAACGGATGTACTACGCCCCAATTTTTGGCAGAACTATACGCTTGAAGAGTTGACGCTTGCTGAGTGGGAGGCGCTGTGCGATGGTTGTGGCGGCTGTTGTCTTGAGAAGTTTTTGGATGATCCTGATGAGCCTTATGGGGTGGAATACACCGATGTAGCTTGTAAACTATTAGACTGCGGTACGGGTTTTTGTTCTAATTATGACAATCGTCATCAGTTTGTGCCAGAGTGTGTGTCACTTACTGCCGATAAGCTTGAACATATGATGTGGCTACCTAGCAATTGCGCTTATAAGCGATTGTATTTAGGCCAGGGTCTGCCAAGTTGGCACTTATTGATCACCAAAGACGTTAAGGCAACTCAACAGGGTATGAAAGAAGCAGGGGTCGGGGTAGCAGGGCGCTGCGTCAGTGAGATTTTTGTGAACGAAGATGAATTGGAAGATAGGATTGTACGCTGGGTAAAAGCCTAGAACTATTGTCAGCGAACTACTAAACGGTTATAGCGTTAACCTCGTTAAGCCTATTGCCGTATTACTTGCTACTTGCACTCGGTTGCCTTGTATCTCATATAGTTGCCTATGACTATATTACTGCCAACTTTTTTTAAACTCTTCAAAGGCTAACCCTCTTCCTTTTCTCTAAAGGAAGGGTTAGGGATGGATTTTCTAACCAACAAAAAAAGGAGCCCGTTAAGGACTCCTTTTTTGATGACTAAAGCGACACTAACTAAAACCTAAATATAAAGGACTAGTTGACAAATTCAGGATAGGCTTCTTGACCACATTCTGATAAATCACCACCTTCATACTCTTCTTCTTCTGAGATTCTAATACCCATAACGGCTTTAAGAATACCCCACACAATCAAGCTACAGACGAATACCCAAACAAAGATTGTGATAGCGCCTACAAACTGACCAAAGAAGTTAGTCTCAGGGTTGGTAAAAGGCACTAGCATAAGACCAAAGAAGCCAACCACACCATGCACTGAGATCGCACCAACCGGATCATCAATCTTCATTTTATCTAATGCTAAGATTGAGCAGACCACGATAATACCCGCCATCATACCAAAGATAGTCGCCAATAAAGGCGTCGGCGTATCTGGGCCAGCCGTGATAGCCACTAGTCCAGCCAAAGCACCATTTAATAACATGGTTAAATCCGCTTTACCAAAGATGAGGCGGGCTAGAATTAAGGCACCAATTGCACCACCAGCAGCGGCAGCATTAGTATTAACAAATACGATAGCGACTAAGTTTGAACTGGCGATATCGCCAAGTTTCAACACTGAACCACCATTAAATCCGAACCAACCCATCCAAAGGATTAGAGTACCTAAAGCAGCTAAGGGTAAGTTAGCACCAGGAATAGCACGTATCTCTCCATTCTTACCATATTTACCCTTACGAGCACCAAGTAATAATACCCCTGCTAAGGCAGCAGCGGCACCTGCCATATGAACAATGCCAGAACCTGCAAAGTCAGTAAATCCTAGGTCACCTAGTGAGAACATTCCAAATACAGAATTGCCGCCCCACGTCCAGCTGCCTTCCATAGGATAGATAAAGCCTGTCATCACAACGGCAAACGCAAAGAAAGCCCAAAGCTTCATACGTTCAGCAACTGCGCCCGATACGATAGACATACAGGTTGCCACAAACACAACTTGGAAAAAGAAATCGGAAGCCGATGAATAAACAGAATCACCATCAAAGCCGTTTTCTGCTGAAGCAGCTAGTGCATCTGCTACTAGTGTATCGCCTCCCATAATACCTTCTAAAAAGAAACCACCACCATACATAAAGTGATAACCGCAAATGAGATACATGGTACAAGCAATGGCAAAGAGACCGATATTTTTGGTTAAAATTTCAGTGGTGTTTTTTGAGCGAACAAGACCTGCTTCTAACATGGCAAAACCGGCTGCCATCCACATAACTAGGGCGCCGCAGATTAAGAAATAAAAGGTGTCTATAGCATACTGTAGTTCAAAAATATAATTTAACTGATTTTCCACGATAATTCCCCCTTGGAATACAATCTAATGATGCGTGTTAATGTCTTAACCTCTGAACGTCTAAATGAAAAATGTGACGAAAAGACGACGTTAGGACACTAATTAAGTTGACTGGTTTAAATAGCGTCGGGACCTGTCTCTCCGGTACGAATACGAATCACTTGCTCAAGTGGGGAGATAAAGATTTTACCATCACCAATTTTGCCGGTACTTGCTATGCGAGTTATGGCTTCAATAGCAGGCTCCACCATTTCATCGGTGACTGCCACCTCCACTTTAACTTTAGGTAGAAAATCAACCACATATTCCGCGCCACGATATAGCTCGGTGTGTCCTTTCTGACGACCAAAGCCTTTCACCTCTGTAACCGTAACGCCCTTAACACCTATTTCAGAGAGTGCTTCACGCACATCATCTAATTTAAAGGGCTTTAATACCGCTGTAATCAATTTCATAAGAAATCCTTAATAATGATTTTGATAGTTATATAGATAGCTCGTTGGATAGTTATTGGCAATAAACCGCTGGTAAGCAGGTTATCGTTAAACTATTTATCACTTGTGAAGTCAATGTTTCAAGAATTGTGCCAACTAAAAACGAAGGGGGATAACGTTTTTAAAGCAATAAAAGTTACAAAATGGTGCATTATTTAGATTATGCACCAAATAGGTACGCACCATAACGGATAATAACGGATTTATTATAGCGAAGTTTACCCCGATTAGGTTAGTCATTAGTTAGCAATTTGTGAAACCTTTGAAAACCATAAAATAGCTAACTGACGACCCATTGAGTTATTAAACGGTGGGACATTTTAAGCAATAGAACCTGTATTCATACTCTAAATTAAAGGTATTTTAGACAATAAGGCACTGTTTTGAGTTATGCATAAAAGCATAAAAGGATAAGTGGCGACGGCTAAACGATGAATACAACCAGGGTTAGTGACGGGGATATAGTAGATAGGGGGTGCTACTGGCCTTTAACATTTGACGTGTGTTACTGCCGTGCAATAGTTCATGTAAGCGTGACTCTCCAAACGCGCCAGTAATTAACATATCAAGTTCATTTTGACGTTGGTAATACATCAGAGCGGCTGTCACATCACGACTGTCTATTAATGCCTTCTTACACTGAATACCCGCTTGTTTAAGCTTAGCATAAGCCTCGCGTAGGGCATCTTTGTTACGTTCATTCTCTTCACCCACCATGACCACATGTAGTGTCGTGTTACGCACCAAGGCATTGCTACATAGCCACTTTAATAGTGCGTGGCAAGTCGGACGATTGTCAAACGCTAATAACGCTGTTTTTGGTGCTTTAAACGCTTCTTGGGTAACTAAGGTAGGGCAGCGACTCGCCCGAATCAATTGTGATAAAGTGTCTTTACACGTTACCTGATGACCAATAACGATCAGTTGGGCGCTATTGTTAACATAGTCCAAGCTTTCAGAGATGGAGGAGTGGCGGTGTAGAGAATAAGTCTGCTGTTTATCGAGACTCTTATGCTGTTGACAGTAATTAGCAGCTTGTTTTAGCAGTAAACGGCCTTGATTGTGACGCTTACCGTTGGTATTTTTCTCTTCTAAAGTTAACTGGTTGAGTATGGCGTCACTATCATCAGCAATTAAGCAACCTGAAAAGTCTACCGCAGCTTTAGAATGAACACTGGGTACAGAGTACAATAAGCCAATGGGGGCGTGTAACATTTTAGTAGCCCACAGGCTACCATCAAGTACGGCTTGTACATGGTCCGGACGATCCAGACAAGCGATGACACTACCAGGTTTTAAATTACTCATATCAATCACTCAATCGGGACAGCTATCGAAAAAATAAAAACAACTTAGGGTCTGTTGAGCATTCAGGCATACTAATAACATTAATTTTTAATAACATTGATTTTTAATAACATGAATTTAAATTAATCAAGCAAACCGATATCACGGCGATCATGGACTGAGAACTTGTCAATGATAGTACGGCTCGCATTATTTAGTCCCATAACTTTAACATCAATCCCTTCACGTTGGAAACGAATGACTAATTTATCCAGCGTATCAACCGCCGTGATGTCCCAAAAATGAGCTTGGCTGACATCAATGACCACTTTATCTAACGCTTCTTTGGTATCAAAGCTGTCTATAAATTGCGTGCTTGAGCTAAAGAATACTTGACCTTGAACATAATAGTAGCGTGTGTTTTGGTCTTCGTCGTACTCACTGAATACACTTAAGAACTGACCAATCTTGTTTGCAAAGAACAGCGCAGACAAGAGTACACCGACTAACACACCATACGCTAAATTATGAGTAAATACGGTCGTTATGACGGTCGCTAACATCACTACGTTAAACGACATGGGGTGTGTTTTAAACTCTCGCAATGATTCCCAGTTAAAGGTACCGATTGACACCATGATCATCACAGCGACCAGTGCCGCCATAGGAATTTGGCTGACCCATTCACTCAAAAATACCACCATAATCAGCAGTACCACACCGGCAATAAGGGTCGATAATCGGGTACGACCGCCAGATTTGACATTGATAACGGATTGCCCAATCATAGCACAACCTGCCATGCCACCAAAGAAGCCTGAGGCAACATTAGCAATGCCTTGACCACGGCACTCACGGTTTTTATCACTGGGGGTATCCGTTAAGTCATCAACGATAGTTGCGGTCATCATCGATTCAAGCAAGCCCACTATCGCCAGAGCAATAGAGTAGGGCGCAATAATCAGTAATGTCTCAATAGATAACGGAATATCTGGCAATAAAAACATCGGCAACGTATCTGGCAGCTCACCCATATCACCGACATTACGGATATCCAATCCCATGTAAAGGGCCACAATAGTCAGACCGACAATACAAATTAAGGGGGAGGGTATAATTTTACCGATCTTAGGAATAAGCGGAAAACCATAAATAATTGCAAGGCCAGCAGCGGTCATAATATAGACAGGTAGCCCTATTCGACCTGCCGCATCTGGGTTCAGGGCGGGTACAAGCTCAGGTAATTGCGCCATAAAAATTAAGATAGCTAAGGCGTTTACAAACCCTATTACGACAGAGCGTGACACAAAGCGCATCAGGTTGCCAAGCTTGAAAACCCCCATAAAAAATTGAATAACCCCGCATAATAATGTTGCGGCCAGCAAGTACTGTAAGCCGTGGTCCGCCACCAAGGTAACCATCACCAAGGCCATCGCACCGGTTGCAGCAGAGATCATCCCTGGGCGACCACCGACAAAGCTAATCACAACCGCTATACAGAATGAGGCATATAACCCTACTTTAGGATCGACACCGGCGATAATAGAAAAAGCGATCGCTTCAGGAATAAGGGCCAATGCCACCACCAAACCTGATAGCACATCACCACGCACATTTGAAAACCACTCGTCTCGGATCGTATTTATAGAAGGTACTGTCATAGTATTTAGTTCGATTACTAATTTATGGGGTTAAATGTTAGGGAGTTGTCAGTATTTAGGTCCGACATAGGGTCATGTGTCATTAATAAAGTATGTTATATAGCCCCTAGGGTCATGGTAGAATAAGAATCGCAATTTAACAAAATTAATTCATCCATTATTTTATCATTGATTCTATTATGATGATTAGGGTCTGTTGAACATTCAAATGTGGAAATGTTCGACAGACCCTATAATCTGATAGGCGCTGAGTGTCGATCTCATGCTTGATTAGCTCAGATGCCCATCAAATCAAGGTTGCTACAAATTAAAAGTTGTTACAAAAAATAGCTGCATCATATCACAATAAAGAAATAAGGACAGACTATGAGTACTGACCCAAGCGTTAGCCCACTGCCGAAAACAATAAACAAAGTTTCTTACAATAAGGACAGTGATTATCATCAGTCTATTAATGGTAATTTAAATAATCCTAATGCAAATAACCCTAAATCTAATAATTCTAGTTCTTATAACAATAATGCTAATAAACAGGTGCAGCAGTATAACCCTTCTTCCATAGCAGACTCAGAACAATTAATACAAAAAGGCAATGGGTTGCAAGTGGTCATTGGGCTGGGTCAGTCAGGTCTGGCAACGGCTAATTATCTTGCACGTCGAGGCTATCGTGTCGCTATCACCGATGCGAGTCCCGCGCCAACACTGGAAAATAAGCTTGATCCTAGCATTGAGATTCGGTCGTTTGGAAACCTTGATGCTGATCTGCTATTAAAGGCAAGTCGCATTATTATTAGTCCAGGGGTTCCATTGACCACACCAGCGGTCGCGCAAGCAAAGCTGGCAGATATCCCTATTGTCAGTGATATCCAGTTATTTAAAGAAGCCTGTCAGGCTCCTATTATCGCAATTACAGGCTCTAACGCTAAAAGTACGGTAACGACGCTAGTGGGACAAATGGCTCAAGATGCCGGTATTAAAGTAGGGGTAGGCGGTAATATCGGTCTGCCTGCTTTAAGCTTATTAGAGGATGACTCGTTAGGAGATAACATGGAGTTGGCAGTATTAGAGCTGTCTAGCTTCCAACTTGAAACGGTAACAAATTTAGGTGCACAAGTGGCAACCGTGCTTAATATGTCACCAGACCATTTAGACAGGCACGGAGATATGTTAGGCTATCATCAGGCAAAACATCGTATTTTCCAAGGGGCTAAATCCATTGTCGTTAATCGTGACGACGCTTTATCAAGACCTTTAATTGGTGATGATATTCCACGTCTAAGTGTGGGGTCAAATGCCCCAGATCTGGGAGAATATGGTTTAATCACTGAGGGTGATGGTAGTATATTTCTATCTAAAGGCACTCAAAAATTAATCAGTGCAGATGAGCTCAAAATTAAAGGCAAGCATAATTTAGTCAATGCTTTGGCAGCACTAGCATTAGGCGAGCTGGCCGGTATAGATAATGAGAGCATGCTGCAAACGTTGCAAGCGTTCTCTGGCCTGCCCCATCGTTGTCAATTTGTGGATAATGTGTCAGGCGTTGACTATTTTAATGACTCAAAAGGCACCAATGTTGGCTCTACTTTGGCTGCTATTTCAGGGTTAGGCTCTGTTTACAGTGCCCAAACTGATGGCAAGACAAAGCTGCTATTGATACTGGGTGGGCAAGGTAAAGGTCAGCAGTTTGGGGAGTTAACCCCTTTAATCAACAAATATGTCAGTCAGGTTTTATTGATTGGGGAAGATGAGTCTATAATCGCTGAGCATATACAGCAAGCTCAGTTGAGCGATGATGTCGAGGTATATCACTGCCACACACTTGACAATGCAATGGATAAAGCGCAGTCCTTAGTTGCGAGTAGTTTGTCGCAAATAGCCGCAGTATTGCTATCCCCTGCCTGTGCAAGCTTCGATCAGTACAGCAGTTATACTCATCGTGGTGAACACTTCTGTCAGTTAGTTGAGCAGTTACCAAGTTAATCCTATGGGCTTTATTGTCCTGTTATTATAAAACGGGCAAATATATACCTTAATAAATCGTTAAATTACAGTTGAAATCCTATGGCAAAAGACACTCCACCTGCATCAGCGTATACCCCAAATGCACTTTCGCAACGTCCCCGTAATAATACAGGTATATTTTCACTGCCTTCTGCTGGTAGTGTGTTGCTAACTAGCGTTTCTTGCTTATTAGTATTGAGTCTTATCATGGTAGCCTCGGCGTCAATCCCTTTTGCCAAAATGCATGAGATGGCACCACTTTTCTTTTTTGACCGTCATCTGTTGTATATGGGGGTTGGCCTATTTGCTGGACTGTTGTTTTATAAGCTACCACTGCGGTGGGTCTATGACATACTGTCATTAGCTTTTGGACTCGCTGTCATTGTGTGCTTGTTGGTGTTTACTCTGATATTTGGCGATGCTATTAATGGGTCTAAGCGTTGGATCGAGATAGGTTTTATTAATTTTCAGGTGGCAGAGCTGGTTAAGCTCGTCATGGTAGTGTTTACTGCAGATTTTGTGGTTCGCCGAGCCAATGAAGTACGTACTGGTATGGGTGGTATTCTTAGAATGAGCGCTTTAGTCAGTGTGTTAATTTTTCTATTAATTATGCAGCCTGACTATGGGTCGTCTGTGATTCTTACGGGTACTATCTTAGCGATTTTCTTTGTCGCTGGCGCCCCCCGAGCTCAATCTATAAGCCTTATCATTGGGGTGACAGTGTTAGGCGCAATGGGGATTATGTTTCAGGAGTATCGGTTGATACGTGCGGTATCATTCCTAGATCCCTTTGATGATATACAAGGATCAGACTATCAATTGGCACGTAGTTTGATAGCTTTTGGGCGCGGCCAAATCACTGGCGTTGGCTATGGCGAGAGTGTGCAAAAGCTTGCTCATTTACCAGAAGCGCATACTGATTTTTTATTGGCGGTGACGGGCGAAGAGTTGGGTCTGGTAGGGGTGGTAACGGTTTTAGTTCTTGAGGCCATGATGATTATGAGTATTATGCGCATTAGTTTTAATGCACTCAAACGGCGTCAAATGCGTTTAAGTTACACCGCTTTTGGTTTCGGCATTATTTTTATTGGTCAGGTAACGGTCAATGCCGGCATGAACATGGGTATTTTACCGACGAAAGGGTTAACTATGCCGTTCTTTAGCTACGGCGGCTCATCAATGTTAATCAGCTTAATCATGGTCGGACTGCTGTTAAGCATCAATAAGCATAGTCCTAATATAAAGAGTGCCTCGTGTCGTTATTATTAGAAATAGTATCTGTTGAACATTTATCACATGAGTATATGAATGGCACTGTTTTAAAATAAAAGGCAGATTTAGCAATTTTGACATAGGGTTTACGAGAAACGTTAAGTTAAAGATTAAACTTTTCCTAATACGCTTTGATACTTGAGTGGGGTGTTAGACCATTGTTGAACCGCTTGAGCCAGCATCGTTTCAGGACTGCCTATCTCAACGTCTGGTTGTTTTAATAAACGGAGCGAGTATTGGATAAGTTGTTGGCATTTTGCAATACTATTCGTATCAATGGGCGTCGCTAAATTTTGCTTAGATAATTTCTGCCCCTGATTATTTTCAACGAGTGGAAGATGATACCAATGTTCAACCGCAGGTAAGTTTAGATAGGACATAATGGCAATTTGAGCCGAGGTCAGTGGCAATATATCTAAGCCTCGCATGACATGGGTAACCCCTTGTAGGCCATCATCGATACTGGCCGCTAAAAAATAGTTAATGGTGCCATCCGCGCGCCGTAACACAACATCCCCTAACGTAGTCTGAGGGTTTGCCCATTGAACCCCTTGGATACCGTCAATAAAGCCCACAATATGGTTGGGCATTTGTATTCTTACTTTGTTCGCACTCAATTGATCTATGTTATGTTTATGCGGTAAATAAGAAGCCGTATCCGTAAGGTTTGATCGGAGCTTACTTTCCCTCGTTAAGCGATTATTGTTCAAGCTATTACTCGTTAAACAATATCTTGGATAGATATCATGGCCTTGCAATTGCTTACGTGAGCAGTGACAGGCATACACACGGTTTAGAAGCTGGGTGTGTAACAGATCATTATACAGTGCCTCTCTTTGTGACTGATAGCAAACGTCGCCATCCCAGTGTAGGCCTAAACGTTCTAAATCTAGTAGTATTTGCTTTGAATACGTAGCATGGCAGCGTTGATGATCGGTATCTTCAATACGCAGTAACCAAGTGCCGCCAAGCGACTTAATATGGCAATAGCTGGCAATGGCTGTGGTCAGAGAGCCTAAATGAAGCTCACCTGTGGGGGAGGGGGCAAAACGGCCCACAATTGACCCTAATTTAGGATCAACAGAGGGCCGTTCAGGGGTATTGATAACCATAAAGAGTCACATTGTCATCGATAACGATTTATTGGGTCGTATATGATAAGCAATATTTAAGCTTAAATGAGCTAGCAACACTAGCTACAGGGATCTAGCTACAGGGATAAAGATAACCACGACAAGCGTGCTATTAGCCATTAAATACAGACCCATTGGCTGTTATCAGAGTTAAGAATGTCCCCAATTTTGACGTTCTTTAATTTCTGATAAGGTCTTGCAATCGATGCACTGAGTGGCAGTAGGACGAGCCTCTAAACGGCGCAAGCCAATTTCAATCCCACAAGTTTCGCAATAGCCATAATCACCATTACTAATTTCAGCCAGTGATTTATCGATCTTACGAATTAACTTACGTTCACGATCACGCGTACGTAAGGCCAGTGCAAACTCTTCTTCCTGAGTCGCTCTATCATTGGTGTCTGACAATGACGTTGACTCATCTTGAATGTAGCTTTTGGTACGGTCAGCATCACCTGCAAGTTGAAGCTTCCATGCTTTTAGAATGGTTTCGAAGTGTTTTAGCTGAGCATCTGACATATATTCTTCATCTGCTTTCGCGTCATAAGGCTTAAAAATTAGGTCGTCAGTAGCAGTTTGACTCATGACAATTTCCTATATCCATTTAGAAGGGGTGCCGAAATAAAATAATTGACTCTTATATCACAAATTCATTTGATTTACTAGAATTATTAAATAAGTTCACCTTACAAATAGTTCAAATTAAACTCAAAGAATGAAGCAGTATAAGTCGATCATAGCGTTTATTAATGACACTGACACCATAGAATAATGACTTACGATATTGAGTTATCCGTCAGTCTGCTTATCCAGCTTTTAATCTCACCATTAGCAGATAGACTTAGCCAACGGTAACCAGGCGCTGCATGTTGATCAATTTCGAAGTCATCTTGCTTGGGGGTAAATTGATAACACGTTGAGGGCGTGCTATATACTTCGATATTGCAATGTCTACCTTCATAATACTGATGAACATGCCCTGTCACCACCGCTTTTACCATAGGGTATTTGCCGATGGTTTGCCAAAATAATTGAGCGTCTTGGGTAATATGAGCATCAATCCAGTCGGAGTTCATGGGTAGCACGTGATGATGCATGGCAATTATGACAGGATAATGACAGTCTGCTAGAGTTTGATGTAGCCATTGCAAGTTTTTGTCACCAACCCGCCCGTAGACCTTACCTGGTACACTGCTGTCTAACAGTAGGATATGCCAGTTATTTACCTTAATGCAGTAACGAGAAAGTAGTCTGGCATCGGGATTATGAGCCACAAACTGACGTTGATCATAGGGTAAGTCAGTGCCTAATTCATCAGTAACATCATGATTGCCGGCGATACAGGCGAAGGGAATACCTGTTTTTGACAGTATGGCATAAAGACGATCATATATTTCAGGCTTCACTTCATTGACTAAATCGCCGGTGACTAAAATCAAATCACAGCGCCGGTTCTCATTTAGTGCTTGCTTAAGACAGGCCATGAAGCTTTGATGATTATTGATGCCTGCGACGGATGTTGAGGTGTCTAAATAAAGATGAAGATCCGTTAGCTGTAGGATATTCACTTTGCCATCTGGGGTTTCAATGTTGTTTAGCGCTGCGTCATTATGCATACAATCCTGCCGGTTAGGTATAGAAAATTTGATATAAGATGGAAGGTAGAGAATTAAAAAATATTAGCTATAAAATAAATCCATCACGTTTAAATCTTAGATACCATAAACGCACTAAAAAAGACAATTGCCAAGCCTAATACTATGGCTAGTCCTGTCGAAATATCTAGTAGAACACTGCCCCAAATGCCGGCAGTAACGGCTAATTGAGCCAGAATAATTGAGATAATCACCATCTGTTTAGGAGAGTGCGAAAAGAGACGGGCAGTCAGTGCAGGAAGGATTAAGAGTCCGCTAATCAATAAGCTGCCTACCGCTTGCAATGCCAATGCACAAAATCCTGCTAATACGCCCAAAAAGAACAAGCGTTGGCGGATCGCATTTACTCCCGCCACTTTGGCTAAGTCTGCATGAGTGGCAAGGATGACCTGAGGACGCCAGATATAAGCTAAGAAGACTATCCCAATTGCGACACAACCAGACAGTATTGGCAGATCATACCAACTAACTTCCAGTAAGTTGCCAAATAAATAGCCCATGACATTAGCCTGCATCTGGGTCAGTTGGGTTAAGCTCAACAAACCCAAACATAGCATGGTCACTGAGACAACCGCTAATAAGGCATCGTTTGGGAGACGCTCGTCTTCAAGCCATAAAAGTCCTAATACCACGATCACACTGACTATGGCGATACCAACGGCGGAGGGTAATTGCCAGATAGCAGCTAAAGCGACGCCAAATAAAGTTCCATGTGCCAAAGCATCGGCAAAAAAAGCCATGCGTCGCCAAAGTACCAAGCAGCCTAAGGGGGCAGATAATAAAGCCAGTAGACTGCCTGCAATCCAAGCAGGCGCAACGATATCTAGCCATTCAGTCAGCATATAAAATCTATCCAAAGCGGGTATCAAAAACATTTAAAAAAGGTGTAGTCAGCGAACTACTAAACGGTTACGGCGTTAACCTCGTTAAGCCTACTCCAGTAGCACTTGCACTCGGTTGCCTTGTAACCATTTTAGACTTCTTAGACTATAATGTGCAGTCTCAAATCTGGCTATTCATGATAACTGTACTTTATCGGAGTCGTAATTAATCAATTCTATAACGCCCTTACTATAGAACTTACGTGTCAGAATTTACGTGTCATCAAAACTTGAGGTCACTACGGATACCGAGATTAGTGAAGGTGAGGCGCATCATGCTGGCAGTCATGGGGCTTGTGAATATAAGGTTGCTCATATTGATGACCAAATAGTTTCTTAAATTCATCAGACACTTCAAGCTCACTGGGTTGACCTTCGCAGCAAATATGTTTATTTAAACAAACTACCCGTCGACTACCACGCATTACCCAGTGTAAATCATGTGAAACCACTACCATAGCACATTGTAAAAACGAGGGCAGGTCATCAATAAACTCATACAACCAACGTTCACTTTCTGGATCTAACCCTTGCATTGGCTCATCAAGTATCAATAAATTTGGTTTTATTAACAATGAGCGAGCCAGCAACATACGCTGGGTTTCCCCACCAGAAAGATGAATAACTTGCTTTTTTAACAAGCGATTAATTGAAAGTCGATCATATAAAGCCGTTTGTTCTTCATCATTCAACTGATTATTGGTTTGTGCTAATAAATCTTCAACTCTTAAAGGTAGAATAGAGGGGACACTGAACTTTTGTGGCACATATCCGACTTTTAGGTCAGGATGACGTCTGATATGACCGGAAGTAGGGGCTATCAGTCCTAAGATTAGCTTCATTAAAGTAGATTTTCCGGCACCATTAGGCCCAATGACACTGATTTTTTCATAAGGCAAAATTTGTAAGTCAATATTACTGAGCAGTACCTTATGTAAGGGGCTTGTATCCGCACTATCGGCTGACTTTGAAGAGCGGGCACTGCTAAGCCAGCCCTTATTTTCTAAACGGTTTGATGAACGGTCATTGAGTTGATAACCTACTGAGTCTAATGTCATTAGTATCGTATCAGCAGGCAATTTACTAGCAGACAATTTACTCGCAGACAAGGTATTAGAAGGCAATAAGCCATCGCTCTTGGCTGGGTCGGATGGATTGCCACTGGTATTAGAATGAGTACTGTCTTTGATAATCATCATTTATGATACGTCCGCAGAAAACGCTGGTGGGTTAGGCAGGCATGTATGACATACCCCTTTTAACTCCATGACGCTTTGCTGTACTTTAAAGCCAACTTGCTTTTTGACATAACCGACAATTTCTTGAACGGGTAGGCCACTAAACTCCTGAACACGCTGGCAAGCAGTGCATAATAAAAATACTGCATTGTGCTCATCACGAGGATGGCAGCAAGGGACAAAGGCATTAATTGAGGTCAATTGATGAATAAAACCAAGCTCTAATAAAAACTCTAAGGTACGGTAAATGGTTGGGGGAGCTACCATTTTAGCTTCGTTACCTTGCTGTTGGGCGCGGTTGTCTTGCAAGCTTTGGATTAAATCGTAAGCTCCCAAAGGTTTATCGGCTTGCAGTATTAATTGATAAACGGTTCGCCGCAGGGGCGTAAAACGAACCCCTTTTTTAGTACACATCTGATCAGCACTGTGCAAACGGGCCTTTATATCTTGTTCACAAAGCGCGTGTACATCGTGTAAATGCGGGCGTTTATCGATTTCGATATTGTTATCACCTTTACTTTCTAAACAAGAATGTTCTTCACAAGAGGTATTCACATCTATATGACCCTCTTCAATTAGATCTTTCATTGTGTACCTCCTAGTACTAGATAACGTCAAGTAAACCTCAATCAGAGTTTAAATAATAAACATTTATTGAGTCAAAGATAGCTATTTTAGTCAAAAATTAAAAAAATCCTTAAAATAATATTTGTTATAGTATAACATAGCAAGTCATTCATCCATGATGGTTTTTCTAAAGACCACTATTGAGCCAGTTTAACGAGTCGTAAGTTAGTCAAATGCTTCGATAGATCTTAATATTATAAAAAAAGAGTGTGCTATGAATATTGTCAAACCTAAAGCTAAGTCGATAAATCCATCACAGCGTTATCGCTTATTTCAGCGTGTCATGCAAAGGGTGGGTTTATCGCTACTAAGTCTCACGTCCTTATTCGCATTTTTAACCGTCCCCGCTCAGGCCGTCGATGACGTGCACCAAGAACAACATGAGCATCATGACCATCTTGATAATGAACCACAGGTGCAACACGCTAATCAGTTGTCAAATAATACAGATAAAAATCAGGCATCACGCCAGTATATAAGTATTAATGACTTACCCGCTAGTATTCGTAACAAAACGGAGGTTGCTATTAGTAACTATCCCCTGTTTTTGCTTAGTGAGGAGGTCACTAAAGGAGCGCCCTCTGGAAAGCTATTACTAGATGCCGGAGACGTAGGGCATCATGGTAGCTTAAGCCCTAGTGACATGAAACATGTCAAAGACAGTCGTTACGTGGTCTGGTTTGGAGAACAATTGGAGTCTAATTTAGTAAAACCGCTTGCCAATAGTCCCAATACCATTAGCTTATTTGATCTAAATGCCTTTAACCGGTTGCCTGTGAGAGATGTCAAAGCGCAACCGATGGATGGTACGCTAGATCCCCATATTTGGCTAGATCCAGATAATGCAAAGGCTATTACCCGAGCACTTGGGGCTATTTATAGTCGTGCTAATCCTAAGTACAAAGCAGTCTATGAGGCAAATGTTCGACGATTTGCTAAAGAAATGGATGCTGCAGTGTCAAAAGTGCAAGTTCAATCGGTAGCACCGGAGCCATATTGGGCCTATCATGACGCATTTGGCTATATTGAATCAACGTTAAACTTAACGTTATCAGGGGCATTAACCACGGATCATCATCTGCCTCCTAAGGCCAGTCAGTTTTATTGGTTGAAACAAAATAGACCGCAGCAAACCATGTGTATCTTATTACAATCTGATAGCAATCAAGGGGTGCTTAGCAAGTTGATGCCAGTAAAAAGTAGCGTGCAGCAAGAAGATATGAGTTCTGCTGATAGTTTTATTTCAGGTTGGTTGGCGCTGGCAGAAGATATAAATCAGTGCGTGCGTTAATTAAAATAGAGAGGTTCTTTGAGATAGTTGCATATTTTGAAATAATTGATTTTATAGTCACTTTGTTGTGAAAGACGCTCTTGTTATTAGTCATTAATATAGATGATTGTTGTAGACAGTAAATGTTCCTATGTATTTTAAAGAACAATACTAAGAACTTATACTAAAATCTGAAGGTAAGCGCTTAGTATAGTCATAGCCAGACTAAAGAGTTACAGGGTTAACCTCGCTACGCCTACAACAGTAGAACTTGTACTCGGTTGCCTTGTACCTTTTTTAGCTGGCTTCGACTATAGTTAAGAAATAATGATACTATTTTTACATAAAATTATAAAAATAGTATTTTAGCTAATGTTGATTTTCTACTTGCTTTACTATAAAGCCATAACTATAATGGTCGGCGTTTTGTATGACAGAATTGTTATGATAACTCCTTCAAAATCGCCGTTACGCGCCTCGCAGAGACTAGCGCTACAACGTCTCAAATTACGACAACAAGCCTACCATAGGGCCTTTGTACTCGTAATCATAATTGCAGTTGCCTGCGTGGTAGACTTTTGGGTGACAAGCAATACGGTCGATGGTTCTTTAAAGCACAATTTTGCGATAGCAAAGAGTGTCAGCTTAGGCGCAATACTAAATTGGTTTGCGCAAACGGTATTCGCTGGATTTGTCTTTAAATATACTGGCGCACCCGCTAAAAACAATATTGTGAGCTATTTATATTTAGGTCAAATAATTAAGTGGGTTATAGTCGTTGCAGGTTTTAGCTTAATATTTATGACTATTAAGTCGATTTTAGCTTCAGCGACTATTATTGGTTTCTTGGCTATGCAAGTAGGACACTTTGTTGCTTTATTAAAAATCCGTTGAAGCCAATGGTTAAAGTATTTGTGATAATCAATGCCACTTTAACAGGTGAACAAAGTGCACGTCATAAGAATTAAATACAACTCTGATAGATTCAACCTTAGCTTTTATAAATTGCAAAATTAATTCGTATATAGTGTATGATATGTTGCAAATCAGTAATACAGTATTTGCTAAAGTAACAGTCAAGAAAGAGAGATTAAAAAAATAAACGTAATCTTTACAGATAAATCTCTCTACTTTAATATATGTAGAGTTTATTTTGGGGTCGGAATTTAATTAGCAAAGAGTCTATAAATGATATTTTTTGCTAAGTAAATTAAAGGTTAATACACACTTATAAGAAGCTAATATTATGGCAGCTGAAACATCCTCGTCTGATTATATTGCTCACCATTTGACAAACTGGACTTATGGCTACTTACCAGGTGAAGGCTGGAAGGTTGCGCATACTGCACAAGAAGCCAGCGACATGGGCTTTATGGCCATTCATTTGGATTCAATGCTTTGGTCAATTGGTTTGGGTATTATATTCTGTGCCTTATTTTGGTTTGTTGCAAAAAAAGCAACATCAGGCGTTCCAGGTAAGCTACAATCAGCTATCGAAATGATTGTTGAGTTTGTTGATACAAATGTTCGTGATTCATATAGCGGAACCTCAAAACTGATAGCGCCACTAGCGCTAACCATATTTGTTTGGGTCTTTTTAATGAACTTGATGGATTTAATTCCAATTGACTATATTCCTGCATTGGCACAGAAGATTGGTGCCGCAATGGGTCATGATCCTCATCACGTTTATATGAAGATTGTACCAAGCACAGATCCTAACATCACATTAGGGATGTCTTTCTCAGTTTTTGCTCTTATTATTTATTACAGCATTAAAGAGAAAGGCTTAGGCGGATTTGTTGGAGAATTAACCCTACATCCGTTTAGTGCAAAGAATCCAATCGCAAAAATTATTTTAATTCCAATCAACTTCATCTTAGAGTTTGTTACGTTAATTGCTAAACCAATTTCACTTGGTCTGCGTTTATTCGGTAACATGTACGCAGGTGAACTGATCTTTGTATTGATTGCCTTAATGCCGTTTTGGATTCAGTGGGCATTATCAGTACCTTGGGCAATTTTCCATATCTTAGTTATTACACTTCAGGCGTTCGTATTTATGATGTTGACGATAGTTTATCTGTCATTGGCATCACAAACCGAACATTAATTAAAGTTATTTTAGGTAAATGAGGATACATCAATGGATCCAGTATTAGGTGGTTACACAGTTATCGCAGTTGCATTACTAATCGGCTTAGGTGCACTAGGCACAGGCATTGGTTTTGCTATCTTGGGTGGTAAGTTTCTAGAAGGTGTTGCACGTCAGCCAGAGCTTGGTTCACAGTTGCAAACTCGTATGTTCATTGTTGCCGGTCTATTAGATGCGGTGCCTATGATTGGTGTTGGTATTGCGATGTTATTGTTATTCGCTAACCCTCTGGCTTAATTAAATCATCAGTGACCCCTGTTGACCATTCGAGATAAAATGAGTCTTAATCAGATACCGAGTGGTCAATGCTACTGATTTTTATTTATAAAGAGGTGATCGTGTGAATATCAATCTTACCCTAATCGGTCAGACCATAGCATTTGCAATTTTTGTTCTATTTTGCATGAAGTTTATTTGGCCTGCTTTAATGGGTGCAATTAGCGAACGTCAGCAGAAGATTGCTGATGGGCTTAATGCAGCTGAAAAGGCGAAAGCAGACTTAGCAAGTGCTGAACAGTCAGCTGAAAAAGAACTTGCAACAGCAAAAGTTAAAGCAGCGGCTTTAATTGAACAAGCTAATAAAAGCGCTAACCAGCTAATCGAAGATGCTAAAGCGCAAGCTCAAGTCGAAGGCGAACGTATTCGTCAACAGGCTCGTGAATCCATAGATCTTGAGATCAACCAAGCACGTGAGAGCTTACGTAAACAAGTTTCAGAACTTGCGGTATTGGGTGCTGAGCAGATTTTAAAAGAAAAAATCGATGCTCAAAAACATGCCGGTATGCTTGAAGAGTTGGCAGCTAAGCTATAGTTAATCTAATTTTGAATAATACTGACGTTCGATTTATGTTGTTATCATTTGATAATAATCAAATGCGTTAAAAGTTATCGCAAAATCTTAATGATACTTTATTTCAATACTTTAATTACTTAGTCTCATACAGACGCTGCTTTTAACGTTTCGATAGAGGTCAGTATAGTCAATAATCATTTTTAGATATCTGGTTGTTTAATTAAGTTTCAATAAATATGTGGCTAAGAGGACATAATGGCTGAATTATCTACACTTGCAAGACCCTATGCCAAAGCAGCATTTGACTATGCCCATGAAAACTCGGTCATTGGTGATTGGGAAGACTTCTTGTTTGTCACAAGTAGCGTGGTGAGTGATCCTGCCTTTATGCGTTTGCTAGAGAATCCTGCTACGACCGCTGATCAGAAAGCAAATTTGCTGATTAGTATTTATAACGAGCAAGTAACGACCTCAGATGCAACGGCTCTAAAGTCCCTACTATTCAGCACTCAAAATCATGCCAGAAAAGGCCAGCCCTCAGATCCGCTAGCGGCAGCATCATCTCAAATTCAAAACTTTGTGCACCAATTAGCGGAGCAAGAGCGTTTAAGCTTACTACCGCAAGTATATGAACAATATAGCTTGTATCGTGCAAAAGCGCTTAAGCAAATCGACGCATACGTCACGTCTGCATATCCCTTGAGTGAATCACAAAGAGTGATGATTCAACAACGTTTAGAACAGTCTTTAAAAGCGTCTGTTATTATCCATGAAGATGTAGATCCCAGTTTATTAGCGGGTGCCACTATCAAAATTGGCGACAAGCTTGTTGATGACTCAGTACGTGGAAAATTAAAACAGTTAAAAACCCAGCTAACTGCTTAACGCATAATTAATAATGAAAAAGTGGCTTTGGTAAATTAATGAATCTCAACCCCATCGCACACCCTCATTGAATGGCTTTCTAAAGACTGATAACAGTTACTAGAGCATTAATAAACCAGCGAGTAAGCAGGCAATCACAAATTAAAGGAAACAAGGCAATGCAACAATTGAATCCAGCAGAAATCAGTCAACTGATTAAGCAGCGAATTCAAGACCTTGATACGGGTGCAACCGCTAAGAATGAAGGCACTATTGTCAAAGTATTTGATGGTATTGTTCAGATTCATGGTCTTGAAGATGCGATGTATGGTGAGATGATTGAGTTTGAAGGCGATGTCTATGGTATGGCATTGAACCTTGAACAAGACTCCGTAGGCGCCGTTGTTTTGGGTGATTACCTCAGTCTTCAAGAAGGTCAAAAAGCTTACTGTACTGGTCGTATTCTCGAAGTACCCGTTGGTCCTGAATTATTAGGCCGTGTGGTTGATGCTTTAGGCAATCCAATCGACGGTAAAGGTCCAATTAATGCTAAATTAACGGATAAAGTTGAAAAAATTGCACCGGGTGTTATCGCGCGTCAATCAGTAGATGAGCCAGTAATGACAGGCTACAAAGCTGTTGATACGATGATTCCAATTGGTCGTGGTCAGCGTGAGCTTATCATTGGTGACCGTCAAACTGGTAAGACTGCTTTAGCCATTGACGCTATTATTGCTCAGAAAAATTCTGATATTAAATGTGTCTATGTCGCAATTGGTCAGAAACGTTCTACGATTGCTAACGTGGTACGTAAGCTTGAAGAAACGGGAGCGTTAGCCTATACCACCGTGGTGGTGGCTTCTGCTTCAGAGCCTGCAGCACTACAGTACATTGCTCCATACTCTGGCTGTACTATTGGCGAATACTTTCGTGACCGCGGTGAAGATGCGTTGATCGTATTTGATGATCTATCAAAACAAGCTGTAGCGTATCGTCAAATTTCACTATTATTACGTCGTCCACCAGGTCGTGAAGCTTATCCAGGGGATGTATTCTATCTTCACTCACGTTTATTAGAACGTGCATCTCGTGTTAATGCTGATTATGTAGAAGAATTCACTAACGGCGAAGTTAAAGGTAAAACAGGGTCTTTAACGGCATTACCTATTATCGAAACACAGGCCGGTGACGTATCTGCATTCGTACCGACAAACGTCATCTCTATTACTGATGGTCAGATTTTCTTAGAATCAAGCTTATTTAACTCAGGTATTCGTCCTGCAGTTAACGCGGGTATTTCAGTATCTCGTGTAGGTGGCGCTGCTCAGACTAAAATCATTAAGAAATTATCAGGTGGTATCCGTACCGCTTTAGCTCAGTATCGTGAACTTGCTGCATTTGCCCAGTTCGCCTCTGATCTTGATGATGCTACTAAAAAGCAACTTGATCATGGTGAGCGCGTTACAGAGCTTATGAAACAGAAGCAGTATCAGCCAATGTCTGTTGCTGAGCAAGCTGCAGTGATTTATGCATCAAATGAAGGCTATTTATCAGATATCCCCGTTGAGAGAATCGGAGCGTGGGAAGAAGCCTATCTACGCTATATGCATGATGAACAAGCTGACTTGATGAAAGAGATTAACGACACTGCAAATTATAATGATGATATTGCGGGCCGTTTAAAAGCTTCTGTAGAAACTTTTTTGCAAAATCACTCGTTCTAATTTAATTTAGGCGACTGGTTAGACCAGTCGCCATCTTAACTAGTGTGATTATGAGATCTAACCTCATTTAAACCCCGCCGAATTGGAAATGTTATGGCAAGTTTAAAAGAAATTCGTGCTAAAGTTACCAGCATTAAGAGTACGCAGAAAATTACGCGTGCGATGCAAATGGTAGCCGCCAGTAAAATGCGCCGTGCTCAAGAGCGTATGGAAGTTGGTCGACCTTATGCTGAAAGTATGCGTCGTGTGGTTTCACACTTAGTCAATGCGTCTTCAGATTATAAGCATCCCTATATGCAAAGCCGTGCGGTAAACCGTGTAGGCTATATCTTAGTGACTTCTGATCGTGGTTTGGCAGGTGGACTAAACGTCAATTTGTTTAAGCAATTGATGCATCATGTCAAAGATTATGAAAAACAATCTGTTGAAGCTGAGTTTGCAGTCATTGGCTCTAAAGGGGTTAGCTTCTTTAAAAGCTTCGGCGGTAAAGTAACTTCGGCGGTCACTGATTATGGGGATAATCCCTCATTTGAGCAATTAAATGCACCTGTTCAAGCCATGCTTGACGATTATGCAAACGGTCACTTAGATCGCATCTATATCGTTTATAATAAATTCGTTAATGCAATGACGCAGAAGCCTTTGGTCAATCAACTTGTGCCACTTCCTGAAGAGTCTATTGATGCTAACTCCGGCTTAAATACCAACAACAATTGGGATTATATTTACGAGCCAGATGTTAAGACATTAATTGAAGGTCTTTTAGGTCGTTACATCGAATCAATTGTTTACCAAGCAGTGATGGAAAATATCGCATCAGAGCAGTCTGCACGTATGGTCGCTATGAAAGCTGCGACCGATAATGCTGGTGACCTAATCAATGATTTACAGTTAGTTTATAACAAGCTGCGTCAAGCGGCAATTACCCGAGAAATTTCGGAAATTGTTAGCGGTGCTGCTGCTGTTTCCTAATTGACCCACTTACTTTAGAAAGTCCATATTTTAGAAGTTCAAGGAGAACGCTATGAGTAGCGGTCGTATAGTACAGATTATTGGCGCAGTTATTGACGTCGAGTTTAACCGCACTGAAGTACCTCAAGTCTATGATGCCCTAGTTGTTGACGGTACTGAGACGACACTAGAAGTTCAGCAGCAGCTGGGTGATGGTGTTGTGCGTACCATTGCGATGGGATCTACCGAAGGTCTTAAACGTGGTATATCAGTTACCAATACTGGAGCCCCGATTACCGTTCCTGTTGGTGAAGCTACTTTAGGTCGTATTATGGATGTGTTGGGTCGTCCAATTGATGAGCAAGGCCCAGTGAGTTCAGAAGATCATTGGTCAATTCATCGTCCAGCACCTTCTTACGACGAACAAGCAAATAGTACTGACCTTTTAGAAACAGGCATTAAAGTCATTGACTTACTTTGCCCGTTTGCTAAAGGGGGTAAAGTTGGTCTATTCGGCGGTGCCGGTGTTGGTAAAACCGTTAATATGATGGAGTTAATTAACAACATCGCCCTTAAGCATTCAGGTTTATCTGTATTTGCGGGTGTGGGTGAGCGTACTCGTGAAGGTAATGACTTCTATCACGAGATGCAAGAGGCAGGTGTGGTTGACGTTGAGAACTTCACTAACTCTAAAGTTGCGATGGTGTATGGTCAGATGAATGAGCCACCAGGTAACCGCTTACGTGTGGCATTGACTGGCTTAACAATGGCGGAATATTTCCGTGATCAAAAAGATGAAACAGGTAAGGGTAAAGACGTACTACTATTCGTTGATAACATTTATCGTTATACACTTGCCGGTACGGAAGTATCAGCACTTCTAGGTCGTATGCCTTCTGCGGTTGGTTATCAGCCAACACTAGCAGAAGAAATGGGTGTGCTACAAGAGCGTATTACATCGACTCAAACCGGTTCTATTACTTCAATCCAAGCGGTATATGTACCGGCGGATGACTTAACGGATCCATCACCTGCAACGACCTTTGCTCACTTGGATGCGACTGTCGTATTGAGTCGTGATATTGCCTCACAAGGTATTTATCCTGCGATTGACCCGCTTGACTCTACCTCACGTCAGCTAGATCCTTTAGTGATTGGTGAAGAGCATTACGCTGTCGCCCGTGGTGTTCAGGAAGTGCTTCAGCGCTATAAAGAGCTAAAAGATATTATCGCAATCTTGGGTATGGATGAGCTGTCTGAAGAAGATAAGATGGTTGTATACCGTGCTCGTAAGATTCAGCGTTTCTTATCGCAGCCATTCCACGTTGCAGAAGTATTTACAGGGGCGCCCGGTAAATATGTGACCTTACGAGATACGATTTCAAGCTTCCGTGATATTTTAGATGGTAAGTATGATGATTTACCAGAACAAGCCTTCTATATGGCGGGTAGCATTGATGAAGTGGTTGCTAAAGCTGAGAAAATGAAATCTGCAGCTTAATGTCTGCTTGATGATAGTGGGTAGTCACACTGGGTTTTAGCAAAGTCATTGTCTTTTTAGAAATGTTTATTTTAAACTGGGTTATTTTAGACTAAATAATTTTAAACTAGCTTATTTAAGATATAGCTTGTTTAAGATTAGGTCACTTAAAGATTAAGTTAAATAGCCCTTTTTAAGTGCTTTGTTAAAACCTGGACCTATGTTGCTTCATAGCAATATAACTATCTTAATAGATAAGTACCAAACTAGCGTTTTTAGATAGTAAACGTTTATATCAAATTAGTATGTTAATGACGGAGAGTCGCATGGCAACTTTACAGTGCCGAGTAGTAAGTGCTCGTGAAGAGATATATGCTGGTGAAATCAGTATGTTAATTGCGACGGGTATTGACGGCGAAGTGGGTATATTAGCGGGTCACACCCCGCTGATCACACTACTTAAACCAGGCTCAATGCGTATCCAAACCCCAGATGGTAACGAAGAAATAGTGTATGTCTCTGGCGGTGTCCTGGAAGTTCAACCTAAGATGGTAACGGTTCTTGCGGATACTGCAGTACGTGCTCACGATTTAGATGAAGCTAAAATTGTTGAGGCACGTAAGAAAGCGGAGCAAATGCTAGTTAATCAGTCCGAAACATTGCAAACCAATGCTGCATTAGCCTCATTAGCTGAGTCAGTCGCACAATTACAAACTATCAAGAAATACCGTAACCGTGCTTAGGTTATCTAACATTGACCAAGTGCTATTGCATTATGACGATATACATATTCGCTATTGAATAATAGAACAGCCTATATTAGGCTGTTTTTTTTATGCTAATATTAGCGTTATAACTGATTACATTATGATGAAAATTATATATACTGTGCTATGAAGTGGTATTTAAAAATAAAGAATTTGAATAAATTTAATATATTGTGATTGTGTTTTGTCAATTTTGAGGAAATGATAATGTCTAATACAGATGATGAACAAACCCCACGAATTTTAATTGTTGAAGATGATGAACGTCTTGCCATGTTAACTCAAGATTATTTGGTTAAAAATGGTATGGATGTCGCTATTGAGACAGATGGCAACCGTGCAATACGTCGTATTATCAGTGAGCAGCCTGACCTTGTGGTTTTAGATGTGATGTTACCAGGTAGTGATGGTTTAACCGTGTGCCGTGAAGTACGTCCGCATTATCATAGTCCCATTCTCATGCTAACCGCTCGTACTGAAGATATGGACCAAGTATTGGGTCTTGAGATGGGCGCCGATGATTATGTCGCCAAACCTGCTCAGCCTAGAGTATTGCTTGCCCGAATTCGTGCTCTATTGCGCCGTTCAGAAAATGCGCCTTCTGAAGAAGTACAGCAGCGTCTAGAATTTGGTGAATTGGTTATCGATAATGGTGGACGTTCTGTTACCTTAAATGGTGATTTGGTTGATTTTACCAGTGCTGAATACGATTTATTGTGGTTGTTGGCTTCTAATGCTGGTCGTATTTTATCTCGTGAAGATATTTTTGAGCGCTTACGTGGCATTGAGTATGATGGTCAAGACAGATCTATTGATGTTCGTATTTCTCGAATTCGACCAAAAATTGGCGATGATCCAGAAAATCCAAAACGTATTAAAACCGTACGAAGTAAAGGTTATCTATTCGTCAAAGAAGGTAATTAGTTGGCTATTTGAGAACAATTTGTCTGTTAAATTAGGAGCTTGGAGCTTTAATACTTATCAATGTTGATAACAGTTGAATGTAAGCAATTCATAATTTTAATGACTTTGTATCAAGACATTTGTTCCAATTGATAGTAACGAAAGCCAGCTACTCAGCTGGCTTTTGGCATTTTAAAAAATAGTATGGATAAATAAATTAAACAGCAGTATCAAAAAACTATAAAAAACTACATAAATTTAAAGTTAACCTTTTACAGAGCTTATAGGTTAAACCTTTTATTTAAGGTAGACTTATATCAAATAATCTAATTAGATGTCATATGCCAATATTCTCATCATTAAAACATAGTATATTCCTACGTATTTACGCTGGGTTGTTATTGGTCTGCCTGTTGGTCGCCTTATTTGCGCAGTTGTTGGTCGATACGATAAACAAGGAACGGATACAGGCCTATAGGGAAAATATCGCGACTGGTGCGTTGTATCTAGTTGGCGCGGGCCTAAAGCAACAATCAACAGAAAGTCAGCGTGAATATTGGTTGAATGATATCAGCCAGCTATTTGGTAATAACTTTAGTATACAACCCGAATCAAGTATTGATTTTAAAGCCAGTGAACTTAAACGATTAGAACAAGAGAAAACGGTAGTACGCTATGTAATGCAGCCTGCGCATGCGGATATTTTCCATCCTATTGAGGGTGAGGACAATGTTATCACGGTGCGTATTACCAAAGTAACTGAGCAACAAGTACGTGCAATGGCAGTGCTATTACTAAATGACTTGTCTTATTACAAAGGTCTTGAAAGCAAACGTCAACGATTAAAAGAGATCTCGCAAAAGTTCGCTTTTCCCCTTAGTATCGAAAAAGTTGAAGACCTTGAGCTTGATGATGATCAAATGCGGCGTTTAAAACGTGATGAAGTTGTGATGTTGTTTCGGGATAGTACCAGCTCTGACGACTCTTCTATCAAAATTATCGCCCCCTCAGAACTTGAAAATATGGTGGTGGTAATTGGTCCAGTTGCTCTATTCAAATGGTTCCCATTCAACCTCATCATAAGTGTGGTGCTCATCAGTATGTTTCTGATCAGCCTTGGGGTATATGCATTAATTTTCCCGCTAGAGCGTAAGCTGCAATTGATACAATCTGGTGTTAATGAAGTCGGCGAAGGTAATTTAGAGACTCGCGTACAAGTTGTTGGTCAAGATGAGATAGCGCGATTGGCCGCGACATTTAATACTATGATCGAGCACATTAAACGCTTGATTGAATCTCAACGAGAGCTGACACGGGCAGTATCACACGAGTTAAGAACGCCAGTAGCACGTATTCGTTTTGCGGTAGATATGTTGGCCGATACTGAGGATGAAGAGTCGAGACAAAAACAAAGAGATTATATTGATGAAGATATTGAGTCTCTTAATAGCTTAATTGATGAAATCTTGACTTATGCGAAGCTTGAAGAGGGGTCACCAAAGCTTGATCTTGAGTCCGTTAACTTACGGGATTTAGTCGAGCAAATTGTTCGTGAAACGAACGCTCTGGGTAAGCCTATTGAAGTGGTGGGTATCTCGCCTTCTCCCAAAGTTAGTGCTATTGCAGATAGACGTTACTTACATCGAGTCCTTCAGAATTTAGCCGGAAATGCACTGCGCTATGCAGAATCAAAAATTGTTATAAGCGCAGGTGTCCATAAAGGAAAGGCTTTTGTTACGGTCGAAGATGATGGTCATGGGATACCTGAAGAAGACCGAGACAAGGTATTTGTGCCTTTTGCAAGACTTGATGACAGTCGTACTCGGGCTTCAGGCGGTTATGGATTAGGTTTATCTATTGTGTCAAGAATTGCGTTTTGGTTTAACGGAAAAATGTCAGTGGATGAGAGTCCTAAATTAGGCGGTGCACGGTTTACAATGAGATGGCCGGTACGACCCTTAACTCAAACCATTGCAGCCGATCAGTTAACGCAGGAAAAAGGGGCGCGAAAAATTATTGAAAGTGATGAGCAATGATGGGTAATTTTTACTATCTTTAAGCCATTACTGGACGTTTATTCCTATTTAAAACGTATTAACTTTTAACGACTAGACTGTAACGCCTATTAGTATTCACTAATAGGCGTTTTGTATGTTAAAGGGATATATCCTCGATAGGTTAACTTCTAGAGTTGGGTGTAAAGGCTATTTTAAAGCTATAAATACCGATTCTTCTTAGACTTGTTTGTAAGGTTACTCATTTTCTTGTTACTATTCTTTGTCTTCAGCTTATTGTAACTGGGTTTCTTTGAGCTTATTTTGGAGTTACTAAGTTAAGTAAACATTAACATTGAGGTGTCGGGTACGGTTATGGCTTTAAAACCATACTACTTAGCGTCTATAGGATTAACACTCTGGTTATGCTGAGTAGTGTTTTCATCTATAGATTGCGCCTCAGATAGCAACGGGATTCGAACACATACTTGCAACCCGCCTTCGGGGTGATTGATCGCCTCGACAGTCCCATGATGCAGACCAGTAATGCGCTGTACGATGGCTAAACCGAGTCCACTACCTTGGGTAGTACGCGCTGACTCACCGCGCTCAAACGGCTGCATAATGCGCTCTAAATGATCTTTTGCCACCCCTGGTCCACAATCGCGAACACATAGGATAAGTTGCTCCTTGGCTTTGCGAACGATATTGGGCGTGGATACTGACTTTTCATCATCCTGATCAACCTCTTTAGAATGAAAGGTCGGGGTAATAGTGGCGGTTAAATATATGGGAGGCTTGCCATATCGTTGAGCATTAACGATTAGGTTAATGATCAGGCGTTTAATTGATAATGGTCGAACAGGGACTTCTTTGAGACCCTCTGTCTGATAAATAAATTCTAGCGGGGCGAACTGCACCATGACTTCATTAAAGATGCTGTCCAAATCAGTGAGACTAACGGCTTCATCTGAGCCGTCTTTCATGAATGAAATGAACTGCTCTAAAATGGCATCCATATCTTCAATATCATAAATGAGCCCCTCTTTAAGAAATTCATCAGGTAGCATTTCAGCGGTTAATCGCATACGGGTTAATGGGGTGCGTAGGTCATGAGAAATACCAGCCAACATGATCGTTCTCTCCTTTTGCGCCTGACTTAATGTGCTAAATAAGCGATTAAAGGCCATATTTACCCGCCGTATTTCGGTGGTGCCAGTATTGATTGGTAGCGTGGTCGCAGTACCAAGACGAATATAGTTGGTAGCGGCTTGTTGTAGTTTACGCAGGGGTCGATTTAATTGGCGTACTAACAGCAAAATGGTCAACAAGGTAAACAGCGGAATACCTAAAATGAAGAATATTAAGATACTTGGACTATATTGGGCATAAAATACCACAGGTTCCCGTATCCAAAAGTCGGGCGATGCTGTATCCTGAACCCAGAGCTGAGGGGTTGGTTTAAATTTAAAATAAACCACACTTTCGCGACCGAGCTGTTGACTGATTTCCTGCTGAATGACATCAGTAAAGAAACCAACCACAGCTTTATCTGACACATCAGGAAAATCACTTGGATCTTCGACCATGACGATATGGCTGTGGGAGAGAATCCATTCGGTAATATCTTTATTGTCTGCCCACTTTTCACGTGCTGCCGTAACCAACTTAAGCTCTGTCGTTAGGTATCGGGCATGATTTTTTAACTCAGGTAGATACAAACTTCGCCAAAAAAACCAAATAGATGCCACCACACTTATTGTCACCATGAGCATGACGGCAAGAGTCGTTTGCCACGTATTGGAGTATGGTTTGAGGCGAAGCTGAGATAAAAAAGAACGGGACGAGGTGTTATTCATGAAGATATCGCTTAGTTTAAAGTAGATTGGTAATGTTTTATTAACTTAAAGGTTTCCAAGTGATTAGTAATCTGATATAATTATGCCCTTTTTGGTATACCTACGGAAGAGAGAACTCAAATGGTTGTTATTCGTTTAGCACGGGGCGGTGCCAAAAAACGCCCATTCTATCAAGTTGTTGTAGCAGATCAACGTCGCTCACGCGATGGCCGTTACATCGAAAATCTAGGTTTTTACAATCCACTAGCGAAAGGTCAAGAAGTTGAGCTTCGTCTAGACATGGAAGCGTATAATGCTTGGATCGAAAAAGGCGCGCAGCCTTCAGACCGCGTTAAAGCTTTAGCAAAGGGTTACAAGCCTGCTACTGAAGAAACTAACGCATAAAACATGGTTTCACTAAGAGATAGTATCTCATTGTGAGGCCATTTTTAGTATGTGTTTTTTATCAATAGTGGCAGAATTTTAAATCTTGACGACTTTAAATTATCGTTCTTAATTTGTCGTTGAATTTAATTTTATGCGACTGACATTAAAATGATATTTGTCTTATGACCGCACCTAATGCTGACAGTCTTATGAAGATAGGACAACTAAAAAAACCATACGGCATTAAAGGCTGGCTATGGGTTTTTAGTGAAACTGAGGATCGAGAAGCTATTTTTAGCTACTCACCTTGGTGGATGAAAACAGCGACAGGGTTTAAACCACTTACTGTCAGTCAATGGCGTAAGCAGGGAACGGGGCTTGTGGCTCAATTTGAGCAAGTACCGGATCGCAATGTCGCTGAGACTATGAACGGTGTTAGTATTTGGATCGATAAAGACAGCTTACCTGGCACTGAAGAAGACGAATATTATTGGTCTGATTTGGTTGGTTTAAAAGTTGTTAATAAGCAAGATGAGTATCTAGGTTCCATTAAAGAATTGTTCGAAACTGGCGCACATCCCATTATGAGAGTGGTGCCAACGAGTAACAGTATTGATGATGAAACCCGTTTAATACCTTGGCATAAACAAACTGTTGATGACGTTGATTTAACCACGCAACAGATTATTGTAGATTGGGAACGAGATTTTTAAGCTTATCGCCTGTTTAAAGCTATAAGCCTTTATGTCTGAGTTTAATTAAGTTTAAGTTTAAGCCTAATAACTCTAAGTTCTTTATTTACCCTATCTACTACACTGAATTTGAATGACTGTATAAAATGGAGGTGACCTGATGTACTTTGCTGTCATCACCATATTACCAGAGATGTTTACCGCGATTCGTGAGTTTGGCATTACTGGTAGAGCCGTTCAAAATCAGCAAGTGGTTATAGACTGTATAAATCCTCGCGATTTTACAACCGACAATTATCGCCGTATAGATGAACGCCCTTTTGGGGGTGGTCCAGGTATGGTGATGATGGCTGAGCCATTGGCAAAAGCGATTGACTATGCAAAGAAACAAGCCAGTCAACATGGATGTCTTGTTGATAGCGATCATTGTCCCGTTGTCTATTTATCTCCGCAAGGAGACGCATTAGATGAAAACAAAGTGGTGTCTATGCGTGATTATGACGCTATGATTTTGTTATGTGGTCGATATGAAGGGATCGATGAGCGGTTGTTACAGCGCTACGTTAATATAGAGATCTCCATTGGAGACTACGTATTAACAGGCGGCGAGCTACCTGCAATGGTATTAATGGATAGTGTGATTCGCAGATTGCCTGATGTAATGGGTGATGCGCAGTCTGCAGAGCAAGACTCGTTTGTTGAGGGATTGCTTGATTGTCCACATTATACCAAGCCTTATAACTTTGAAGGCTTGCAAGTGCCAGAGGTACTACTCTCGGGCCATCATGCTAATATTGCAACATGGCGGTTTCAGCAACAAGTGACTCGTACGAAACAAAGGCGACCTGATCTATGGCGACGTTTTACGCCCAATAAAGAGCAGGCCCGTCTACTTAAAAAGTTGACCGATTAATAGAGCATATAGAAGATAGACTTTTTTATCTTTATTAGGCAATCGTTTTAATATTTTATTGATTTATATGTTTAGACTGACGAATTTAAAAACCCTGTTAAGGCTTTTAATGTTCGTTAAGGTTATTGACTTGATGTCAGTTACCTCTAAAAACCAGATTCTAAAGCCAAATTCCTATTCCTGTTTCCTCTTATTTCTCTAACTGAGTCGAAGAGGTTATTATTATAAACGGGTGGTACGCGCCTTAGCCTATGCCATCCCATGTGAGGAGCAATCTCATGAGTAATGCACATCCATTAGTACAAGCTGTTGAAAATTCACAACTTCTTGAGCGTCCTAACTTCTCTACTGGCGATACAGTAGTGGTTCAAGTGAAAGTACGTGAAGGGGATCGCGAACGTCTTCAGGCCTTTGAAGGTGTGGTTATTGCAAAGCGTAACCGTGGTCTAAACTCTGCCTTTACCGTTCGTAAAATCTCAAGTGGTATCGGTGTTGAGCGTGCATTCCAGCTACATTCTCCAATTATTCATAGCATCGAAGTGAAGCGCCGTGGTGCGGTACGTCGTGCGAAACTTTACTACTTACGTGAGCGTTCAGGTAAGTCTGCCCGTATTCGCGAGAAGCTCTCTGCGCGCCGTGAAGGTGTTCAAAGCAAAACGGATGCAGGTGTACCAGATGCGGTTGAAACTGCACCAGGTATTTAAGATACTAAGTATGCTATCACTTACTTGAACTTCGCTTAACGGTTAAGTTTAAGATTAAATTACCGTATACCAAAAAGAACTAATGACTGTTATGGTGATTAGAAAAGGGTCTTCAATCTATTCGATTGAAGACCCTTTTATTATTTATAACTCATACGTCTATAATCCTACGTCAGTGCTTGTAATCTGAATGATTTCTCCCCATTAATATAAAACATATACGTTACTTGTGAGCTTTTAAAAGTTATGGTTAGTAAGTCTGTAGCGACTGATGTCGATGATAAACAAGCCCGCCTAAAGCATCTGATTAAGCGCCTGCCCAATTTGCCAGGGGTGTATAAAATGCTGGGCAAAAATGGGGATATTATATATGTGGGTAAAGCAAAATCCCTAAAAAATCGGGTTAATAGTTATTTTGCTAAAACCATAGATCATCCTAAAACACGAGCATTAGTGTCACGTATTCACAACATTGAAACCATTATTACTCGTAGTGAAACAGAAGCACTCCTACTAGAACAAAACCTCATTAAGGAATATCGTCCCCCTTATAATGTCCTATTGCGCGATGATAAATCCTATTTATATGTGTTTATTTCAGCGGATAAACCCTACCCAAGACTGGCTTATGGTAGGGGGAAAGCGAAGCATCAAAAAGGCAAGTTTTTCGGCCCTTTTCCTTCGGCATATGCGGCCAAAGAGACGTTAGTGCTGATGCAGAAAATGTTTCAAATCCGTCAGTGTACTAATACCTTCTTTAAGCAACGCAAACGTCCTTGTCTTGAATACCAAATAAAACGATGCCGTGCGCCTTGTGTTGGTTTAGTCTCTCCTGAAGATTATGCCATAGATGTACAAAACACCGTCCGCTTTCTAAGGGGGGACTCAGGTGATATTCACGAGGCACTGATTAATAAAATGGAAGGGGCAGCCGACAAGCTAGATTTTGAAAAAGCAGCCTTTTATCGTGATCAGCTATCAATGCTACGTGAGGTCCAGTCGCGTCAAGCCGTTTATACCGTACAAGGTGAGGCCGATGTAGTCTCAATCGCCAGTCAGGCAGGTATGACTTGTGTCAATGTCTTGACTGTCCGAGGTGGGCGAGTATTGGGGGGTAAAAACTACTTTCCAGATGTTGACAGCAGTGAGCCCTTAAGTGATAACTTGTCTGCTTTCTTAAGCTCGTTTTACTTTCAGGTTACTGATGATTTGCCAGGTGAAATTATTATCAGTCATGAGCTACCGGATCAAATGGCTTTGCAAGAAGCCTTAAGTACCCATTTTGAAAGTAAGACGGTCATTAAGACTGCGGTACGTGAGCACCGTGCTGAGTGGTTAGATTTGGCTAAACTCAATGCTCAAAATGCGCTAAAGACTAAGTTGGGTGATTATCTCGAGCTTCATGCTAGATTTGGCGCTCTTAAAGAGGTGCTAGAGCCAGTTACACAGAAGAATATCGATAGAATTGAATGTTTTGATATCTCGCATACCATGGGAGAGGCGACCATAGCGAGCTGTGTGGTATTCGATCAGGGCGGTGCTCGCAAGCGCGATTACCGACAATATGCGATTCATGGTGTTCAAGATGGCGATGACTATGCGGCTATGGCTCAAGCGCTAACTCGTCGCTACAAAAAGCACCCATTACCAGATGTATTGTTGGTAGATGGCGGCAAAGGTCAGTTAAATATGGCCGAAGAGGTATTAACTAAGCTCAATATTCTTGATGATACACTGCTGATAGGGGTGGCAAAAGGCGAGGGGCGTAAAGCGGGTTTGGAGGTGTTGCACTTTTTGCAACATGAGCCATTAGACTTGCCGATGGACTCAAAGGCACTACATTTGATTATGAATATACGCGATGAAGCGCACCGTTTTGCGATCACCGCCCATCGCAAAAAGCGTGACAAGCGCCGTTCCTCATCAGTACTGGAGGCGATTCCAGGATTAGGAGAGAAGCGCCGGCGTGATCTACTCAATCATTTTGGTGGCTTACAGCAGCTATTGGGAGCTTCTCAACAAGAGTTAGAAGGGGTAAATGGTATTGGTAAAGTCATGGCAAATACTATTTATAAAGTATTGCATGAGTAACTATAGTCAGCGAACGACTAAACGGTTATGGGATTAATATCGCTAAGTCTATTTTAGCAGTGCTAGTTTATATAAAGATAGAAATATAAGGTAACAATCGCTCAGTATTTACATATTATTTATTGCCTAGACGAGCGTTTACCTGATCGCGTAACCAAGATTTAAGATCTTCTGACATGGCGCTCAGTTGCTCACTTAAGTAATCGTCAATACGACTTTCTAACTCTTTGAGGAACGCTTCATCAAGCTCACCTTGTGTGGTTTCGAATTCGAAGTTTGGCGGTGTGGTGGTCGCATTTGACGCCACAGATGTCATATCCTCTGAGTTATCTGGATCTATCGGATGATTACTATTATCAGCAGTAGACTCTAAGGACGACAAAAGTTCTGTAGATTCTGACTCTCCAGCCTTTTCTTCTTCCTCTTTAACCGCCAGTTGCTCGTCATACAGCTTCGCAGCTTCTAGATTGGCCCTATCGTTTTCAGCGTCAACTTTTTCTGCCTCAGCTTTTTCTGCCTCAGCTTTTTCTGCCTCAGCTTTTTCTGCCTCAGCTTTTTCCGCCGCCTCTTTCTCAGCTTCAAGTCTTTCTGCTTCCAATAGGGCAGCCTGCTGTTCCGCGGCAATGTCTGTATAAATGGTATCAATATAAGCATTCAGATCGGGTTGCGAGAATTGAAACGTCTCTAAGTCAGTGTCGTTGTCCAACAACCGTACAATGTCATCAAACTCTTGTATCAAAGCGTTTTTGACCGCTTCTGGCGCATTAGACCAGCGATGAGAAAATTGGTGTGAGAATGCGACTTGTGTCATATTAGCGAGTCTCCATGTTTGATATTAGTATTGTACGTTATCCGTTATTCAGACCAACGTGAGAAAATAACAGAACCATTGGTTCCCCCAAACCCAAAGCTATTAGACATGGTATAGGTTAAGTTAGCGACTGTCCGTGCTTGATTGGGCACATAATCCAAATGACAGTGTTCATCGATATTATCTAAATTAATAGTCGGGGGTACGACTTGTTCTTGTAATGCCAATATACTAAAAATAGCTTCTATAGCCCCTGCAGCACCCAGTAAGTGACCCGTCATTGACTTTGTTGAGCTCACCAATAGGCTGTCTTTACAAGCCTCAAATACTCCCTCAATAGCCTGCGACTCAGCGACATCACCTGCGGGAGTACTGGTGCCATGAGCATTAATGTAACCGATGTCACACGCTTTAATGCCTGCATCCTTAATGGCGTGCTGCATGGCACGAGCAGCTCCTTCACCATTGTTTGGTGGGGCGGTAATATGATGGGCGTCGTCACTCATACCGAAGCCTGCTAATTCAGCCAATATGGTGGCACCTCGCGCTTTAGCATGCGCCAAGCTTTCAAGGACAACAACCCCAGATCCATCGCCCAACACAAAGCCATCGCGGTCTTTATCGAATGGTCTACTGGCACGGGTAGGGTCCTCATTGCGTAATGACAAAGCCCCCATGGCAGCAAATCCAGCCATTCCAAGAGGGCTAGAGCCTTTTTCACTACCACCAGCAAGCATGACGTCACAGTCTCCGTATACAATCAGTCTGGCAGCCAGACCAATGGCATGAGCCCCTGAAGTACAAGCAGTAGCAGTCGCTAAATTTGGTCCACGTAAGTTATGCTTTATGGCCACCATCCCTGCTGCCATGTTGACAATAGCACCCGGCAAGCTAAAAGGAGAGACACGGCGAACCCCTTGTTGTGCTAGCGCATCTCGTCCATTTTCTAAAGTCTGCAATCCCCCAATGCCTGAACCGATAATGACGCCGAAACGGTCAGCATCCACATGCTGTACAGGGGTAGGCTCCGAGGAGATGGTATCAATAAAACCTGCTTGTTTAAGCGCCATGCTAGAGGCTGCCACGCCATAGTGTATGAAGCTATCATAACGACGGGCTTCTTTTGCTACCATATAGTGGCTAACATCAAATCCTTCAATGGTGCCTGCAAACTGCGCGCGATAAGAGGAGGCGTCAAAGTGGCTAATAGGTCTGATGCCACTTTCACCTTGAATCAAGCGTTGCCACGTACTTTGAACATCAAGACCTAAAGGCGTAATAGCCCCCATACCTGTAATGACCACACGCTGGTCATCACGACGTTTAAAATGGGGTACCTTAGCCGTATTAGCAGTAGCTGCTTGGCTGTTTTGAGTAGACTCTGGTGATGTGATGGGCTGACTCATGGTTTTGTTGCCTTAATGCGTATTACCTTAACTATTTGATGCGAATGAAGAGTGCGAATGAAAAATGCGAATATATAACTTTTATTAACTACTAGACGACTTATAAATCTTTTAAACCATCGTTAAACTATTCTTAATCTTTTATTAAAAAGCTATACCGCCTTGTGTATGAATCACTTCTCACCATAGACTTTAAGATTGGCGGCAAAGGCACAGTTTTTAAGTCGTGCAGATTGAACCACAGCGTCTCTTTCTCCGAATAAACGGGATAATTTGGCATCACGAGCTTGAGAGTTATTACTTTTACCCAGTCCAATATTGATGTTTGGCGATACTCCCCAACGTCCTGCTGATATACCCACACCGACGCCTGTGGTTGTTATTCCAGAATAACTGCCGCTCTCATTATTAATATAAGTGGTGATGCGATTATATTCTTGCGATAAACCTGAACAGTCATAGCTTTGGTAAGTGCTTGGCGGAATATATTGCGGAGACACATTGCCTGTACTGGCACAGCCAGATAACAGTAAAAAACCACCAAGTGCAACACTTGAGAGTGACAGAGATTTTATAGTGAATTTTGACATTTTTTTTTCCTAAAGGTTCCGTGTGTTTTCCATTTGAAAGTCGTGAATCAAACACAGATTTAATTAATTGGTTGTCACGTTGTTTATTTAAACAACTTATTTGGTTTTAGTGCTTACTTGTAATTTATGAAAACGCTTCATCAAAATGTCTTCTTAAAACGTTTTATCAAAAAAAGTTAGCAGGTTTGGTTATCGCTAAAACTATAATACCAATATAAGCGATAGACGCAATAAATATCCCTGCCTTTCTTTGGACAGGCGTCGCAGTCGGTCTGAATGCTTTAATACTAGCACTTATTGCCGCAATGAGTAATATAATTTTCGCACCTACCCATTGAAGAGGTGCATTGGTAGATAGCAATGGCATCACATTTAGCACACCAGACACTATTAACAAGGTATACACAATATGCGTCGCAATTTTAGCTTTTTTACTAATACTATGACCGTCCGATAGTGATAAATAGGACTGCCATATAAATAATAAGATGGTTATTACCACCATTAGGATATGAAAGTGTTTCATAATTTCCTCAAATTATTGTACATCACATTAAAAAAGTTTTAGCTTACTGTCATTATTAGCATGCTAGTTACGTTTGCTTGCGCATAGGGGGCTGGCGGGGACACTGCTCGATGTATCCGCCAACTTTTGCCACTCATCAGGCGTATAAGCATGAATCGCAAGGGCATGAACTGAGCCACCTTGGCTGGTCATCAAATCATCAACCAGGTTATAAATTAATTGGTGTCTGGCAACCAACCTTTTTCTGTCAAATTGTGTACTGACAACCGTCAATTTAAAATGGCTTTCTTTACCGTCAAAATAGCCAGAATGATTCATGGACTCATTTAAGAGGTCGACATGTTCTGGACTGAGCGATTGTAAGCGGTTTATTATTTCATTATATACTTTCAAAATAGCACTCCTAACACATAAATAATTTTTAGACCTCTATTAGACCTCTATAGTAACAGTTAATCATTATGATGCTCTATAGTCAGTGAACTACTAAACGGTTACAGTGTTAACCTCGTTAAGCCTACTTCAGTAGTACTTGCACTCGGTTGCCTTGTAACCACTTTAGACTTCTTTGACTATAGTGTGTCACTGCAACACTTCAATTTCTCAGTGTTAACTCATAAACACTGACACAAAAAAACAGCCACTGCATTGCAGAAGGCTGTTTTGAACTGGCAGAATACAAAATTATTGTTTGTATGATGATGTCACTTGCGGAATAAGCTCTTGCAAAGTCGCAATACGATTAGTGCTTGAAGGGTGAGTGCTTAAAAACTGAGGTGGCTCACCTTGGTTGGCACTTTGCATTTTTTTCCAAAGTGTAATTGCGGCATTAGGATCATAGCCTGCTCTTGCCATAAGCACTAAACCAATTTTGTCCGCTTCAGACTCTTGAGTACGACTGTGGGGACGTGCAATACCCAAATCTCCAGCAATAGTCGCCAATTGGGCTTGACCCTGTGACAGACCAAAGATACTGGCGGCAATACCGATGCCCGTCTGCGTAGCAACTTCACTCGAAATTCGTTCACGCGCATGCTCACGGATGGCATGCGCCATTTCATGCCCCATAATGGCGGCAATTTCGTCATCAGTCAGATCCAATCGATCAATGATGCCCGAGTAAAACATAATCTTACCACCCGGCAGTACGAAAGCATTTAATTCATTAGAACGAATCGTATGCACTTCCCACTTCCAAGTTTTAGCATCGCCGCGATAGAGCTCCGCTTGGTTGATTAACTTTTGGGCGATTCTGTTAAGACGGGCCAGCTGAGCTGGATTGGTATCGAGCACCCCTTCAGCACGAGCCTCTTGTAATAATTTCTGATAGCTTTGGGCTGACATCTGTAGCACTTGGTCACTGGAAACCAGCAACAGCTGTTGTCTTTCACTACCCAATACTCCAGAATTGGTGGTAGAGCTACAGCCTGATAAAGCCATTAAAGATAGCGATGCGGCTAAGGTACTGCGGATTAATATTTTTTTCATAACTGTCCTCGTTAGTAGGTATACATCCCTGATTTTAAGGGTAATTGCCATACCTCATAGTTTAGCAAGTGTTTATTTCGGAGCGGACTATCAGTCTATTGCAATAAATTGATGATAAGTCATTTACACAATGCAGAGTGGTTATTATTGGGTAACTTTTAAGCAATGACCTAAATAGGTCTAACGATGATCATTAGTCTAGCTCAAGAATATAATGGATACGTTGTCATCTTTTATAAACGTACATAGACAAAGTTTATCGAATAACTAACCATAATACAGCTTTAAATTGTAAACTATGTGTCAGTGGGATTAATTAAACATTCATTAAGATATTTTAAAAAGGTTAAGGCGGTTTAATTATCAGTAATTTGCAATGTATTGATAAGATAAATGATATGCATACAGCTTTGAATGATGTTAACGCTGTGACCATATAATAATATGAAAAAAAGTGTTGACAGAATTTATATTTAATCTATAATAGCCCACCTATCAAGTTACAGTAACTTAGCTTATAGATATTAGTTATCCACTGATGTTTAAGTATAAGTTATCAGGTTTATGCGGGAATAGCTCAGCTGGTAGAGCACGACCTTGCCAAGGTCGGGGTCGCGAGTTCGAATCTCGTTTCCCGCTCCAAATTTTGTTTTTATATATCGTTTTAGCAATCTTAACTATGACAGCAACTTTAAATAAAACTTGCTTAATAGAAGAATATTAGATAATTGCTTGATATACTAGGTGTGGTATTATTTCATAGTAAAATGATAATAGCATCATCCTACCAAATGCGGGAATAGCTCAGCTGGTAGAGCACGACCTTGCCAAGGTCGGGGTCGCGAGTTCGAATCTCGTTTCCCGCTCCATATTCTAAAGAAGCCTCACTTCATAGTGAGGCTTTTTTTTTGTCTTTAAAATCAGTAGGTTAATAGGGAGTTATCTATCAGATCTAAAGGACTTTATTAATCATATCTTAACATTAAAAATCTTAATAGATAGAGGCGTGACCAAAACGTGACCCTTTCGTGCCCAAGTAGTAAAACCCCAACTGTAAAATTGACCCCGACCTTTCTATTTTATAGATTGGAATCAAATATTATATTAATAAAAATGTTTTTCTAAATATGACTTCATATTTTGGTAGATTAGATACTTAGCTATCAAAAAAAGCGTGACCAAAACGTGACCAGATAAATAATTTTTTTATTAAAAATCAAATAGTTATAACGTTATTGGACTTCAGTTAAAATTAACCAACTCTCCCCTTTTAATCCTCATTCGATACCTCTCCTCTATCAACTTCCTTAGAGTCTGGCTCATAAACAAATAAGTCACCTACCTGGACATCTAAAAACTCACACAATTGATTTATGGTATTGAAATCAATCCTAGAAGACTCGTCATTATATAGTTTATGAAGAGTTGATTTACTCATGCCTGTTGCTCTCACGACATCTGCTACTCGAAGCCTTTTTTCAGCAAGAATGACGGGGAAATTATTTTTGATCATAAAATTACCTCTTTTCGGGTAAAAATGCTTTACATTGGGGTAAAAAGATTGTATAGTACGTAAATAGAGTAATTATTACCATTAAACAGGTAATAATTATTCGAATAGAAGAATTTATACTTTCTTAAAGTTTAAATTCATTTTACATTCTAGCACTTAATGCAGGTATTTATTAACTGAAAAAAGGTAAAAATTATGAGTAATACATATTTAACAACAGATGAGCTTGCAGAACGTATCAAATACGATCCACGCACAATACGTAATCAACTAAAAGACAGCGTATTAATTGAAAATATTCATTACATACGTCCGTTTGGCGGTAGAAAGATTTTGTATGTTTGGGAGCGTATCGAGGAGGATATGTGCAAGCCAGTAATGAGTACTATTAATGGAATGGCTCTTCAATAATTTTAAGGAGATAAACTATGGCTACTATGAGAGCACGCTTTGGCAAGTTAGTTGTTGATTTTAGATATATGGGGGTACGCTGTAGAGAAAAGACAGCTTTTGCAGATACCCCTGCTAATCGCAAAAAACTAGATAAAATACTTAAAAAGATGGAAGCAGAAATAACGCTTGGAATATTCGATTATGCTGCCTATTTTCCTAAAAGTGAAAAAGCAGAAGAGATGCGGAAGTTATCTGATAGGTCAGAGGCTTGTATCAGTCGTAATCCAAGTTTTAGAGAATTTTCCGATATTTGGTTTGAAGAAAAGATGATTGAATGGCGGCCTTCTTATCGAAAAAAGGTCAAGATTATTCTTAATAAGTACTTGATACCCAGTTTTGGTAATAAAGCAATACACGTTATAAAGAAGCCAGACTTGATGGCCTTCCGTAGCTCTCTCGCCAAAGTTCGTTACGGTAAAGATGGCCAATCAAGTCTGTCGGTAACACGGATCAACGAGATCATGATACCTCTTCGTATGATACTAGAAGAAGCTTCAGAACGCTACGAGTTTGAGATGCCTTTTAAAAATATTAAAAATCTAAAACAGTCTCGTCCAACAGTTAATCCTTTCACGTTAAATGAAGTATGGCGGATTATTAATGTTGTACGTAAAGATTTTAAGCCTTATTACACTATAAGATTCTTTACAGGAATGCGTACCAGTGAGATTGATGGACTGACATGGGATTGCGTTGATTTTCATAGAAGAGAGATTTCAATTAAACAGGCTCTTGTAGATGGAGAGCTTGGACCAACTAAGACCGTTGGATCGCAACGTGAAATCATTATGTCGCAAATTGTCTATGATGCTCTGCAAGAACAAAAAAGACGTACTTATGGTAAATCTGATTTTGTTTTTTGTAATAGTCAAGGCAATCCTCTTGAGTATCGCAATGTTAATCGAAGAGTGTGGAAGCCAACTCTTGAGTTATTAGGTCTTAAACACAGACGGGCTTATCAAACTAGACATACAGCAGCAACGCTTTGGCTTGCTGCTGGTGAAAATCCTGAATGGATAGCACGGCAAATGGGACATAGTAGTACAGAAATGTTATTTAGGGTGTATAGCCGTTATGTGCCAGATATTACCCGTCAAGATGGCTCTGCAATAGATAATTTGCTACTTGCCAGTAAGGAGAGGCTTGTCAGCCCACATACAACGAATAGCGACACAAAAGTGATAAATGGTAATCAGTTAGATAGTGACGAGATAAACTCTAATGATAATCATATATCTGGCGACATTACTGAGGTAGAAGTAAGTTTAGAATCTGAATCAGAGGAAGATGCAAAGATAGACACAATCGACACTGGATTTACAGGTTCTGATGTGACGAATAACTTTAGGCCTTTTTATTACTTAAATAGGGTTGCCACCGAACAAGATAAGTCAGTTAATTTTGACCAGAAAAGCGAGGAGCAGACCCATGAAAATAATTAATTATGATGAGCTACTTGCAGATCACAAACCAAAAGGTTATTTCAGTGATGAAGCCAATAGGCTTGCCAATATATTGATACATGAATATTGTATTCAAAAAGATAATGGACTAGCTCGCTTTTTAGATGTGGATAGTTGTTTTGACGATCATACGGCTCTTAGGGTCTGGGTCCAAAGACAATTAGAGACTCAAGAAGATTATATAACCGATGAGCTGCTTTTAGAGTTGCAAAGTCGACTTTATCAGCTTATTCCACAGACTGACTATCGATAAGGAGAAGAGGTATGAGCTTGAAACTTATCTATAGTCCTATGACGTGTGAAGCTGTCAAACAGCTATGTCAGGATTACTGGTCTTTTGACAATAATGGCGGTTATATTGCCTATGTCAAAAATCTATGTCAGGAATATAATGTTTCGCCTAATGAGCTTTTCGTAGCTATAAGCACCTGTCATGTTTATATTGATGATGTACGTTGCCAATATTGTGGTAGTTGCTGTCCAATAGAGGTACCTGCTGATATTCCTTATATGCGTTCAAAGAGTTCTTGGTTTTGTGAGGCCTGTATTAGCTTTTCAAGAGGGCAGGTATTGGTTCGAAAATAACTAGTTGTTCGATATAAAAACCAGATAGCTTAAAAGCTATCTGGTTTTTTATACTGTTTAAATAAGATTACTATAAACAGAGAAATTGATTGATTTCTACCAAGTTTAGGTGTATGGATTTGATGATAGGACTCAGAAATCTATACGAGTTTATTTATCCTATTGAAGACTCAAGTCAATTCTGTATCTTAATAGGTGGTAATAGTTATCAAATGGTATTGGTGATGAGTTTATAAGTTGGCAACGTAGATTGTGCCAAGCTTTAGGTATTATTTAGCTCTGTTATCACAGAGCCATGGAAATAGAAAAGCCATCAAGATTAATCTTAATGGCTTTTCTACATCTAAAATAATAAATTACGTGTTAAGCGATATTATTACTTGGGTATCTGCTGTCATAGCGATTTAAAAAGTCCTGAACAGACTCAAGCTGTTTATAGGCCTTTATCGTATCGCCTTTGATGAAATACTCTTTAACATGAACTTGCTTGTTCTCTTTGGTCGTAGTATATAAAAATTTATCTTGAATATCCCAACCGTCAGAACGAAGCTCACAAAACCGTGCGCCTGAGCCGCAGGTATCAATTTCATGAAAAAGCTGTTTGTTACGCAATCTTGCACCTCGTAACAACCTATATAGAATATGCCCTTTGTGGGTTGAAACGCTTGGTACTTTCGTGTGGTTCATAATGAACTCCTTAAAATCAAAGTAAGGAGCATATAAACGCATATACAAAAATAACCACTTTTTTTTGGTGTTTACTTGAGTAAACATGTCAACATGTAGTAAAGTATAATTTCCACGTTATAAATCATTACGTACTGACATGAGCATCTATATGCTCGTTTTAGTATTTAGTGATTAAAAAAGAAAGAGGGCTATCAGAAATGGTAGCCCTCTTTTTTTGACCACTAATTATAGTATATCGTCTTTTTTCAATAAGTCCAACTAAAAATAGTTCAATTTGCAAAGAATTTGCCTATTACAGGCGTTTAAATGGTTTTTTGGTGTTATACCACTATAAAAGAATAAAATGCGCTGTAGCCTGTTTTTGACAATCTATGACAATCTATGACAATCTATGACACTCTATGACACTCTATGACACTCTATGACACTCTATGCCACTCTATGACACTCTATGATATGCATTAAAAGACCTTATTAATGCTTTAAAACAAACCAATTTCAATTACCCTTGTTATTAACAATTATTGAATAGCAATCCACCTATTCCAGCAAATAAATCAATTCAATTGACTTTTTTGACAGGTTTATCCTAAAAACTTTAAAAGTCTATCGCTATCTAAATCATATCCTGCCTCTCTAAGTTCCTTAGATAGTATATGCTTCCAAGCCCCCCTTTCGTCTAGAGGGTTCCAAACAACGCCACTGAAATCTGTTGGAATTTCCAAACTTCCTGACTTAAAGGCACACACTCTATTTCTACCAAGCTTACCCATAAAGTAACCGAGCTCTAAAATGACATTTTGACGCGCACGATACTGAAGATTATCTTCTTTTTTTGATTTACCCAAATCATCGGGAGTCAGCAATATAACGGCAAAACCCACATCCGAATAATGTTCTATTTTTTCAATGATTGTTTTATTCCCACTCGCTTGTTCATGTAGGATAATTGCATCAAACCCATTTTTCTCCAAAAAACGTGCAACTTTTTCTTTTGCAAAGTCATCATGCCCATGAACTATAAATATTCTTTTATTCACTTGCTGCTCCGCCTGAACAGTAGCTATTTCGAGCTTAGGATTTATGTCCCCACTCGCTGCGATATAATCCTTATAATCACGTACAAAAGGTATAATCAAGTTTCTAACAAGATTATGTATACATGATATTATTTTACCCCCGCGGCTATGAAAGAAAAGATAAGCAAAGTTAGAGGCAAAATCTAAATCATTTCCGAGCTTTTGAATTAATAAAAACTTTAGCCCTAAATCATAGTTTTCATTACCAGTCCATAGTAGCTTGTTTGTACCTATCATGCCTTGTTGAGTTTCATAGCTATCTTCTAGAAACTTATCTAAATCTACGTTTTCAATTAGCTTTTCATTATAATACTCTAAATCATCATGCCTTATTAACTGTGCAAGCTTTTCTAATAAGCCTTCGTAAGTTTGACTATGCGAAGCTTGTAAATCTAGTACTGTATTATCAATCTTCTTGAATATATCAATTGCCATTGCTTCCTTCCCTTTTACCAACTTCAAGCCTTTCTTCACTCGCTTTATCTATAATCATTTGTCTGTAAGAAGATTTAATGCTATCAGCCATCTCTAAAGCTACAGAGTTTGATGAATAGTTTTCGAATTTCTTGTCAACCATGACTTCCATTTTAATAATGGCCTGCTCAATGCTCTCCGCGCTTTGTGAATTGAACTCTATGGTACCTAACTCTCCGTCCAATTCAGTCGATAACTTTTGAAGATCATTCAATGTCTTTGTGAGCTTATCTAAACCTTTAATCTCAAACATAGTGCCTCCTCCTGTATTATGACTATCATCTCTATAAAGCTATAATATCAGTTTAAAAGCTGAATTAAATATATAGAATTGCTAGATGCGACACTATATGTCGTAAATTCTGTATTTAGCATTGCTCAAGAGTAAACCACTTGCCATAATGCTTTAAGCATACTACGTGTTTATCTTTTAGCCATATCTATATCTATTAGAACGTACCATGACTGACATCCATACCGAAACACTGTTTGACGAAACCGAAACTGTGAACAGCAAACAAATAGCTGTTTTAAAGAAGCATCTCCCTCAGTGCTTTGATAATCATGGTCATTTTCAGCCAGAAAAGATGATGGAGGTTGTAAAAGCGAATGAAGTGGAGATAGTCACCTATAAGTTCAGCAACTATCAAATAGGTTCATGCCCACCCTAACAACTCTCTTAAATCTCGTTAGATATCAGGAATGGCAGCAGGAACAATTAATAGGGACTATAAGTAAGCAGCGATAGGGTAGCAATATGCTGTTTGAATCGAGATAACATTAACTATCGATTCCGTTATCGAGGCACAATATTGAAATGTAAGCTGCTACCAACCTTACTGTAGGAGGGTCTTTGTTGGTAATGAGTAGTTTCTCTAACATCTTTTTTAATAAATGAAGCTAACTCAAAACTATCCAATATGTCATCATCATTCTTATCAGCCTTACCACTAAAAGCATCTATGATTGAATGGTTAAAGACACTGCCGTCTATACCTGCTAATGCATGGCTATTACCGCTAGTTGCATTAATCACTAGAATGTTATTTGCAATAGAGTCGACATTTCTAAAAAATAAATGGGCGTATTCAGCATCCAAAATAACAAGCTTGTTTTGTGCAGGTATGGCACTAAGTTTCGTCATTAATAAGCTTGCACTGATTCCAAAATTTGTATAACTTTTTCATAACTAGTTGTGTCGGTGTCTGAAGTTATTATTAAGCTGTTAGATAAGTTATTATCAGCATGTCCTGAATAATAGAATACAAAAGTATCATCTTTAGCGACGGTCAAGCTTATTTCATCTAATGCTGTAAGTATAGATTGTTTTGTTGTCGATTTGGATGTATTAAGTAGTTTAATATCTCCCTTGGGATTCGATTGACTTTTAATGATATTGTTTATAGCTAGCGCTTCATTGCTAGCCCCATATAATGTTATATTTGGGTCTTGATAATCTTCAATACCTATAATCAAAGCATGAAGTTTTGAGTTTTTCATATTGTTGTAAAAGTATTGACCTGAAGGAGTGCACTTATTAGACGCTTTATCCACTATACACATGTCTGAATATGCATTGAAAGACAACCCTAAGAATAAACAAAGAGTGCAAGTTTTTTTTATAATCGGTAGCATTATTAAATTCTTAAGCTGTTTAGATAGATACTTAATGTATTAGGTTTTAAACATATATTTGATAAATTTAAAATTATGTATTTCGATACCGTTGTAGAAATAAACCAATAAGTATAGCCGAAATGATTAACTCCACCTTACCATAGCTAAATAAAGGTAGAGTAATGCCAGTTAACGGCGTCACACCAAAATTACCCATAATACTTAGCGTTATTTGCGTTAATATAAAAAATGCCCAAATTAGAACGGCCCAGGCATAAAAATGGGAAGTCTCTTGATGAGGATTCTTATTTAAAGGTAGTGCACCTGTCGACTTTATGTGTGGGACGCATAATGACAGTAAAAATGTAATATAGGCTATAAAAAGTAAGACCAACTTACCTGCACCTAATACACCATATAATGCCATTGGATAATAATCACTTTGTGTCTGCGCAGGCACACCTCGGAAGTCTCCCTGCCAATCGGTATTGCCCAACCCATAGCCACCTGATGGTACTGCATCTATGAAATACAATAGCATAGAACGTTGGTCATTAGTGCTTGAAAAAGGCACATTCATTGATACCACACGCTCGGCACTGCGGAACGATCCATTGGACGCCAATACATAAAATCCATATTTAAGTAAAACTATTGCTACTAAGCTCACTGCAAATAATGCACCTAGATATTTAAGCTGTGTTAAACCAGGTAGTTGTCTAAACTGTGCGAACGATTTACTAGGTTTAATAAAGAAATAACCAGTAGATAATTTACGAACTGCTACCTCACACATAAGCAATATGAATAGACCATAACTTAATATCATGATTGGTCCAAAGTCTAAACTCACTGCCTGAATTGCCAACGCTAAAGCAATACTAAATGCGATTAGCATATTGGTTTCAGAGAATAACTTATATTGCTGGCTGGCTAGACTTTGAGATAAAAAATAAGCAATCAGGAAAATAAGTGCAGTACGGGTCAATACAGATACAAGCTGATTAGGCAGAGTAAAAGCAATAAACATAATAAGTAATAGCAAAATTACTAAACCAATTAATGACAATATGATATTTAATGTGCTAATTTTGACTATCGCTGAACTATCATTAGGTTTAAATTTTTGTAAAAGCAAAGAAAAGATATTTCGATAATGGCGGAAAACTACCCATAAAAGTTGCATAGTATGAAACAGAGAACCGTATAGCAACCCTGAAATAGCGATAAATGCAAAGAATATGAATAAGTATTCTGACTGATACAGTGCGAGGTATAAATTGCTCATATACCCACTGTTGATACTCCAGTCAAATAGCACAAAGTAGCCAACACCAGTGAGTAATACTAATAGAGGATAAGATAAGACACTGACGAGTGAAACTTTGGTTAAGCCATCCTTTTGATTATCGCTATCAACCTTAGATTTAGATAATAGATATAATCCCCCAACTACCACTATGGATATGCTAAGCCATTTGACCATACCCATGCCAATAAGGTTTGGAATAATAAATCTATTAATGACAACATAGTTACCTACCCAAATGGCACTGATAACAATATAGCGAATTAAAAACGGAATATTGAGCCTTAATATCAGTAAACATACGTAACTAAGAATTGCTAAATATATAAAATAGAAATTAGCTTTATCTGTAAGTATATTTAGTTTACTGGTTTTTGGTTTGAAGTCTTGATACATATACATGTTCTGTATATCTTTCATCGTAGTGAGATACAGTTGCGCAGGACTTACATTAAAACTACTACAGGCTTCTTTTGCAGGTGAATCAGCGATTAATTCCCAAGTCGTTGGCATGATAATAGTACCAACTGATGTATCAGCATTCACCGTGCGAAAGTCGGCAAATCTATTGTACGGTGCATAGCCTCCTGTCAATAGCTCCGTTCTTAATATATTAGCTTGCGTCTGATTAATAGTTTTATTCTGCGCAAGACTGTTGATTGTGTACCAGCTACATTCTAAATGCATTGAGCCACTACGTCGAAGCTGTAAATCTTCAAATATAAACGCATTAATATTTGCTGGTCTACCTTGTGATTGCTTAGCCACCTCTTGAAGGCCTGTTTGAATATTGGCATAGGACTCTTGTAGTCTTTTGTCTATTTTAGCTTGGCTTAATGGTTCTGCAATTGGTGGTGCTTTGCCCATATTCTTTAGTAAACCGTACCATCCAAGCTTACTTTTTAATTCAAGCAAGGTGAGACTATCCGGATAAATAGATTGACACTTCGTGACTTCATCGCTTGATAAATTTGGTTGATTACTAGAATGTTTGCATAAACTCTCTAATGATACTTTTGGTAGTGTGTTCGATTTAAAGTGGTCATTTGCTAGCCATTGACTATAACTATAAGTGGAGGTGACATCAGTTGTGGTTTTCTCAATACCGCTAAATTGAAACCAAAAGAATAAAATAAAACAAACCATAGCCAATAGCGTAGCTTCGACAAAGTTGGTTAATAGCTTTGTGAGTAAATCAACAGCTTTTTTTTTCATTTTATGGTCTCAGTAGTAGTCTTATCTTGTATTTTTATAGTCAAATAATAATTTAAGTGTTGAAATTTAACCTTTATATTTTGATTTATTTCAAAGTCTAAAAGTAATTTTTTATTCAAGTGAAGATAATATGTCATCCAAAGTAACGTCTTGATCTGTGTTATGAGAGTCCTGATGATCAGAATCTACTACTGGGGCTTGTATAACTTCGCCATCTAAAATATCTTCTAATGTAATATCTCCATTAGGCTCTGCAGGTGCAGGTGCAGGTGCAGGTGCAGGTCGTGGTGTAGGTGTTGGTTTAGGAGTAGGTGTTGGTCGTGGTTTAGGAACAGGTGCAGGTCGTGGTGTAGGAGTAGGTATTGGTTGTACAGGCTCAGGGGTTGGTTGTATAGGCTCAGGGGTTGGTTGTATAGGCTCAGGGGTTGGTTGTATAGGCTCAGGGGTTGGTTGTACAGGCTCAGAGGTTGGTTGTACAGGCTCAGGGGTTGGTTGTATAGGTTCAGGAGTTGGTTGTATAAGCTCGACATTAGATCGGTTTATAGTAGGCACTACCATGTTATAGAGAGCATACATCCCAACTATAGTAAAAATTAATATTAAAAAAATTATCATTATTTTTTTATTAATTTTAGTTGATTTATTATTTCTTGAAGTTTTCCTGGTATTTAGACCGAATGGATCATGTTTGTCTATTGCAGGTTTGGGCTGATGTTCAGGAGGTATTATGTCTACTTCAGGCAATGCTTCGATACTATCTATTGGGTTATTATCGTAATTCTGTACAGTTCCAGTTGACTTGCCAGATGGTCGACTTTCTATGGTTTCAGGCTTGTTTATATCAGTGTAAGGGTGATCATTTGCTTTATTTTCGTATAGTTGGTTTGATGTTTCGAGAGACTCTGGATCAGTAGCACTAGTTACAAATGTAGATCCTGTTTCTTTGATTTCGGTAGGGTCAGTAGTGATTTCTTCAATGGTCGTATTGCCTTCAATGGGTTGTGGTTCACTGTATGCTGTCACCCTTAAGTCCCAGTCATAAATCTGACCAAGATTGACTGAAAACTGAAAAGGGTTTGGCTTGTCTTTTAAACCAAGTTTATCTATCGTATTCGCTAATCTAGATATTAAACTAGTGTGGGTATCTAAGCTTCTTTCAATCGATGTTTCGAACCTTAGAAGAATTTGTATAAAAGACTTGATTTCTGAGGTTATTTTTTGGTTAGCTTCATTAGTGATATTAATCGCAGGAATTAATTTACCTTGATACTCCTTAAGTATCGACTGCAACATCTTACCTAAAGCAAATAAATCCACACCAAAGTCCAATTCATTCTGTGCTTGTTTATCATCCTTTTTTATAGCAGATTTTAACCTTGGTGCTTGATATAAGTTTGTATCTTCATTAACACTAATACTGAGGGGTCGTACGATTGGTATTTGTTCAGAAAAAGCCATATCAAAATCAATGAGTTTGAGACTGTGAAAGTCTAAAGTATATTGGCCATTGATTTTAAAAGTAGGAATACAGATATTATCAGGCTTAATATCAAGATGGATGATACCTCTTGAATGTATCTCTTTGAGTGCGATGAGACAATATTGGAATAAATAGACGAACTGTGTTGTTTCTTGCAGTATGCCATTTAAGGATACATGGTCGTCATGATAGCTACTGATTGTACAGTTTTTAGGAATAATATTTACCCAATCGCTTACATTAAGCCCAGCATCCTCAGTACGTAGATATTGTCGCAAAGTACTTATATTATCAATAGCAACATCCCAGACATGGTTTAACTCCTTCATCGATGACGAAATCATTACTTCACGTTGTGCAGTTTGATTTTTACTATAATCAACATATTCTTTATCGTAGAATGTTCTACCATTTTCTTGTATACGAATAACTCTTGCATTGGCGTTGTCTGCAACAATCAGCTTTTGCGACTTATCAAAAAGTATTGCTATAGTAAGGTTATTATCATCCATAGGGCTCTCGAAAATTTGGGGTGCTTTGATTATCTAAGTCATTATTCATTCTATATCTATTTATGCTGACTATTTAAGGTAGTCTAATATAGCGTCCAACAATCCATACTTTCCAATGAATATACCAAGAATAGTAAACAATATTGCTATAGACCAGACTTGTAGTGGCAATGCACTCTGATGTTTAGTTTCTATCGGGTTCTTTCGTACACTTTTTTGATCCAGATCGAAGTTTATAGAGCTTTGAATAATCATGTTATTAGCAGAGTCTGCACTATGAGGCTCTTTAATCGATACAATGGGTGAATCTGTATTCTCAATTATTCTTGATAAAATTAAAGCTGTACAGTCATCATGGCTGTTATTATTTTTTGCTAAGCTTATTAAATTAGTACAGATATCTTCTAAGTTTACATCTTTATTTAAAAGCTTTTGACATTCCGCTTGAAGCTGTTGATGCGAGACAAAGTTATGAATACCATCACAGACTATCAATAGGTGCTCAGCATGTTTTAGATGCAGCTCTTTTATTTTGGGGTCTCCCATCGTATTGAAGCCAACAATTCTAGCTAAGTTGTCCTGCTTACCACTAGGTGACTGCTCTTTCAAATTCTCATAGGTTTGATCAATAGTTAAACCTTTTAAGAGTAGCCCATCTTGTTGGCGTTCTGCTCTACTATCAGGGTAAATGTGATAAATTCTCACATCACCCACCCATGAGTAATAGCCTTGACCTGTTGAACTATCCAGCCATATACCAGCAAAGGCACAGCCACCTCTTTTGTCGGTACGCTCACTAATACTAGCTGTGACTTGTTCTTCAGCTACAGTCAGTATTGTTTGTATATCTGATTTAGTTTTCCAGCATTTTTGATTTTTACAGCACTCAATTACAGTTTGAGAGGCAATATTACCGTGGACACCGCCACCAACGCCATCTGCAACCCCAAAGAAAAAGTCATTAAAACCAGCGTAATCTTCATTATCATCATGATAGACGCCCTTTTCGGAGGCATAGTTGGCTTGTAAAATGCCAGTCGATGGGTATTGTTCATCCAATGTTGGTTGTGTCTTCGTAGAAGTAATCTTACAAAGTTCTTTTGCACCAGGTTTATCTTCAACGTATTCACTATTGCTGCTAGGATTAGTTACTTCAACGAGCATTGGAAGATTTGATGAGTTAGGGTGGGAATGAGTCATATCTACTATTCAATTAAGTGTTAAGTGCAGACGGATCAGTAATCTCGACGGCAAAGCTTTTAGAGGCTACATTAAAGGTAATTTCAGGATAAATACCGTATTCTCCTGTAGCAATGCCCTGACCTGTTCCAAGTCGCAAACTGGTTAATCTCTTTATAACTCTTGACTCATGCAACCTCATGATATCTGTTCCCTCAACTAATACAGGACTATTACTCAAACAGGTGATGGACCATTGATTACCATTTTTATGTACTCTTAAATGCTTTCTGGAAAACTGAGGCGCTCCAGTAGAGGCATCGCCAAATATTTGTACATCTGCATCTTCTCCTCTGCCTATTATAAAATCTTGACTTGGGGCAGTTATCACACGAGCCTCTGCACCATGGTTTAAATGGTCTTGAATGGTCAACTTCATATCTATATTTGATGTGCTAACTTCTTTAAGACTACTGACATTAAATTGATCCGATAAAGCATCAAACTCTTGGTCATAGTAACTAAAGAGTAATTTTACTTGCCATTTTTCGTCGATAAGTTTTGTATTGGTTTCAGTATTAAGGTTGGCAAAAGGGTTGGGCTTTTTATTATTATTTTGGTCGACTTCAGGTATTATCTGTACATCTTGAACATTAAAGAAGTTTGCAACAACAGGAGAGATACTTTCCATAACCTGCTTCAAATATATAACTTTGGCTTTATCTCGTGAGTATAAAGTTAAAAAGGCTTTAAGTTTATCAATAGTGTCAAGTTCACTATCAATGGGTTTAATACTAATTTGGTTTAGTTTACACATCACCCTAAAGCCAGCACTTTCGGCTGTTTGATTAAGCCTTACGAGACGAGAGGCAACTTCATTGATTTGTACTTGCATGCATTCAGACAGTATCTCATCAAACTGTATTGATTTCGTACTCATCCGATTATCATCTTGAGCTATATTGTCAGAGGCGTCACTTTGCGGGTTAGAATCTTCATCATTCGGCATTGATGATTGTTTGCTAGAATCATGGGAATCTATTGGTTTAGCTTGGGGAGAGACATCGTCAAAAAACTTATCGATAAGAGTAGATATAATACTTTTTTTACCTTTGGCTTCTTCCTTTTTTAGTTTTTTTTCATTATAAATGATTACTTTGAGTTTAGAAGAGTCATGAAATTTAGGCTCATCAAAAATCATACCATTTGCTTCGCAATATTCTGCTATCTCTCGAATCGTAGAATGAATTTTAGAAAACTCTGCATCATTAAAGGCTTCTTGATTCGGGTCAAATGTATTAGAAAGTAACAAAGAGACTCTTACTTTAGTATGAAAATAATCTGATTGTGTTTTACGTATGAAGTCAATAATTGATTGCTTATGCTTAGCATAAGGTGGGGCGTAGAGCGAAGATACAATTTCGGATGTCATAGAGGTTCCAATGTAATAATTAGCAATTTTAACGACTTAGATTGTGTTATATGTTAAGGGTTATTAATTGACTGCGATTGATTAATATTTTTAGCTTGCATAGCATTTAGTCTATTATTATTAACTTTAATAAAGCTAAAAGCAACGTACGCCGAGTTGTTACGCTCATTAGTAATATTACTCTGACCTTTTAGCCAATTGCGCTCGGTTAAAACCACCATAGTTTTGTCAAAATTAGCCATAGTTGGATTTGATTTGAATGCGCTGGCATACCATTTCAGTGGACGTTGATTTCCATTATTCTTAAAGGTCGGTGTCCCTGTTTTACCCGCTACTTGAGTCATAGCGTTACATTCAGTTGCAGAAAAACTATATTTACAACCACTATGACCAGTTCCACCAGCGTGTGGATTGGCACTCATCATTGATAGTAGCTCACTTGCATCTGTTGAAGAGATAGTGATTGGGATATGCTGTTTATAAATCTGCTGAGTCTCTAGTAATTGTGGTGTCTCTCCTTCAACATCTACAAATTTATCAACCAGATGTGGCATAATCTGCGTGTTTTTGTTAGAAGCAGCATTTACAATGTGTGCATAGATACCTGCCACACCAATAGGAGACACTCGAGAGCTACCTTGCCCAAGTCCCAGTGTACTATTAAGGTCTGCTTGATTATTACGATATAATGTTTTACCGTTTGATATACTTTTTTTCAGATTAAAATCTTCTGTTAACGCTATACCATAAAGCGCATCAGCATTTTGTTCTACACCATATCGATAGTATAAGGTAGGTGTCTGTGGCACTTTACCTTGATTGTATTCACCCAAATCCACATAGCTTAGATTTCCTAGAGTCAAATCTGCCATACCACAGCCAAGGCTATTATTTATCGCCCAAGGGTTATTGTTATCTGTCATGGTACAGTCTTGATTGGCACCCATGCTTGTTGCAATGCTGACAATATCTTTGGCAAATGGACATTCATTTAGTGGGACGTTATAAGCCATTTCACAAAACAGGCGCTTGGTATAGTTGGGAGAGTTGGAACTAATTAAGTCTGTTTTGAGAGCTGATTTGTGCGAGTCATTGTAATAAGGTAAAAATGCTAAGGTCATTAAAGGCTTCACAGTAGAGGCAGGTTGCGCCTCTCCATAAAATGCGAAATTATTTAGCTGGTCTTGAGAGATACGAGGCTTATAGTTTACTGTAGGACATCCATCCATAGCCTCTCCAGAAGTATGATCGTTCTCAAAACACTTACTGTAGCTACTGGCTAGGGCTTCTATGTTTCCAGTTTTAACATCCATAATGGCAATACCCACTCGTCGCGTGGCTGCATCTTCATAGTAATTTTTCATATCAGCGGTATTGATACCCAGTCCATCACATACCTCAAGGTTGCCTGTATAACAAGTGGCGACCTGTTGAGCCATCGCTTGCACCTCAGGTACAATTGTACTTTGAACGTGCAATCCAATAGGATAATTAAATCCATTTATTTCAATCGTATTATTTTTCAATATATCAGTAACATCGCCATCATCATTAACCTCAAATAACTCGCCTGCCTTACGCAGTGGGTTAACAGCACGCATCATCAAATCAAAATCATCGGGAATACCCCAAGCCATATTTTGTAAATCAGTCGCTGGACGCTCACCAGATCTTATAGCGTGCGATGGTACAGGTACAGTAGAAGTAGTAGAAGAATTACTATTTTGAGTGGTCGCTTGTTGATCAACTTGAGTATTGCTATCTTTAACAAATAACGCTTCACAATGTTTATCTAACTCGGTATGAAGATTTGATCTACCTCGTTTATTGGATAGTATATAAGTATGCCCAGTCAAAGAGTCCGTACCAAAGGCAATGCAACCACTTAAGCCCGACCAAGGGTTACGTACTGCTAACGCATTGTCTGCAAATAGTACTTGCCTATACTCGACGTGACAGCTACTGGCAGTTGCAGGCATAACCTCACCTATCTTTTCTTGGTCACGGTAAGCATCGCACCAGTAGATATTGCCTCGCTGCATTAAGTTTTCAGCAGCGGCATCAAACTGCTTGATACTAGATAAGATATGAAAAGGGGAGACGGTAACCGTGGCGCTACCATAGCTGTCTCGTATAGTCTGCTGTGTGCCAATCATTTCACAAGTATTATTCACAAACTCTGCTAAACCTAAATGCATCGGGCTATCAATCTTACCTTGGTTTACAGCCTTGATGGAGGCGTTATAAGTGGCTTGATTAAAGTTTTTGAGACGTTCTACTGCTTTTTGCAATTGACAATCAACATCACACCCTTTAGGTACTATGTTAAGTTTGATAAGATTGGCTTTAATAGAATTGGGGCTAAGATTGTCAATGACCTTACGCTCGCAATTGGCATCTTCGGCAAGCAATTGATAAAAATTTTCAAGTGTGTATTGCTCTGATGAGGTTTGAATATCGGTATCTAATGGCACTATAGATAATGCCATCACATCATTTAAGATAGCGGTATCGACTTGCGAGTTGTAGTAGGGTAGAGGCTCTTGCTTTTTATTAATGGTAAAAAATATCACCACTGTGATAAATAAACTTAGCAACACAAAAGTGCCTAGGTAATACCAATATAGATAGGGTGGTGATGTTTTCATATTGTTCCAAGAATAGTTTTTTAGCGCTATTTTTAATAGCAGGTTTATCAAAGTAATTTTTGAAAAGCTGTATATAGTAGGTTAAGTTCTCCTTATACTTAAGTCATAATACTAGAACAAACCTAGATATCTAAACATTTCGACTCAAAAACTGAATCTAGAAGATTTACTTAGGTATAGCCTCTATCATAGCTTCCATACTGAAAGCTATTTTCCCTTGTCTCGCACATCCATTTTCATCAACAATGTCTCTAATACTCGAATCAGTACATTGATCATACACATCTTTCACTCCATCATTATCTGAGTCTTTATTATAGTCGATATAAATATTAGAGCTAATCGTTGCAATATGCGTGACTTGAGCTTTTTCTGGAATTCGGGTGGCTGTGGCTAAACTCATATTAGCCGAAACAAGATAAGTATCATATTCCGCATCGCCCATTTTAGTCGGGCTTTGCTGGTTATTAGTTTGTCTTTTAACCTCATTTTTGACGTTATCAAACATCTTCAACAAAGGTACACTTGTTGCCTGCTCTAATTGATTGGCTAAGGCAATCGCATAGGGGCTATTTCTACCAGCAACGCCATCTTGCGCATATTGCCCTGTTTGGGTAGCGTAAGACACCAACAACTCGCTATCAGTTTGATAACTCTCAACCGCAAAGTTACGATTGCCACGTACACCAACAAAAGGATTATCCCGACACGCATCAAACATGACCAGACTGATACGAGGTTTTGCTTTCTTTAACGCATTAATCACTTCGTATGCTTCCACGCCATAGGCACGAATACTAGACTCACCTGTTATATTAGCATCCGTTGGTAGCAAAAAGTTTTGTTTATAATCGTCCTGCATACCGTGCCCAGAGTAATAGAACACAGCTGAATCTGCACCTTGTGAGTCTTCTCCAAACTTTTGAATGGCGCTTAACATCTTATATCTGTTAGCATTTTCTACGACAGTGACATCGAACCCTAAGCTAGATAGCTTTTGCTCAATTAGTTTGGCATCGTTTATAGGATTGGCTAAGTCACCACGTACGTAGTCTTCATTCGCAATAAGTAGGGCGACACGGTCTGATGCGTGAGCATAGTTTTGAAAAAAGGCAAATATGAAAATTACCGATATAAATAGTAAAACCTGTTTTCTTTTCAAACTAGGTAGGGTCGTTTGCTGTAGCAACATGGCTTTACTGTCTCCATCATGTGATTGGTATATATTCAGCTATTCTTTACAAGGTTGTTTTGAACTAAGTAAGTTTTATATAAATCAAATCTGCCATACATAAAAACTTAGCAGTTAGCTACACGCAATAAAACAAAAAAACATTAATACTAGATCTCTTGCATAAGTCTTCGCTAGTCATTGATATTAAGTTAATCAAAGTCAATAAAATGGTACTTTTGCAAGAGGTCTACTTTTGTTTGTTGGAAAAAAATCAGTTTATCTTATAAACTTCAAAGCTCTCACCAAAATTACGAATAAAAGGGGATTGCTGAAACCCAAGACGGCTAGATTGTATTTCAGTTTCATTTTTTGCATATCTGCCTATTTCACTAATTGATACATAATTATCAGCATCTAAGTCTAAAGCACTGCCTTTTAACCCTTTTAATAAGCTATAAGTAAATAAACCGTTTCCGTTAATACCGTCATAAGCGTATTGTGTTGCAGCTGCACCTGCCATCAAATGAAACCCCATATTTTTAGCTAACACACTCATACGAGCGTCGTATAACCCCGATATTTTTGAGTCGACCCCACCTGCATGGCATGTATCAAAAATAAATACTTGATTAAGTGCCGACACATTTTTGCCAATATCAAATATATCATTAGAATTAATAGTATTAGTCATGTTTTCACAACTATCTTAAGATTAAGTGGCCAGTAAGACACATCCCTTTAGAAAAAGAATTTTGATCGTTGGTTTTAGGGATTTAAACATTAGCATTCCTTCAATGTATTGGAATAGGGTTACTAATGGTATATATAGCTTTAACGTTACAAACAAAAAAAAGGGTTAAATTATTTAGTTTTTATATAACAAATTATTTAAATAGAAAGGTTTTACCATCAATATGAAGTTAGATAATAGATTTTCTCTTAGATCATACCTAACTAAAACGATTTCTAGTTAGGTATCTTGCTTGTGGGGAATTATTGGGTGTCTTGCGGGATGTGTCGTTAAACAATAATGGGTATAGGTGAGTTGTAACTCTTAAATAATGATCATTAAGGAGCTTGTCCAGACTACTCAATCTTGAACACCACTCTGCGATTTATTGCATGGGCATCAGCGGTATTAGCAGTGTCAATTGGCTGACTTTCACCTAGTCCTAATGAGGTGATTTTGGTAGAAAGAGCTGGTAACTGCCTTTGAATATATTTACTAACGGTCTGTGCTCGCTGTTCAGATAAGTTTTGATTGTATTCTTCTGTGCCCGTGGTATCCGTATGGCCAATAACTTTGATCTTCTGAATAGAGTCACTATTACCCGCTAAAGTACTTATAATTTGATTTAGTACAGCTTTACTGGTGGGAGTTAGTGATGAAGAGTTAGTTGCAAATTTAATATCCATGTCTATTTGCACACTTGGTGACGATACATTTTCATCAACTCCAACGAGAGCCAAGTTTTTATTACTAGGATTGTTCTTTTCATCAAGACTTTTCCTGAGCTCTTCTGCAGTCACAGGCGAAGTTGTTAACTGCTGTTTGGTTTTTTGATAGAGAAATTGATAGGCTTGTTCAGACTGCTCATCCCAAACCATACCGTTCGCTTTTAGAATCTGAACTTTATGTGCGTATTGGTTCACAGTTAAGCGTTCTCCTTGACTGTCATAAGCATACATTAAGCGCATTAAAACTTGGGCCTGCTTTGATTGAGAGTCGCTAATTAAGCTATTTAGAGTTCTAGAATATGTATTGATAGCTTGATCTATTTGTTGGTTTTCAAAATAAGCATCTCCTAACTCTATTAATATTTCATAGGTAGCTGAACAAGCTGAGGCTGCACTTTTGAGTAGTTCAAGCTTACTATTGATATTAGTTGTTATAATGGCCGAATTGTATTGCTCTATAGCTTTTGTATTATTACAAATGTCTGCTCTTGAGGATGTCGAAATAGCTAAACACATTATAAAACTCACACCTAGTACTAACCTTTTTAGAGGCTGATTTTGTGAGACATTTAATAAAATATAAAATGTATCTGCTTTAGATTTTCTATTTATCAATTTTCTATTCATTTTATTTACCCGTTAAAAGTAATAAGATTAATTGGGGAATGTATGTATGTTTAGTTCTCGCATAGTAGTCGCTTTCTTTTTAATAATATTGCTAAGTGTTTTTATTTCTGGAGCAGTTAAGGTAGAGTTACTACCTAAATATAATTTAGAGATTGTATTAAGCTCAGTCTCATTAAGAGGTTCAGATAAGGCAATAAAGATGATTTGGTCTTGACCAAATGGTGCTTGGATATGAATTTTGTCATCTTCTGGAAGGGTTTTTAGTTGGTTTGCAACTAACATTTTATTTTCAGTAGAATTAATAGGGTATAAAATGTTAATGTCGCCTTGGCTGGAAATATTAAATACTAATAAAGTACTGGGCTTATCAAATCTTACCGCAAACTGAATTTCGTCCCCTGCTTTAAAAACATTGCCTGCTGCTTCAGGGAGTGCGTTTACTCGCATATGTGTTGTGTCAGAGTTATTGGTTAAATGTGATTTTAGCCAGTAAGCAGTATTGATGCGGTTTTTTAGCTGATAATCTGTTGCATCTGTTAATATCACTGTTCCATTACCAGTAGATAGTTGCCAATCATTTGCTTTACGAGTTACGATAAAGTCAACTAATCCTTCATCAGTAGTTTCAAAAATACTATTATCTACTACTTTTTTAAAAGCAATGGGGTCATCTATTTTGATTTTAAGGCGGGTATTACTTACTTTATGTCTTGTTAAACTTTTATTGAGTCCAAATAATGGACGGTTCATCATATTACTATTATTTGAATCCACTAGGAGTGGTTGAAAGTGCGGTGTTTGTAACTCTTTTTCGCTAATCGGGTATTTGGTAATTCCCAACTTCATAGCATTCTCAAGGTCAGTATAACTAATAATCCCATCATTACCTCCAGCCTCTATTTCTCCGCTTAAAATGCGGATTAGCAGGTCAGAGAATAGTCCGTGAGGTTTATTATCAAATGTGGTGTTAGGGCTTTTGTTTAAAAAAGCCAAATTGATATCTTTAGCAGGTTGTGCCTTACTTGAAGCAGCGATGGTTATGGTATTGTGGTAAGGATATTTATCATCATTAAAACGAGAAGTATTAGAGTCAGAATATGCCTCAAGTTTTCGAGGAGAAATTTTACTAAATGGTAAAATGCGATTAGGTAAAAGACCCTCTTCTTTTACGCTTCTAAAGCTGTGCTCAGAAAAACATGCATCGATAATGCCCGTTACAAAGCGATCTTTCTCTAATTTTTGAATAATGGGTTTTAAATGATATTGACCAGTAATAAAATTATTTTTAACTGCACTTTCAATATCCCCTTTTAATAATGCTTTTTCAATTTTTTGAACATTAAGGTCATATGGTACAAAGGCTCCTGAATTACTTGATAGCCCATCTTTTAAGCTATTGCCCACGCCACCTTCATCATAAATACTAGTGCCGTGCCCGCTAAAATATATCAGTATTTCATCTCCAGATTGAGTTCTTCGCTCTAAGGCATTTAGGGCATTAAGAATACCCTGATGGGAGGCTTGTGAGTCAATTAAAGTTGTGATGTCTTCAGGCCTAAACTCCCATTGTTCTATTAATACATTTCTTAATGCCTGTACATCGTGCTTAGGGCCGTCTAGATCTTCTTTTTCTAAGTTCTTATAGTCACTTATTCCGACTAGTAAAGCGACATTTTTTGCATAAGCTATGGAGGTGGTCGATATCAAGGTAGTGATAAGCCCAAGTTGGACAATGGTTTTAAGTTTCGTAATCATAATAAACCTTATGAAATAATTGAAAAGTTGAAAAGAGTGTGGTGTCATTTTTAATGAAAAGGTTGTGATCAAAATACCTTAAACTCAAAGCCATTCCCCACCGTACTGGTTGTCGGATACTGCGGCTGACTAAACGCCTTTTGCGCGATAGTCGGTATCTCATCTTCAATATAACTCGACAGCTCACCCGTCTTCATATACCCATCCTTATTCATATCACCAGCACCGTTAAAGGCTTGCAATAACCCATAAGTAAACACCCCATGACCCTGATAACCCTCTAACGCCTTTTGCTTATCCGAGCTTGCCATAATCACCGTAGCCCCTGCCTTACGCTGCATCCGCTCTATCACCATTTGATCATCTAAGCCACGAGAGGCGATGAGCTGACCGGCATCAATAGAGCCACCACTATCACACGTATCTAGCAAGATAAGCTTTTTATCTGTTTGTACCTGTGCCAATAGGTCTTGTAAGTCCTCTGCATTAATCCCTGTTTGAGCAACTTTACTACTAGAGGTTGCCCCAACGTCAGAGGTAAATAAATGATAGCCTGTATCAGGGAAGTTATAACCATGACCTGCCACATAGAATACAAACACATCACCCATGTCTGCACTCGATTTAATCTCATTGACCTTATTGATGATATTGGCTTTAGTTGTAGAGCCAGCCGTGTTTAATAAGCTGATATGACCTTTATCATAGAGACTACCGACTTGTTTATTTAAGGTGT